>DATNHI010000205.1:0-8391 GCA_035605035.1 Verrucomicrobiia bacterium
CAAGGCCAGCGACGTTTACGAACGGCACCGCGAAAGCCTCCGGCCCGACCTTTCCGCCGCAATGTGCGACAGCCAAAGTCCGTTCGACATGGGCAATCTGACGTACATCAGTGACGCCGAGGAATCCAAGAAACTCAACGACCGCCGCGAGCCGATGATCATCATCAGCGCCTCGGGCATGGCCGAAGCCGGGCGCATCCGGCATCATTTGAAGAACAACATCGGCGACAAAAAAAATCTGCTGCTCTTCATCGGCTATTGCGCCGAAGGCACGCTCGGCAATCAAATTACCGCCGGCAAAACCCCCGTGAACATCTTCGGCGAACCGTACGATGTCCGGGCCAAAGTCGTTTCGCTGGACACTTACTCCGGGCACGCCGATAAAAATGAGCTGAAACAGTACGTGGAAAAGGCGTCCGGCAGCTTCAAAAAAATCTTCTGCATCCACGGCGAAGAAGATTCCTGCCTGGCCCATGCTGAAACGCTGCGCGCGATGAAGCCGAAAGCCGAGGTCCTCGTGCCGGAATACCAGCAGGTGGTGGAGATTTAGTGCCTGGCCTTTTTGTGCGGCGGCCTGGATGTCAGCGCGGCAATGTCGGCCAAGTCCTGGGGACGGCGGCTGGCGCGTTTGTTTTTCAACAACTGCGGCAGGTCAATGAAGTTGATTTTCAAATCGTCAAGCCTGGCCGTGCGCCGTTGCCGGTAACATTCGCCAAAACTCACGCCGTCAATCTCATTGAGGATTTCCAGCCGCATGGGTTCATGTCCCATGCGAACGATTTTCCCCTTTCGCAGGAACAATTCAGGTTTCAGTTTCGGCAAATCGAAGCCGAATTCACGAAGCGCGCGGACCATCCGTTCCGCGTTGTCAGTCGAAAGCTCCACAAAGATGTCGAGGTCACCGGTGTAGCGGACGTGGCCGTGGTAGGCCACGGCATAACCGCCAATGACCAGATACCTAATCGCGTTTGCGTTTAACAACCTTAAGAAATCTTGGAAGTCGCGCGGTAACGGGATCATAAGCGTGGGCACTCTGGCGCAACAATTCCAGCCCTTCAAGCCTCTTTATCGGCGGCTGGCGCAGCCAGTGACGCCGGGCGCGCGCGTCATCACGCAAATCTACAACGGAAATCGTCTTCCGATTAACCCGCGCGGTTTTGGCAAGTGGCGATACCATGATGACGATAATGTAGCAAAGCCGGTGGCTGATTAAAAGCTGAAACCGCGGCGCTGACGCTCTGGACATGTTGCGTGCGATGAAGCCCAAAGCCGAAGTCCTCGTGCCGGAAGACCAGCAGGTGATGGAGATTTAGAAATTATTGCTCGACGATTTTTGTCGGTACCAGATTTTCCAAAATACGGCGGAGAACAAAGCTCCTTCTGTGTAACTCAAAATGTCTTGGTAGTCTGAGGTGGCCAAATGTTTGAAAAAGGGGACAAACGGGAGACACGCCTCAAAAAACCATGACCAGAAGATAAGCGGGATCAAAATTTCTGAGCCCCTGGGCGGAACATCGTCGGTTCGCAATCGAATTTTCCTCATGATGAACAACATGATTGGAACCCAAAACGGAATGCAAATCACGTCATTGAGGGAATCACGGGAAAAATCATTTGGAAAGTATGGTTTAAGAATCCAGCGGTTTACGAAATACAGGATCAGACAAAACAAAAACAATGGGTCTGCGAGATAGCGAAATCGCATAATCAATGTCCACTGGGGATGTGCACGGCAGTAATCATTATTGTGACAAACAAGGTGCCCACCAGAGTTACACAGAGGCTTTTCGCGATAACAATTAATCCTCGTCTGGTCAAATTTGGGACGCGCACAGTCAAAAAACTTAGAAGCGCAGCCAATCCGCCGCATACACACGAACTGTCAACCATGCCCTGCATTTCTCTATTGTAAAAGAACTGGTCAAAAGTCGGCACCGATTCCTTAGGATTTCGATTTTCACTTGTCAGATCATAATCAATTCCTTTTCCACCAGGCTTGCCGTCACGGCCATACGAAATAACCAAGCACGTCGCGCCTTCGTTTGTGATAATAAATGGATGTTGCCAGCCATCGGTAAATCCAAACTCAGACCAGTATCCAATTTCTGGAACGTCATTGGTCATTGCTTGAATCTGTTCAAAGGTGCGAGGAGCAACTTTAAACTTTTGTTGATAGGCGGCGATCGCATTACTCATGTCCTTCAACGCTCGTCGCGTTTCCCATTGTTGCCAATAAGCTATCGAGTGATTGGACTGTTGCCATGCCACGTAAAGTGATATTCCCGAAACGACAAGCCAGACACCGCTGGCGATCAAAAAGCGAAGCAGAAAATATTTCTGCGCGACTGGCCGATTCTCTTTTTTGTCTTCTGCGTCCGCCGATACTGTTGGCGGGGCTTCAGCCATAAATTCAGTTCCACATTCATGGCAATATCTTGCTTCATCTCCATTTTCGTGTCCGCAGTAAGCGCATTTTTTCATAAGATCACTCCCTGAAATTCACGAACTGCACCGGCACGGGGCAATCCTGCGCCCGCACAGCGGCGATGACCGCCTGCAATTCGTCCCGGCTTTTGCCGGTCACGCGGACGGCGTCGCCCTGAATCTGCGTGGTCACCTTGAACTTGCCGTCACGGATGAAACCGGTGATTTGTTTCGCCACGGTCGTTTCAATGCCCTGTTTGATTTTGATGACCTGCCGGGCATGGCCGAGCGGCGAAACGTCCGGTTCGGCCTGCTCCACGCTCTTGAGGCTGATGTTGCGTTTGGCCAGCCGGCTCAGGACGATTTCGGCAAGCGCCTTGATTTTGAACTGGTCCGGGGCGGAGAGTTTGATTTCGTTTTTATCGAGGACGATTTCCGATTTGGACCCTTTGAAATCGAAACGGTTGGCCAGTTCCTTGTTGGCCTGGTTGACGGCGTTCTCGATTTCCATCGAGTTGACCTGGGAAACGATGTCGAAGGAAGGCATGGTGCGATTGATGATTTATAATTGACGATTTACGATTTGGTGCGCGGGTGCAAATCTTAAATCAAACGATCGCGAAGCGTGACGGCGTTAATTTGATTGATTTTAAAAGCGGCACGGCCTAGAAATAACCGCGCAAAAATGCCCACGGTAGTACTCCTCTGGGTCTGGTTTTGCGCGTATCTCAATTGCGCGGGCTGGGCGCTTTCGGCAATTCACGAACTGAACGCCCGGGGCTACGCCGTGGCGCTGCTGATTTGGCTCATCGGCGTGGTGGTCTGGCGCAAAAGAACGTCCGCGCAATTTCTGCCGCGCGTGCGCTGGCGAAAAATCCGCCGCCGGTTCCGGCGGCCGCTGCCGGCGTTATTTCTGATTGTTGCCGGCCTGGCTTTCTTAGGCGGCGCCTTGTATCCGCCGAACAATTTCGACGCCTTGACTTACCGGTTACCGCGAATGCTGAACTGGCTCGCTGCCGGGAAATGGGTTTGGATTTCAACCCTCAACCAGCGGATGGACTATTCCACCACCGGGTGGGAGTGGGTTGCCATGCCGCTGTTGCTGTTGCTGCGTTCGGACCGGGCGCTGTTTTTAATCAATGTGTTGAGCTTTCTCTTATTGCCGGGCTTGCTTTTTTCGATATTCCGGCGGTTGGGGGTTGCCCGCCGGGTGGCCTGGACGTGGATGTGGGTTCTGCCGTTGGGATACGGTTACGCGACCCAGGCTGGCAGCATCGGGAATGATATGGCCGGCGCCTTGTTCTGTCTGGCGTCCGTTCATTACGGCTTGCGGGCGCGGCAATCGGGACGCGCGGAAGATGTCTGGCTGGCCGGGCTTTCCGCCGCCTTGATGACGGCGGGCAAATTATCCAACTTGCCCCTGCTGTTGCCTTGTCTCTTTGCGGTCTGGCCTGTTCTGGGCCGGCTGCGCGAACGGTGGGTTGGCAGTGTTGTGGTTTCCGGCTGTGCGGTATTGGCTTCGGCGGTTCCCATCATGGCTTTGAATCAAGTGAACACCGGTTGCTGGTATGGTGACCCGCAAAATATCAGCCAGATAAAAGCTCAGAGTCCGCCCGGCGCCTTCCTGGGCAACACCGTTCTATTGTTTCAGCAGTCATTCATGCCCCCGGTGTTGCCCGAAGCACACGCCGTGGATGACTGGCTGAACACCAGAGCGCTCGGCTCATGGCATCGCACATTGGAGGAAAAATTTCCAAGGTATGACCTCAACCATCTCAATGAATTGCCGCAGGAAGAGACTGCCGGCCTGGGATTGGGCATAACGATGCTCCTGGCGCTGTCCGTCGGCGCGGCGGTGTGCGGATTTGGCCGGACTGCATCGAACCGGAGTCTGGCATCGTTGATGCCGTTGGTGGGCTTGGGGGCCTGGATGTCCTTTCTGTTCTACATGTTCAAAATGGGGTCCGAAGCCACGGCGAGATTGTTGTTGCCTTATTATCCTTTGGTGATCGTTCCGGTCCTGCTGCTCCCGGTTCAGCGCCGGCTTTTGCTGTGCCGTGGCTGGCGGATGCTGGTCGTGTTTTTATCTCTGGGTGTTCTGCCGGTCATCATCCTGTCGCCCGCGCGCCCCCTGTGGCCTGCGTCGTCAACATCCGCGCGGCTGGCACGACATTCTCCCGATAGCCCGCTGGCGCGACGACTGGCGACAGTCTATTCCGCCTATGCGCAACGAAATGATTTGCTTGCCCCCTTGCGCGCCCAATTGCCCGATGACACGCGGACCATTGGTTTTGTGGCAGAATTGAACGATGCCGATTATTCGCTGTGGCGACCTTTTTTCCTGAGACGGGTTGAATACCTGCAGGATGGCGTCCATCCTTCCCTTCGAGTGCCGGGAGATCTTGAGTGGCTGGTGGTCAAACAGGCAACCTGGCGGAAAGTGAGCGGCCAGCCTTTGGAAGAATGGGCAGCGCAACATCGGGCGCAAATCGTAGAATCCGTCTCCATCTTGACGCTGGTGTCCAAAGGTCCAGAAACCTGGAGCTTGGTGCGCCTTGCGGATACACGTTGAACCCGCATCAAGTTGCGCCCGCAGGGCTGGAAACCCGTCCTCGCCAAACGATTCCGTTTACCATTAAATTCGTTCCGTGACCGGCCCCGTTGAACTGAGCATCATCATGCCGTGCCTGAACGAAGCGGAAACCATCGCCCGTTGTATTGAGAAGGCCAAGGCAGGCATCCAACGCTCCGGCGTGTGCGGTGAAATCATCATCGCTGACAACGGCAGCACGGATGGCTCACCGGCCATCGCCAAAAACCTGGGTGCGCGGGTCGTGCCGGTGAAGGAAAAGGGCTACGGCAACGCGCTGCGGGGCGGCATCCGCGCCGCCCTGGGGAAATGGCTCCTCATGGCTGACGCGGACGACAGCTACGATTTTTCCGAGGCGGATCGGTTTGTCAAAAAACTTCAGGAGGGATATGACCTGGTCATGGGCTGCCGGCTGCCGATTGGCGGCGGGACGATTTTGCCCGGGGCGATGCCGTGGAAAAACCGCTGGCTGGGCAATCCGGTGTTGACCTTCATCGGCCGCTTCTTTTTCAAATGTCCGGCGCACGATTTTCATTGCGGCATGCGCGGGTTCACCCGGGCGGCGTTTGAAAAAATGGAATTGCAGACGACGGGCATGGAATTCGCCTCCGAAATGGTCATCAAGGCCACCTTCAAGAAATTCAAAATATCCGAAGTGCCCATCACACTGCATCCGGATGGGCGTTCGCGCCCGCCGCACTTGAAACCGTGGCGCGACGGCTGGCGGCATCTGCGGTTCATGTTGCTTTATTCGCCCCGCTGGCTGTTCCTCGCGCCGGGATTTTTGCTCTCCGCCCTGGGAATCATTTTTGCCGCCGCCCTGTCGGTGCAGGACATCAAAATCGGCGGCGTCGAACTGAACGTGGGCACGCTGATGATGGCGTGCATGGCGGTCATTGTGGGTTTCCAGCTCATCGCGTTCGCGTTTTTCACCCGGGTTTTTGCCGTCGCCGAAGGCCTCCTGCCGGAGGACCCGAAACTCACGCGCGTCTTCAAGATTTTCACGCTGGAAAAGGGAATTGTCGCTGGTCTGGCCGTGTTGCTGGTGGGAACGATTTTATTTTTGCGCGCCTTGTGGCTCTGGCAACAGGCCCACTTCGGCCTGCTGCCGTCCACGGCGGAAAACTTGCGCCGGCTGATTCCGGCGGCGACGCTCATGATCCTGGGCATTCAGGGTGTGTTTTCGAGCTTCTTCATGAGCGTGCTGGGCCTGAAAACCGTCTCGCGCCGGCCACCGGCGACTGACAAGTAGGAGACGACGTCAGGAGTCCCTGATTTTGAATTTTGAGTCTCGTTACCTCGACTCCTACAGATCCAATTTCTGGACCTCAAACGGACGGCAAATCAAACCCGCCGCGGCGTTCGGTGAAAAATCCGGATTTGCGTTTTGATACATCAGGCTCACCAGGCTGTCGCTGCGGAAATTCAAGCGCAGACCGCAAGTCTCCACCGTTTTCAGCCCGGCCCAGAGCAGTCGCCATGGCAGCGGCACGAATTTCACCTTTTTATTCAGCCCGCGTGCGATTTCCAAAAGCAA
Source organism: Verrucomicrobiia bacterium (assembly GCA_035605035.1). GTDB lineage: Bacteria > Verrucomicrobiota > Verrucomicrobiia > Limisphaerales > UBA11358 > UBA11358. The sequence continues at coordinate 6,552 of DATNHI010000205.1, forward strand.
TTGTCTGAACGGCCACGGCTGCTCGTTCGCTGCCGTCAAAACGCGCGGCGGAATTTCAATCTTTCCGGCGATGAATTTTTCGATGAACGCGGCCAGATCCTCCTGGTGAACCAGAAACTGGGTCTGTGACCCGTCGCCGATCAGCGGGATGACGGATGATTTGCGGACCTGCGCGACGAGTTTGCCGAACATGCCCCCCGGCGCGCTGCCATAAACCAGTCCAGGTCGGATTACCAACGCGCCATGGTCCAGCGCGATCTTTTCAATTTCGAGCTTCGCCTGGCCGTACAACGAGCGGCAGCCGTCGTAGGCGCTGATGGAAGAAATGCACACGATTTTCCCGACGCCGGCCGCGCGGGCGGCTTGAAAAAGTTTTCTCGTCCCGTCCACGTTCACCGCGCGAATTTCCTCGCGGCGCAATGGTTGGAAATCGTAGGCGCAATGGACGAGGGCGCCCGCTTCGGCCAGCGCCCGGGGGGAAATCTCCGCGCCGAGCCGAAACGGCACCGCGCGCGCGCCGGGCGCCGGCCGGCGGGTCACTTCCAGAATTTCCCGGCCGCGCGCCGCACAGTAATTTTTGACGCAACCGCCGACGTAGCCGTTGCTGCCGGTGATGGCGCAAATCTTTTTCTCGCCCATTTCAAAGGTGTAGCAGCGGACGTGAGTCCGCTCCATTCAAAAAGAGCGTTTCCCGATTTGATTGTTGTAGTGTTGGCGCTGTCCACCCTCCGCAGTACTGCTACGGAGGACGGGTGCGCCGATTTCGAGCCACAGGCTCGACGCTACAGCAAAGCAGGATGCTACCAACGAATGAGCCGGCTCACGCCGGCTGCTACGAAATTTCGGCAGATTCCCAGCCGATGCGATGGGCGTTGGCCATGACGGAAAAAGTGATCGTCGTTGCCGGCGCGCTCGGCAACACCGTCGCGTCCACCGCATGAACGCGCGTCCAGCCATGCGGTCGTCCGAGACAATCACTCTCGAACGGTTGCGGATTTTCGCGCATGGGAAACGAGCCGCCGCAGTGAAAGCCGCGGCCGGGTTCGGCCAGTTGCAGCAGCGGGGGCAAAACGATGCCGCCGAGCCGGCGCGATTGCCGGAGCAGTTCGCCCACGACGCGTTTGACCGTGCGGCGGGTTTCGGGATTGGGCAGCGCGTTCAAGTACAGATGGTCCCTGACGCCATCGCGCTTCAACGTCATTTCAATGGTCCGCGACTCATCCGAGTGCAGGTAGCCTTGCACAATCACGAGGCGTTCTTCGAGTTGCCGGGCCAGCGTTTCGAGCGGGCGCGCGAGCGGCCCGAAAGTTTTCCGCACGGCCTCCCCGATCAAATTGCTGTAGGTGTAAATTTGCAGATGGACGGTGTGACGGCTGATTTGCGGGCGATAAAGTTCGATGAAAACCTGGCTGAGGGTGTAGAGCGATTCGGTTTGGACATCCCGGGACCGGCGCGCCAGCAGGAGCGGGAAAAGGAAATACTGGCTGTCGCGCAGGCGCAACGGGCGGTCGTAGGCGGATTGGGACCGCAAAAGAATTTGCGCGGTCGGAATGACGCCCGCCGCCAGATAAGCGCGGCTGGCTTCAAATGCAAGCGGGGCGCGCGTCTGGCGATGGAAACCTTCAACGGCGACCTTGCCGGATTGTTCGCGCACGGACGTCACGATGATGTCGCGTTGGTACGAGAAATTTTTCTCTGCGCGCAATTCGCGCACGGTATCGGCACTGTTGTAAATGCAGCCGTAAGGGCAGCCATACATGCAAAAACCGCAATAAACACAACCGATGCCCCGAGGATTGTCGGCGGCGCGCACGGCCAGCCGCGCCCGGCCAAACCGCCA
>DATNHI010000206.1:0-12574 GCA_035605035.1 Verrucomicrobiia bacterium
TTTACACCGGTTCCTGCGCGCTCGGCCCGTGGATTCAGATGGCCGCGACTGAGGCGATGGCTCGCGAATGGAAAATCCGGCTGAATATCCAGCGAGCCGGACAGTCCGTTTTCACCGGTGAAACTTCGGTCGGCCAGATCAAACGGCGTTTCGAGGAGCTGGCCGGTTATCTGTTTCGCAGCCAGGTATTTCCCTACGGCGCCGTGCTGTTGACGGGCACAGGCATCGTTCCGCCCGACACGTTTACCTTGCGGGAAAAGGATGAAATCGAAATTGAAATTACCGGGATCGGCGTGCTCCGCAACACGGTGATGCTGGTTTGAACCAACTCGAAAATAGTGGTCCGTTTACAAATGCGAGCCGCCGCCGGGCAGCCGCACACGCAAAAAATTCATTCGCTTGGCCACAGGCAGTTTCAACCGGCGGCGGATCAAATCCAGTTCTGCCCGTTCGCTTTCCTTGCGCAGCGCCGCCAGGGCCGATTCGCGTTTCCGGTTATGATTTGCTCTTTTCACGCAATGTTTTTTCGAGAATGTCCAGCACCGCCTTGTCGCGCGGGCGCGCCGTGGCGCGTTTGCTGGCGATGACATCCGCCAGATGCGCCACCCAAAGCGAGCGCCCATGCAATTCAATCTTTTCCGCGCGCGACCGCAGACTGTTGAAGGACTTTACACCATGAATGGCCGGCATGAAATCCGCCTGCAAACCCCGGTCATCATTCATCACCCGGTACAGTTTCGAGATCGGGTAGTATGGCCTCAAAATCACCGCGCCCATCGCCTTGGCGAACTTTTTTAGCTTGGCCAGGTTGGCGGGCGTGGCGCGAAACATGAAGTCGAAATCCACGGTAGTCACCGGCGCACCATGAATCGCCGCTGCCGCATTGCCAATCAGAATGGCCTCCAGCCGGACTTCGGCCAGTGCTGTAACCACCGCATCAAGTAAAGGGCCAGCATCCATTTCGTATGACAAGACTAGCAAGTGCCGGCCATTCGGCAAGCATCGGCACCGATTTCATTCATCGCCGGCAATTGAGCACGGCGTCAAACAAAGCCCCTTCAGGGCGGCGACTTACGCGGCAATCAGGATTTCCGTATCGGTGATTTTCAATTCCACACCCGCGGCTTTCGCCGCTTCCTGCAATGCGGCGTTCAACATCACCACCGGGTCTTTACTGACCTCCAGCCGGCGCATCAGGCCTTCGCCTTTTTTCGTGCCGACAGTCAGCGTCAATTTCAGTCCTTTGCGTTTGCAACCCACGCGCGTGCCGTCCGGCAGTTTGGTGTTCATCGGTTTGATGAAAGCGTCGGTGTAATGCACGCCAATGCCCGATTTGTCGGTAAAACCGGGCGGAAGTTTTTCCTTCGCCACCGCGTTGATGTCGCAAAGTTTCAGCATAAAAGCGCCGCATCATTTCAAAACCATTCCCGTTTGTCCATTCGCCAGTTCCCAGGGCGGTGTCCTGATTTGAAAACCGAATTACTGAAACGGAGCGCGAGTTGTCCCAACTCGCAGCTTTCTTGGTCAGTCCAGCCGCTGCGGATTGGGGACAATCCGCGCTCCGGTCAAATCGGGACACTACCGTTCTCCGGGTTGTGTCCAAATTTGGTGTAGCGTCGAGCCTGTGGCTCGAATTCGGCGCACAGCGCCGACACTACAATAGCTAATTCACGACATCCCCATTCTTCGCTCTTTTATTGAACGCGTTTGAGAGCAAAGCGCGCACCTCCTCGGTTTGCGGCGGCGCGTGGCGGTAAGGTGCACGGCGATACTGGCATTTGGGCAACGAACAGTTTTCGCAAGGAATCAACCGGGCCAGACTCCGCGCCTTTTCCAGATGGCGCGTGACGCCAAACACGGCCAATTGCGATTTTTTAGGCCGGAGCATTCCCGTTTCCAGAACGTCGAGCTTCCCCTCCAAACGGTGCGCGCCGTTTTGCCGGATTAAATTCCACAGTCCGATTTGATCCGAAATGTCCCAACCCGAATAACCCGGGCTGTAATGCGGCAGGACCGCCGCGCCGTTCCGATCCGCCCAACCGCAAATATGGCCGCTGGCAATCGTGACCAGGTGCTCGACGACGGCCGAGCCGAATATTTCCAGGAAAAAATATTCATCCGGTTTCGACTCGCGCCAGAGCTGTTGCGCGTGTTCTTCGCATTCCGTGCCGGCGCTCACCGCGACGAGTACCGTGCTGTCCGCTTGCGCCTCGGCAAATTGATGGTGCAGCCGCCGGGAGGAAAATTCCGTTCCGCCGATGCGCACTTTTCCGTTCGCCAATTCCGGCGCATTGATTTGCCACGCGTAAAACCACGGCCGGCCGTGCTCCGCATACCACTGACGCGCGCCGTCCGCCAGTTCGCGCACGCGCCCCTGCATCGAATAATTTTGGGGGAACCCGAGCAGCCGCCGATACTCGGGTTCCTGAACGTTTACCTCCGGACGGGTTTCAATCAATTCGAGCATGTCAGGATTCCAAGGGGAGCGCACCCGCCTCGGGTGCAGTTCGACGCGCCTCGCGTCGAACGTCCGGAGATTCGACCGGATTGAACTGGCAGCCCTCGACGAAGTAATCGAAAAAGTGTGGATGCGCTTCCAGCCGGCAATGGGTCACGCGTTTGACGAGGTCTTCCAATTCCCGGCGTTTCGTGCGCGACAGCAGCGCCAGGCAGGCGCCCTCAATCGAGGCGTTGCCCACCTGCAGGATTTTGGCGTCGGCAAGGTTCGGAATCAGCCCGATCCGTTTGGCGGAGGCCACGTTCAGGTGCCGGCCAAAACCGCCGGCGAGGTAAAAAATGTCCAGGTCGTCAAATCGGATTCCATATTGTTGGAAGACAATGTGCAAACCGGCGACGTTGGCGCCCTTGGCCTGGGCCAGTTCGTTGATGTCGCTTTCCGTGAAATAAACCGGCTGGTCACCGCGCGCGTCCACGACAACACGGTCTTCGCCGTCTTCAAAGCGGCCCAAGGCGTTGATGCGGTTGTGTTCCAACAATTCGCTCAACAGGTCTATCAAACCCGAACCACAGATGCCTTCCGGCGGGCCGCCCCCAATGACTTCTGTGGAAAATGAGCCGTCCGCGTTGAGCTTCACTTTCTCGATTGCACCGGGCAGTCCCGGCATGCCACAAGAAATTTTGCCGCCTTCAAATGCCGGCCCGGCAGGACAGGACGCGGCAAAAATCTTGTTTCTATTTCCGAGAATCAATTCCGTGTTGGTGCCGATGTCCATCATGGCAATCAACCGCTCTTCGTTCGCCAGGTCCACGGCCAGCATGCACGCGGCGGCATCGGCACCCACGTGGCCACTGATGATGGGCAGGCCATAGACCCGCGCCCGGGGATGCAGCGGCAGCAATAATCTTTTTGCCGATTCGGCCAGGCTGGTCGTCGTCCGCTTGCCTTCGGCCATTTCCAGTTCGGTGATGGAACGGTAAGGACTTTGCCCGATGGAATAGACGTTCAGGCGAAAGAACAGGTCGCGCATGGTCGAGTTTCCTGCCACGACCATTTCGTAAATCGTCTTCGGGTCCACCGGAAATGCCTCGATGGCGTGAGTTAAATATCCGGCCAGCGTCCGTTGCAGCAGGTGGCTGCCTTCCTCCGTGTCGTAGTGAATCCGCGACATCACGTCCGACCCGCCGAACCGCTGCGGATTTTCAAAGGCGGCATCGGCAATGACCTCGCCGGTTTCCAGGTTCAAAAGCCGGAGCACGACGGTGGTAGTGCCCAAATCCATGGCCAGCCCGTGAATGGGCGCGGTCGAGCGCGCAATTTCTTCACCGTCCAAAAGGATCCGATCGCCGTCGCGGGTCACGGCCGGGTCAGGCTTTAATTTTTGGCCGCCGCCGGGCAGGTGCAGCGCATCGCGTTCAATGTGCATTTCACCGCGCCGCATCGTATGGCAACGAACGACGCCGGAATCCTGGACGATGCGGCACGAGCAGGACAACCGGAAGTTGCCTTTCAGATGTTGCTCGGCCGGGACCCGGGCCGAAAGGCGGTCCATGCCTTCGATGATTTCCACCACGCATTCCTTGCATTTGCCCTGCTTGCGGCAGGAAGTCGGCACATTGATGCCCAGCGATTCGGCGTAATCGAACAACGAAGCGCCCGGCGCGACATCACGCCGTTGATTATTGAAATGGAGCTCGACGCTCATGCGGCTGCCTTCGATTTTTGTATGCGGTTCAACAGGATAAATGGCGTCGTCGGCCATACTCTAGCATTAAATTCGGGTCTTGAACATTATCATCGGCTGTCTTAACCATACGCCCTTACACAACCCGGAACCGTGCGCGAATGATGAAAAAAACTCTGCAAGAAAGCCTCCGCGAACGCCGCCTGGTCTGCGACGGCGCGATGGGCACTCAACTGATGCTGGCGGGCCTCGAAAGCGGCGCCTGTGGCGAGCTTTGGAACCTCACGCACCCCGACCGCGTGCTCAACATTCAGCAACGCTACGTAGCTGCGGGCACGGACTGCCTCATCACTAACACCTTTGGCGGAAGCCGGATCATGCTCAAGCGGCACAACCACATGGACGACCTGCGCGAGATCAACCAGGCGGGAGCGCGCATTGCGCGCGAAGCTTTTGGCGGGCGCGATGGTTTTGTGCTCGGTGACCTCGGTCCGCTCGGCGCGATTCTGGAACCGTACGGCGACCTGTCGCAGGACGAGGCCCGCGCCGCTTACGAAGAACAGGCCCGGGCGCTGGTCGAAGCCGGCGTGGACGCGATCATCATCGAGACCCAAACGTCGCTGGACGAACTCGGCATTGCCATTGACGCCGCCAAAGCCGCGCACGCCCCGTGCATCATCGCCTCGCTGGCCTATGATTTGTCTCAGGACCAGACGTTCTACGTCACGATGATGGGGGTCCAGCCTGCGCAAGCCGCCGAATTTATCGAAGAACGTGGCGCGAACATCGTCGCCTTGAACTGCGGCACCGGCATGGACATGCCCGGCGCGGCGAAGGTTGCGGAAATCTATCGGCAACACTGCCGGTTGCCGGTCATGGTGCAACCCAATGCCGGCCTGCCGGTGCTGGAAAAGGGGCGGCCCGTGTATAAACAATCGCCTGCCGACATGGCGGGTGGAGTGGCGGGCGCGCTGGCGGCAGGCGCCAACATTATCGGTTCCTGTTGCGGCAGCACGCCGGAACATACCCACGCGATTCATGAGGTCGTTGCCGCGTTCAACCGGGGCAAATGAATCACAATGCAATGACTGCCCACCTTGATGAGTATCGGAAGAACGAATTGCCGGAGAACAGCCTGTGACCAACGGCATGGCTGAAACATCCATTCTCCCGATCCCTCCGGTTCTCCAAAAGAACGCTTCGTCGAATCAATTCCAGCGATGTCTGCACGCGGTGGCATTCGTTGGAATCTGGATGGCGATTGGCTGGCTCTTTCATCTGGATGCCAACAGCTATCTGGTGGTCGGGGTTCCGCTGGTCGTGGCCTTTCAACTTTTCATTCGCAGAAGGCCGCTCGTGACTCTCTGGGTCAGGGACGCGGAGCGATTTCGATTAAATACTTGGGGGATCGTTCTTGGACTCGGCCTGGCGGTTTTGCCGACAGTTAGATTGATTCAGACTTTCAGGCAGGCAGACTGGCCGTCATACACACCGGAAATCCTCTGGTACGCGTGTTGTATCATCGGGGCCTTCGGCGCGGCGTTCGGGTTCAGCCAATTCACGAAGCGGACCTGGAAAGAACTCGGTTTTTGCGCCGGCACGGCCGGCACCATCGGGTGCCTGACCATGTTGCTTGCCTTTCTCACGCGGCTGGCCGTCAAATCCATGCATCACACGCCGGTGACCTTCACGTGGTCCAACGTGCTGGCCGGCCTGCAAAGTTTTGTGCTCTACGTGCCGGTCTGTTTTGTGCTGGAAGAAGTCGTATTTCGCGGCGCGATTGATTCGCATGTCTTTCGGCCCGGAGACAAAGGCGAGTGGTGGACGGCTTTCTTCGTTTCCACGTTGTGGGGTTGGTGGCACTTGCCGATTGCAGGCGGCAAGGGAATTATGCAACTGATGATACTCATCGTTCTGCTGCCTTGCACCCACATCGCGGTGGGCGTTTTCCTGTCGTTAAGCTGGAGGCGCAGTGGCAATCTGGCCGTGCCGGCCACCGTTCACGCGTTCATTGACGCCGTGCGGAACATGCTTTTGCAGTAGCTGGGTTCCGAGTTGGTGCCGCGCGATTGGCCTTGCCAGAATGGGGCAGCGGGGGTTTGTTGATTACAACTTTACCCAAGAAAATGAAATGGTTTAGACAAAACGGACGAAATATCGGCAAACTCGCGGGACTGCTCCTTATTCTTGCAGGTTCATTCGTTGCCTATGGGTGGTTTTACAAACTTGCTCCGATGCGCCATCTGACAGACCCCCGATGGCGCGACTCACATTCCGAAAAAGCCCGCTGGTTGGAGGAACAGAAGGACTATCAACGCATGGGTTCGTCGCCAGATTTGGAATTCCGGGGCGACCGGATTGGTTATTACGGCGACAAGAATTGGTTTCTCTGGCTTGAAGGCAAAGCCACGACGGATAAAAACTTTCGCGTCTGCGGTTGCACTGAAACGGCTCTGGCTTTCATGTCGAATCAGCATGTTGATTCATGGGAAGAATGGACAAAGACAAACAAAGGTCGAACCCAAGAGGAATGGATTCGGGATGGATTTTCCAAATATGGCGTTTCTGTCCACTCGCCACCCGATCCCAGCGATGCCGAACCGTTGCTCAAATTGATAGGCCGAAAGGGATGGAATTTTTTAATGGGAGGGCCACAAGGCACAAATGCACCAGAGGCGATCCCCAGCTACATTCAATACAATGCGTTTCGTTGGCTGCGCGACTCGGACTTCAATCCAACGACGTTCGCTGTTTCAAACGCCACGCTGGTCGCCTCGCAGGACCTGATTATGGCGCTCATCAAATATTCCAGATGGCATGGCGAGTTTCCCGGTCGTGACGAACTCGGCGTCCTGGCCTTCGGCAACAAACCAGAGAGAGCAGAACCGCTTCCAAGGATGTTGGAACCCAAGTTTCTGGCCGCTGCCTATTCCCTCATGATCGTGCCTGTCCTTGCAGGGAGTTCGCTTCTCTTCTTTTTACGAGCAAAGAGAAAATCGAAACCCCGTGCCGAACAAAATTCGGGCTTGTCGTGATTCCATTCAATCCTCCGCCCGTTCGCCGGCCGGGGCCATTTTGACGAGGCCCGACGGTGTGCCGGACGTGCCCAAAAGGCGGCGCTAAGGACGCCGCACTCCAGACGCTGCCGCGACTGCCGGACGCCATCGCATTTCGCGAAGCGTTTGGACTGCGGCGCGTTCACCGCCGCTATCCCATATCACATTCAGAAATCGTCCTCGACTTTCAAGCGGTCAATCTTGAAGCCATAAATGGTTTTCACCTGTGCCGATGACGCCACGCGCTCAAACCACGCCGCCGAGCACCACGGATATTGATTTGCCACCGCCACCAGCTTGTGTTTCACCGCATTTTGATGGACGTAATTCAGCCGCGCCAGATAGCTGTACTGAATCGTCAGCCTGGTGTCGCGGAAGTTGAACCACACCTGCCGGCCTTGGACGCCATCCAGTTCGTTCAACCCGCGCGAGGTGACACCGTGCAGATCGTGGAGGAATTCGCCGAGATTCCGCGAATCGGGATTACCACGCGCCACGATGTGATAATGATTGGCAAACACAGCCCACGCTTCGAGTTGCCAGCCGCAATGTTTGGCCAAAGCGAGCAAATCGCGTTCGAGCAAATTGCGTTTCTCCGGCGTGTCAAAGAGGTGGTGTTTGTGCAGCGTGCTGGCGGTGACGAAATAGACGGTGTTGTCCATCAGACGATGCACCGGGGCATGCGGCCAGTCCTTGGATGGCAACTGGGATTTTAAATCCGCCAGACGCACGGTTGGCAGCTTGAATGTGCCCGGCTGAGGAGGTTCTGGATCGGAGGGGATACGTAAATCCGGAGTCATGTTTTGAAAATGCCGGAACTCGATCGTGGCGAAAAGGCGAAAGCATCTGCATTATCCGGAGGAAGAGCGGTGCTGAAGCCACCGCAGTCCAGACGCTGGCGCGACTGTCAGGCATTTCCGAATTTCGCGAAGCGTTTGGACTTCCGCCTTTGCCAGACTTCGGCGCGACGTGTCGGCGCGTTCACCGCCGCTGTTTTTCTACCATTTGCTTCAATCCTCCGCCCGATCGCCCGCCGGGGCCATTTTGACGAGGCGCGGGAAAAACCTGGCCAACGGTTCCACCAGATCGGTTTGCACGGCCATGACTGCCTCGATGTTTTTATAAACCATTGGCACTTCATCCAGGCCGGCGGAGATCAATTTCGCGCCGCGTTCATCCAAATACGGTTTCACCATCTTCCAGTTGAAGCTTTCCCTGGCCTTGTTGCGGCTCATCACGCGGCCCGCGCCGTGTGAGGCGGAGTTGAGCGACTCGCCATCATTCGATTCCGGAGTTGATTTCCCAAAACCTCACCGGGGTCGCTTGTTTGGTTTTACACGGTCAAAAAGTTGGAACGACTTCGAGGATTTTTGCTTTCATAAGTTTTGTGTCTTAAAGCTTTCGACCCGGCGTCATACGACTGTCCTCGTTTTCCTTGTCTGAAAGTCCTCCAGCACCAGGAAACCCGGCACACTGCCTTTGGCCGGACCGCCGACCAATTCCACCTCCGACTCGAACCGCACCGGAAACACACGTCCGGCATCCTTCCCGAGCAATTCGTAGCTGTGAGCCAAACGCTTCAAGTCGGGCGCCGCGGTGCCACACCAGAAGCGAACCTGCCCGCGGTCAGTAACAATGATGGGCTGCAAGGTGCCGATGTTGTTATCGCCCCGAAGAGGCGGCGTGCAATAGCCCTGCATCCTCGAGCCATCGGCCAGGGTAAAAACGGCCCGCACGACGAACATGCGATCCGCCGGGTCAAGCGGGCCGGATGCCATGAATGGCCGGACGGTACATTCATCCCGACCCGCCTCGCCGGCCTCACCCTCCTCGCCCAACCTGAACTCCCAGACCGGGAACTGGTTGAGGTCGTCCAGAGTAAGTTCGTAAACCTGCTTGCGGACGCGCGCACCCTGGCTCCCGCCGCCGGCGGGTTTCAAGCGGGCGATGACACGCGGCGGTTTCATAGACGTTTTATTTTTCGCTTGTTTTGGGTGGCGGAAGGCAGCGGAGGGTTTAATGGCTGAATGGTAAATTTTGTTTGATACGATATACGTCGGTGGGTCCGAGGAGCGCTGCCTTTCTCAATGATCGCCGCCGCTTGGGACTTTTACCCTGAAGCAGATGGCGTCTGCCGGCACCCCGGAAAAGGACTTTGCCGGTGCCGGTTATCTTGAAACGTTTGGCCACTGACTTTTTGGTCTTAATACCTTTGGGGCGTCGCATATAGGTTCTTTCGTTAAGGCGCGGCAAACATTGACGCGCTCAACCTGGGTTATCATTCATTTCATTTACTTTTTCGAGCCGCTCTCCAGCCAATCGGCTCAACTGTTCTCTAAATTCAACCGTTGCGGAATCCGTTTCGGCACCGGACCGCTGGTACCATTGGCGCAGCCCCGGGCGCAATCGCGCCGAGAGGAGGTGCTCCATCGTCTCGTGGACTCTTGTGGAGTGAGACCCTTCGAGCATCTGAAACAGATTGTGTGTGCCGATCAGGGCACGGACCTGGCGCAAGTCCCCGGAAACCTCACCCGCGTCGAGCAGGTTGCGGTCATAGCATTGCTGCAGTTGTGTATCTTTAAAGTTCACGATGCCCCCTCCAGCGACGGCTTGGCCAAGATGGCTGGAACCGGCGGCGGAAACTCCGATGCCGCCGGACGGGCTGGTGCGCTCCTCGTGCAACCACGCCTCGCTTACGATGAGATTGTGCGTTCCGATCTCTTTTCCATGAAGAGCCCGAATGGCGGCTCGAGCACCTTCAGGCGTGGCCATGGTGACGAACCCGAAACCGCGGGGGCGGCCATTGATGCGATCAACCGGGATGTTGACCTCCACAACATTGCCATAAGGTGAAAACAGTTCCGTCAAATCCCGTTCCGTCGTAACTGCTGCCAGGTTATCTATATAGACTTTGGTGTTCATGACAGTTGATTTTTTAATCGTCTTCCGGGCTTGTTCACTCGAATTGAATTTCCAATCACTTCCCAAGATACTTGGACGGATTGCGTATCCGGTCGAGCCGCTCGGCTTCAAGTTCGTTGCGAACCCCCAGCTGCCGCCTTTGCTTGATGGCGTTCGCGACAGATTGAGGGAGCAACCAGGTTTGTTTGACCAGCTGGATGATGGTCAGGAAAATGAGCTTCAGTATGTACATAATGGTGCCTTCGTGCTGCGTCAGGGCGGTGGTGCTGCTTTGTTATCGGCGGAAAACTGCCGGGCAAACGCAAGGAGATGGTCGGCGATCTCCTTGTTGGCCTGTTCTTTTGTTCCTTCCCCGTTGGCGAAACGCTCAAAATGCCGGGCCATGATTTTCATGGACCGAACGGCGTTGGATGAAGCCGTGGCAATCGAATTGTTTAGACACATACTCAACGGGGTGAGCGCCAAAGCCTCCAGCAGATCCACTGCCGCGAGGTGGGCATCTACCTTGGCCTTGTCTTGATCATCGGCTTCGAAAAGCTTCGCACCATAAGGTTTGCCCCCGAATTGTCCGTTGAACCGATCAATCCTGTCCCTCAGTTGCGTTTCCTCTTCTGCGGGCGGCGCCATGAACGCCCTTTCGAGTTTCCTGAAAGTATAATAGGCATCACAGTAATCCCGGTTCTGCAGGAGTTGTTCGAATAGCTGCATGCCGAACAGACCTTGTTCCAGCATGAATGACATCAGGTTCTCGCGGTCAATCTCTGCTCCCAGGATAAACATCGCTGTGGCGAGAAAAGACCGGCCATGCTCTTTGCTGCCGGTCAGTTCGTTCACCAGGGTTGAACTTCCCTGCTGGGCGCTGGATGGGGACGCGAATCCCAACATGTGCTCGAAGAGCGCCCGGAAAAGCCGGCAGGTCAGGGTCGTGTTCCCCGCCAGCAGCGGTTTCAGGTTCTCAAGCGCGTTTGCCTGGTCGGTGTTCAACAGTGCCCGGGTGGGGCCAAGGTTCGACCCCGATTGTGTGGCGGTTGCTTTCTCGAAATGTCTGGGGTCTATGAGTACGGTTACCAGCACTCTCGAACTGTCGAAGATGCGGGCGATATGGGCGGTGACGGATGGTTCGCCCCAGATCATGACGAACCGCTGAGGGCCGATGACGGTCGCAATGTTTTGCGGGTCTTTGAACGCGGCATTATCCAGGCCGACGAGTTTGCTCATTTCGGACAAGCCATCCTTTATTGTCCTGGGGTTGGAATATTCCGGCATCTTCCTTTTCAGTTCCGATGGGTTCTCGAGCAGTCTGAGGTACGCGTGCAGTGATTTAAGTTTCGTTACGGCCATAAAGTTCCTTCGTCACCCGAATATGAGTGGTGTCAGGTTGCATCTCCTCCCGTTCTTAAATCGTTGTAGAACAGAGTGCAGAAAATGATGATGGATGATTCCTCCGTCCGGGGCATGGCATTCGGCTCGGCCGGCGATACCAGGGTGCTCATGTGCGTGGTCACCAGCTCCAGATCAGGGTGTTGCGTGAGGAATTGGTTGAGCTGTTCTTCCATGGCCGTCGCCGGCGATTTGCCGGAAGGCAGCTTATGGAGAACGACTTCGAATATTTTTACTTTCACGGTTTGTGTCTTTCTGGAGTTTTGACGTTCCAGTGCCAATTGTTGGTCCTGGCACCGGGGGACAAATTCGTCAGCGAGCTGCGTGTCGCGGCCTGGCGACAGCGGGCGGCAGTGGCATTACCGGTGAGTTTCATGGATTATTTGTGTTTCGCTTTGATTTTCTGGTTGCGGTCAGTTGGAACCTTCCTATTTCCTTCCTTCGGTAAATCGGTTTCACAAACGTGTCGGCCCGGAATCCGCCCGGCCCTTCCCACGGTTCAAGCCCAAGGCGCTCATCCGCAACAAAGTCGCCATGACACACTACTTCATTCCATTTCAAACGCCGAAAGCGTTCCAGAACGCCGGCTCCCGATTGTGCTGCCGGCTCGCCCGTTGGCTGCATTGATCTGGCTGCGCAGTCCGCCGTGCGTTCACGGTTTCTCCCGGTGGGATTACGGTTCAGTTTCATGGAGTCATTTCCTTTGAATTCGTTTGGCGTGTTGTCCGGCACGGTCTCCGCCCAATGGCGTTTTCAAGTGGAACATCGATCAATTCCGTAGCCGGCACAGGAGCTTCCGAACCGCCTTCTCCCTCAAATCGGGATAAATCTTCCGGCTCGACCGGTGCCACTGTGTCAGCCGCTGGCCGAATGAAAGGCCCCCCGGTCGCCCGGTTTTTCATTTCGTTCGTTTTCATGGCTCGAGGATTCATTGACTGCTTCGCCTTTGACCGGCCTGAACGTTGGTCCACCGGCTGGAAACGGCGCTGAGCTGCAGTTTGCTTTTGCCCCGTTCCGAGCGCCTGAGTTGACGGGCCTGAACCTGACGCTCCAGGTCCTGGGTGGCCTTGAGCA
>DATNHI010000207.1:0-5949 GCA_035605035.1 Verrucomicrobiia bacterium
TGAGCGCCTGATACGGATCGTTCTGGCCGAGAAAATAGGCGTGGCGGACAAAGAAACTTTCCTCGTTGTAATCCGTGTCAATGAACCAGCAGGCGATGCCTTCCGGCCCGGCGCTGACGACCTCACCGGTCTGCGGCTTGAACACATCCACGCCTTTTACCTGGACTTGGAACTGGTCCTTGCCGGCGGGTTTAATTTCGATGTCCGGCTCGCCGAAAACGACGAACAGGTTGCCGGCGCCGGTGTTCTTCAATTCGTCGGCCATGTGGAGGTCGGGATTCATCCGGGCTTTCAATACCGGGATGCGACCGAGTTTTTCAAACTCGGCGGAGTGCGCGTCGTAGTTGAAAGCGCAAGCGATGAGCACGTCAAAATTCGCGTCGGCGGCTTCGCGGGCGGCGGTGACGAGGTCGGGACGCGACACCGTGCCAAATTCCGGGCCGATGAAAATGGCGGCGCGTTTCTGCGGCGCGTTGTCGCCCTTGCCCTCGAAATAGCGGCCCTCGGCGCAAATGTATTCGCCGGGCCAGCCGACGAGCGACGTGAAGGTGAGGCGGTCTTCCTTGTGCGCCTGCTGCACGCCGGCGAGCTTCAAGTTTTCGAGAATGACGGCGGCGAAATCCGGGGTGCCGGCAATCGCGGCCTTGGCCTTTTTCTCGGACAGTTTCCAACCGTCCACGATGTTATCGTTTTCATCAACGGTGAGGACGCGATGCGGCGAGATACTTTCCACGGTGAACGGGCCGGCAACACGCACCTTGGATTTGTCGTCGTAGGGTTTGTCGTAAAGAAATTCAAATTCGGCTTTGGCGGCGATGGATTTATCCATCTCTGTCTGCCGGGCGATGCGGGCTTCCCACCATTCAGCGTGCGCCTTTTTCTCATAGCCTGACCAGCCATTCTCAGCTTCACGCGGAATTTCCCATTCTTGCCATTTTTTCCCTAACTTATCGTTCAGTTTTTCGCGCAACGGTTCGAGAATTTTCTGCCATTTATCCCAGATGACATCTAACTCCGCGTTGGTGACGATGGATTTTAGCGTGATGTGCGGCACGCGCTCATAAACAAAGCCGTGGCGGAGGTTGTTGTGGGTAGGTTGTTCCGAAGGAATGGTTCTGGTAACTTCACCTTCTTTAATTTGGCCGTCGCGGGAATCGGCCAGCAGATAAAACGGATAACGCGCGCCCATGATGCGGGCGCGGGCGAGTGCCAGCGCAACACGCGAGGTGTCAATCGTGATCCATCGGCGTCCCCATTGTTCGGCGACGGTGGCGGTTGTGCCTGAACCGCAAGTCGGGTCGAGGACGAGGTCTCCGGGGTCGGTGGTCATCAAAATACAACGCTCAACAATTTTTTGTGATGTTTGAACGACATACGTTTTATCCATCGCGCTGCCGGATTGAGTGTCCACCCAAAGGTCAGTGACTGGAAACACAGGAAAATCCCCGTGAAAACGAACATAGGAAATTGTTGTTCCCGAAGCCTCAAGACGATTTGCCGCCTTCAAACGCGCCATGCCTGTTTCATTCGTTTTCCACCGCGAAGACATTGACGGACGAATCGTATTTCCCTGAAACGAAACTGGAAACCAGCTTGCCGCTCCTTCGCCTTTCGAGCGACCCATTGCTTGACTCGCTAAAGTCTGCATGCGGTAGATGTGGTTTGCGTCATCGGAAAATGCGACTTTCGCAAGCTCGTCAGCTTTCAGGCGTCGTCGCTGGCCGGTATCATCTTGAAAATAAGTGTATGTCGCATCTCCGTCTTCCCCAAGTTGTCGCGCGATGTATGCCTGCCGGTATTTAAGCTTTGCTTGGTCTTTCGCATAGAACAAAACGAAGTCCGTCGTTCCTGGCAAATTCTCACTTGTAGCGCCACTTGTTTTCTTGACCGAAATTTGTCCGACGCAATTTTCGTCACCAAATACTTCATCCATCACCACTCGGACGCGATGGACATTTTCATCCCCAATCTGAACAAAGACAGAGCCGGAGTCGGCGAGCAGTTCACGGGCGACGATAAGCCGGTCACGCAGATAAGTCAGATAGCTGTGGATGCCGTCGCGCCAGGTGTCGCGGAAGGCTTTGACCTGTTCCGGTTCGCGCGTGATGTGGTCGGCGTTGCCGTCCTTCACGTCGCGGCTGGTGGTGCTCCACTGGAAATTGGAATTGAATTTGATGCCGTAGGGTGGATCGAAATAGATGCACTGCACCTTGCCGCGCAAGCCTTCGCGCTCGGCAAGCGACGCCATCACTTGCAGGCTGTCGCCTAAAATCATGCGATTCGTCCAGTTGGCGTCGTGCTGGTAAAACTCGGTCGCACGGGCGTCCTTGGGCAATCCATTGAAATCGGAAAAAAGGTCAATCTGCGGCGCGGTGGTGGTGGCACGGGCCTTGGACTGGTGGAGCAAATCATCAACGAGCGCCTTGGGATGGACTTTTTCCTGGATGTAGAGCGGCGGCGCGGGCACGACGAGATCGGACCAGTCCGCGTCATCCTTGCCGCGCCAGACGAGCTGCGGGTCGAGGTCGCGGTTGCGGCGTTCGTAAGCGACCTGGATGGGCGTCTTGTCCTCCTGCCGCATGAGGGATTCATACTCGGCGGTAGGGAGATTCTTGCGCTTGGCGTCGTGGCGGAGCGTGGCAACGGTTTTGCCTTTGGCGGGCTTTGGGGTCGGCTTTTTGGGTTTCGCGGGCATATAGAAATTTGCGATTTACGATTTACGATTTCCGGCCGGCTTGGTGGCGACTAATGATTTGATGAGCTTGTCGAAATCGCGCTCAATGTCGAAAACGCTGGTGAATTCGGCGAAGGACCAGCGCCCGAATTTGCCGAGATTGTTGATGCCCGGCACCCAGCAGGTGCGGATGGTGGTGGCTTTATACTTGGCGTCCTCGCCCCGGAAGCCTTTGATTTCAGCGATGAGATTCAACCAATCAGGCTGGCCGTCGTCCAACTGGACGATGAAATCGGGCAGATACTTGCGCGGCGTGCTGCCCATGAGATACGGGACTTCCAAACCGAGACTCTGATTCTTGACGTAGGCGTGGACGCGCGGATGCGCCTCGGCGACGCGGCAAAATTCCGCCTCCCAATCGCTGTCGCACACCACCCAATTAACATGGCACTTGCGGGGATCGGTTTTCCAGCGCGTCTGCTTGGACGTGGTGAAATTAACATGGGCCGTGGAGCCGACGGGATTGTAGGCGTCGAGGATGGCCTTGATGAGATTTTCCCCTTTGAGGGTTTCGGTGATGGCAGCTTTGATGCGCTCACAGGCCATGTCGGCAATCTCGCGGTAGAGCACCTGCGCGGGATAGGTGTTGCCCGCGCAACGCAACTGCCCGGCATCAAGCCATTGGCGGACGATGCGCTTTAGCTGGCCGAACAAATGGAGTTTGGGTTCTTCGCCGGGGTCGCGGTATTTGGTGAAAAGCAGGTGACGGGCGAGATGAAAGACAATGGTGGCCGGGCGGATGTCTTTCAAATGCTCGACTGTGAGGGTGACGCCTTCGCCGATGATGCCTTCGTTGCGAACGATGGACGGGCCAACCAGGTTGGGGGTCAGGCGGAGCGCAGAGTCGGCGCTGAACTTTGCGGTGAGGCCGGCATCGGGCAATTCGATGCGGTAGCCTTCGACACGCGGGAAGCGGATTTCGAGCGCGTCGCGTTCCGGCCGGACGGCGCAAACACGGACGGTAGGCCGCGGCGGTTTGGGCGGGGCGACGACGGGCTTGGCGGTGAAGTCGAACGGAATGCCGAGAATGTCGGCATATTCGACGGCCAGCAGCCCGTTTTCGTCGAGGTCATAGTTTTGGCGGCGCAAGCCGCGCCCGACGACCTGCTCGCAAAGCAACTGCGTGCCGAAGGCGCGGATGCCGAGAATGTGAGTGACGGTGTTGGCATCCCAGCCTTCCGTGAGCATGGACACGGAGACAACACAGCGGATGGGCTCGCCAAGCCGGTCTTCCTTGCCGACAGTATTCATGACTTCACGGAGCAAATCGGCATCGGTGATTTTGCGCGCTTTCTCTACATCACCGCGCTCAATCATTTCGCGGCGAAAGCGTTCGATTTCATCGGACGCCATTTCACGAAAGTCCTTGTCGAGAGCTTCGCCTGATTCGAGTTGTTCGCTGTCAATCAGGAGCGTGCGGGGGCGCGCATGGCGGTTGCCGGATTCATCGTAATTGCGAAACAAGGGCAGCCGGCCCGCGTGATGGACGGGCGTTTTGCCATCCTCGCCCGGACGATAGAAGCCGGAAACGTAATCATAAACGAGCTTGGACGTGGACGTGTTGTTGCAAACGATGATGAACACCGGCGGGACGGTAATTTTTTCCTTTTCCCATAGTGCGAAGGTTTTTTCATAGTGGCCGTAGAGGGCATCGAGCGCAGTCTGCAATTCCACCGGCAGATTCAGCGGGTCGAGATTGCCGGACTTGCCGCGTCCTTTCTTGGGCATCTTCTTGCCGATGTGTTCCCACAACTCGCGGTAAATCGGCACGTCCGCGCTGGGCACGTTGTCAGCAACGGGAACGCGCGGCAATTTGACGATGCCGCATTCAATGGCATCCATGAGCGAGAAGTCGCAGACGGTCCACGGGAACAAGGTGCCTTCCGCATAGCCGGAACCGTGCAAGAAAAACGGCGTGGCCGACAAGTCAAACACCGTGCGGACATCGAGCTTACGCTTGACGGCCTCGATACCGGAGATCCAGAGGCGCGCGGCCTCGCTGTTTTTTTCCGCTTCTTCCTTCGCCTCGGCGTCGAGTTCTTCGTCCTCCTCGCCTGCCGGCGCGACCTTGTGGCGATAGCAATGGTGCGCCTCATCGTTGATGACGAGAACGCTTTTCAAGCCCATGAGGTCGGGCATGACCCGCTGAATCATCTGCCCCTCGGTTTCGGTGGTTTCCAATTCCGGGCCACGGCCTTTCAACAGCGAGCGGCTGACTTTGGAAACCTCCAGGCGCTCGCGCAACTTGAACGCGTGAAAATTGGTGATGACGATTTTGGCGCGTTTCACTTCACCCAAGAGGTCGGCAGGCACCAACTCGCGATGTTCGTAATAATTATCCGGGTCGCTGGGCAGCACGACGCGAAGGCGGTCGCGGATGGTGATGCCAGGGGTGACAATCAGGAATCCGCGCGTGAAGGATTTGCTGGCCGGGCGACGGACGGAATTGAGAGTCTGCCACGCGACAAGCATGGCGATGACAGTCGTTTTGCCAGCACCGGTCGCGAGTTTGAGCGCGATACGGAAAATTTCCGGGTTGGCCTGCGCGTTGGCGGATTTCAGGTAGTCGAGAAATTTGCGACCGCGCTCGCCCTGATGCGGAGCGACTTCCGTGAGCCAGATGGCCGTCTCAATGGCCTCAAGCTGACAGAAAAACGGGCGGATGTCCTGAAACGGATAGCTGCGCCAATGCTGGAGCAAGCGCGCAGTCTCCGGCGTGACCTGCCACTGTTCGGGGTTGGGCAACTTCCGCCACTGGTCAACGTAGCCCCGAATTTCATTGATGATGGTGTTCGGGTCGTATTGCTGTTCCGAAGTGGAAATGCCCTCCGGCTCCGGAAACACAAGATCAACCTGTTTTTGGCCGTCGCCCCGGCGACGCTTTTTCGGTTTGGGGACCGGCGTGATAAACGCGGATTTGCGCCGCGATTCCGTAATGATGTTGGTCGGCTGGCCGTCGGCGTCGAGCTCCCAGTGTCGCCCGGGATACGCGTAGGGCGAATTCAGAATCGGTTGCTCGAAGAACTGACTGCCCATAATGTTGGAACGTTCTACACGAAAAGAGCCTGATTTTCTAGGAAATGTTTTCAAATCCGACCAGAGGGGGGAGTGTGGACAAACATGTGTGGCTTCATGAGCGGTCAAAATTGGGCTTTGGTCTGCGGTCGGTGAGCGGGGAAAGTGGAGCGGAGGGCGGAGAGGAGCGTCTGGCGAAT
>DATNHI010000208.1:0-1189 GCA_035605035.1 Verrucomicrobiia bacterium
AATTATCTGCCATCCGCAACACCCGTTTGCCAAACAGAAGTCGGTCAAACTCAAGGCGCTCGCCGGCCAAAAATTCGTCGGCTTCGAGCCGGATATCCCCACGCGCAAGGCACTGGACAAGATTATGAAGGAGCATGGCGTGGATGTGAACAACGTCATGGAATTCGACAACATTGAAACGGTGAAACGCGCGGTGGAGATTGACGCAGGCATTTCCATTGTACCCGAAGGCACCGTCATGCAGGAAGTTTCCAAACAAACTTTGGCCGCCGTGCAACTCGAAGACGGGGCGTTCTTCCGGCCGCTGGCCATCCTTTACAAGAAGAACAAAGTGCTCTCGCCGGCGATGAAACAGTTCCTCGCTATTCTCAAAGACGCGGCCTGATTGGTCTGATTATTTCAAATTCGCCGGATTGAGCGGTTTCAAATCCTTGGGGAGGAACAAACCGTCCTTGCGGATGAGTTCGCCGTCGAACCACACCTCGCCGCCGCCAGCATCCTTGCGCTGAATCAGCACCATGTCCCAATGCACCGCCGAGCGGTTGCCATTGTCGCATTCCTCGTAAGCCTGGCCCGGCGTGAAATGCAGCGAACCGGCGATTTTTTCGTCAAATAGAATGTCGCACATCGGGTTCAAAATGTAGGGATTGAACCCGAGTGAAAATTCACCGACGTACCGCGCCCCGGCGTCCGTGTCCAGGATTTCGTTCAGCCGTTTCGAATTGCTCGCCGTCGCCTTGACGATTTTACCATCCTTGAATTCCAGCCGGACGTTTTCAAATTTGGTTCCGGCGTAAATCGTCGGCGTGTTGAACTGGATGACGCCGTTCACGGAATTTTTCACCGGGCAGGAAAAAACCTCGCCGTCGGGAATGTTCCGGTCGCCTTTGCACATTTTGGCGCCGATGCCTTTGATGCTGAAGGTCAGGTCGGTGCCCGGGCTTTTGAGGTGGACGCGATCGGCCTTGCGCATGCGGCGTTCCAGCGGGACCATGGCGCGGGCCATTTTTGCGTAGTCCATGGTGCACACGTTGAAATAAAGCTGTTCAAAGGCCTCGGTGCTCATGCCGGCGGCCTGGGCCATGCTGGGCGTGGGCCAGCGTAATACGCACCAGCGCGTTTTGTTGATGCGATAATCCAGCACCGGCCGCAGGACGCGGGAATACAGTTGCATCCGGTCGCCGGGCAC
>DATNHI010000209.1:0-4231 GCA_035605035.1 Verrucomicrobiia bacterium
AACGAGCCGTTGCACAAGCCCGGTCGAAAACAGTTGCCGCATTTGCCGTCTTTGGAACCCCCAAATCAAACAATCATTCAATATGTCAGTTGCAACGTGAATGGCCGCCATCCTCTGCTTGCGAACCCGGAAATCCATCAATTACTCATCGCAGTGTGGCGTAAAGCGGATCACTGGTTGGTGGGGCGTTATGTCATTATGCCCGATCACCTGCATTTTTTCTGCGCACCAGTGCATATTCCAATAACGCCGCTCAAGCGGTGGATGGAATTCTGGCGTGCCGACGTGACACGCCGCTGGCCGCGTGCGGTCGGGAAACCGATCTGGTAAAAAGATTTTTTCGACCGGCAGCTTCGAGGCGGCGAAAGCTACCGTCAAAAATGGCTTTATGTGCTGGAGAATCCCGTCAAAGCCGGCTTGGTTGCGCGGTGGGAGGGATTGGCCGTATCAAGGCGAATTGAACGTGCTGCGATGGCATGAGCCGGCGTGAAACGATTTTAGGGACTCGTATAACTCGTCCCTCCGAGGTAGAATGTCGCCAGCATGAACCGTATCGTTGAAAAGTTTGCCCGGCTCAAACAGGCCGGCAAAAAGGGTTTCATCGTTTATATCGGCGCGGGCGATCCCGATCTGGAGGCCACGCGCGATCTGGCTGTGGCCTTTGACAAGGCGGGCGTGGATATTTTGGAACTGGGCGTTCCGTTCAGTGACCCGCTGGCCGACGGTCTGGTGAACCAACTTGCCGCGCAACGCGGTCTGGAGTCTGGGACGACGCCGCCCAGGGTTTTGAAAACCGTCGCGGAGATTCGACGGACTTCGCAGATTCCGATCATCCTCTACATTTACTTCAACCTGATTCACCGCGTGGGCTTGGAGCAATACATCAAAGCCGCGGCAAAGGCGGGTGTGGACGGTTTGCTCGTGCTCGATTTGCCGCCGGAAGAATCTGACAACTACGAGGCGCTCATGCGCCGTGCTGGTCTCTGCCACATTTACCTTGTCGCACCGACGACGCCGGAGGACCGCATGAAGTTCATCGTCAAACGTGGCAGCGGGTTCATTTACTACGTCTCGCGCGAAGGCGTGACGGGGATGCAAAAACAGGTTCCGGCCAATCTCGCGCAGCCAGTCGCCAGAATCCGCGCGCACACGAGACTGCCCGTCGCCGTCGGATTCGGCATCTCGACGCCCGAACAGGCGAAGACGGTTGCGTCCGCTGCGGACGCCGTGGTCGTCGGCAGCGCAGTGGTGAACCAGATTGCGAAACACGGCAAATCAAAGGATTTGGTGCAGCGCGTGAGTGAATTTGTGAAAAAAATGACGCAAACCGCAAAATGAAATCACATGACCTTTCACCGCCGAATGGGTCGTAAAAGCCGTAAAAGTGTTTTTTACTCAAGTTGTTCAAATTGCGTTACTTGTGTTGAAAATGGGTTCGTTAACGACATAATTCCGGATGTAACACGTCACCAGTTTTAATGACATGACATTGGGAGGCTTTTGTGAGAAACTCGATCAACCGAACGGACGATTGAAGTCCTAATAACCGTACAAACCTTAAGACTTATGAAAAGAATTGTTGTTACATTAGCTCTCGGGATAGCGGTTTCCGCCCTGCAGACGGCGACAGCCCAAACTATTTTGGTCAATTCGTGGGAAAATTCCGTGGAAGGTTGGGGAACATTGGAAGCGAATTGGACCAGCGGTGGTTTCAGTACCACGACCGGCGTAACCCAGGGAAGTTATAGTTGGATCCTAAATGCGGCAGGAAGCCCCGATTATGGTGCTGCGCTTGGTGGTACCGCCAGCACGGCACTGACGGCAGACCTTGCAAATGCTGCATCAGTGAGTGTGGATGTCTACGCCACTGGCTTTAGCTATATGCAGTGGGATCTTACCCTGAATGGCGGCGGCTTGGGTTATCAGTCAACAGATGGGTATACATATAGCCAAAGTCCTGTAATCGGGACAGAATCAACGTTAACCTTTACAATCCCAAGTTCATTCCGAGCTACATTGGCTGCCAATCCAACTATTGCGACATCATTGAACTTCCAAATCGGTGGCGGCAATCCCGGGACAGTTTATTTGGATAATCTCGTGGTTACAGAGGTTCCAGAGCCGGCCTCACTGGCCCTGATGGGCTTGGGTGCGGTCGGTTTGGTGCTGTTTCGCCGCCGGAATTCATAAGCGTTTTTCAGTTTTCACGCCGACTTCGGCAAAGGCTGAGGTCGGCGTTTTGCTTTATTTACGTTCAAAACAGGTTTTGCCTTTATCATTTTACCGGTGTTGAATGGGCAGAATGAAAGCGCAAGCTGACTCCCAAAACCGGTTCGTCATCATCCTGGCGGGTGGCCGCGGCGAGCGGTTCTGGCCGGTCAGCCGCGAGAAAAGGCCCAAGCAATTGCTCACGCTGCTCGGCAAACGCTCGTTCCTGCAAGGGACCGTTGACCGCGTGCTGCCGCTCGTGCCGGCCAAAAACATTTTCGTCATCACCAACGAAGCGCAACTGCCGGAAGTCCGCAAACAACTCCCGAAAATCCCCAAGGCCAATCTCATCGCCGAGCCGGTAGGCCGTGATACCTGTGCTGCCGTCACGCTCGGTGCGGCGCTCGTCGGCGCGCGTTCCACCACCGGCGTCATGGCCGTGCTGCCCGCCGACCACGTGATTCCCGAGGAGAAAAAGTTCCAGCAGGTATTGTCGGATGCTTTCGACCTGGCGTCGCGCGGCCAAGCCATCATCACCATCGGCATCAAGCCGACCGACCCGGCGACGGGTTACGGTTATATCCACGTCGGACAGGAATTACCCCCGGCGCAGGGCGCGAAAAAGACCAGGACGACGTTTTATCGGGCGGAACGGTTTGTTGAGAAGCCGCACTTTGATCGCGCGCTGGAATACGTCAACAGCGGCCAGTATCGCTGGAACGCGGGGATGTTTGTCTGGTCGTTTGTGACCGTCACGGAAGGTTTGCAGAAACATCAGCCGGAGATGTATGCCGCCTGCCAGCGCTGGTTCAAAATGGCCAATCAACCGGCCAAACTTGCGAAAGCTTTGGCCAAGGACTATCCGGGCATCAAAAAGGTTTCGATTGATTACGCGCTGATGGAGCACGCGCAAAACGTGATTGTGGCCGACGGCGCGTTCGAATGGGATGACCTCGGTTCGTGGACGGCGCTGGGGCGGCACCTCAAAGCCGACCCGGAAGGGAACTGCGCCGTGGCGGATTTCATTCACGTGGACGCCGCGCGAAACATCATCTACGACGCGCGGATAAAGAACAAAACGCCGATTGCCGTGGTGGGTTTGCGCGATTCAATTCTGGTGCAGACCGACGACGCAGTGCTGCTGGCGCACAAAAGCCAGGCGCAAAAGGTCAAGGAACTGGTCCGCAAACTCGGTGAGGACGCGAGGTTGAAGAAGCTGGTTTAACTGCGGATGGCGCGGATCGTACGGATTAATTTCCCATAAAAGCTTCCCGTCGTGTCTTAAACCAATTGCTGTAAAAATCGCGAGCCAGCCGACCGTTCGGATTTCGGGCTTCGGATTTTGTTCGGATTTCGGGTTTTGGCATTCGGATTTACTCCGCTTCATTTTCCTCCTGTTCAACCACGGGGGTTGTGCTATACTCACCGCTTACAAATTAGGAATCACGGATCACGATTCACAAGACATGCAGCACATTCGAAACATCGCCATCATCGCGCACGTGGACCACGGCAAGACGACGCTCGTGGATTGCCTGCTCAAGCAGTCCGGGACGTTCCGCGCCAACCAGCACGAGTCCTCGGAAGAGCGCCTGATGGATTCCATGGATTTGGAGAAGGAAAAGGGCATCACCATTCGCGCCAAAAACGCCGCGTTCAAATACAAGGAATATCACATCAACATCGTGGACACGCCCGGCCACGCGGATTTCGGCGGCGAGGTCGAGCGCGCGATCAGCATGATTGACGGCGTGCTGCTCGTGGTGGACGCCGCCGACGGTCCGCAGGCCCAGACCCGTTTCGTCCTGCGCAAGGCGCTGGAATCGGGCGCCAAGCCCATCGTCGTCATCAACAAGATCGACCGCGAAAACGCCACGCCCAGGAAGGTGCTTGACGAGGTCTTTGAACTGTTCATCCAGCTTCACGCGACCGATGAGCAACTGGATTTCCCGTACATTTATGCCAGCGCCAAGGACGGCTACGCCAAGCTCGACCTGGAGCACGTCAGCGGCACGATGGAGCC
>DATNHI010000210.1:0-8801 GCA_035605035.1 Verrucomicrobiia bacterium
TGGTGGAACAACCCAACCACCACCGCTTCGGGCCGCTGTTCCAAATCCCATGCCCTCACTTTAAGCGCCAGCGTGCTGTGCACAGACAAGCCACGTCCTCCGTCTCCAATGATGCCCAACCCTTCGGCGGCCGGATGGCCCAAGGAGCAAAACGCGCTAGAAGGGCGACGAAGGCGGGATTCTTCAAATTCCGGTGGGGTGAAGACATAGACCCGCGCACTTCCGAGCCGCGAGTCATTTCTCCAGGAGCTTGATTTGTTCTATTTCGGGCCGTTCTTCTGTCCCCCACTTTTCCCGTTCGAGCCTTCGCATTACGGCATCGCCGTTAAGTGGCTTCACCTGATAGCGCAGCTCCGGTTTCAGTTCGCTTACAGAGACACGGTCAAGGTATTGCGCCAGTTTTTGCCCGAGTGCTCTAGCCAACAACGGAGGTACTGCGCTTCCTACGAGCGCCGAAAGTTTTCGGATTTCGTTCGTGCCAACTAGGGTGAAGTTGTCCGGGAATGATTGCAGCCGTGCAGCCTCTCTCATCGTCACCGCTCGATCTTCCGTCGGATGCCCGAACTGCCCAGAGCCGACGTGGTAGGCGAACTTCGTAATTGTTCGTGCTGGCTCGGACCAACTCAGGCGCGTGTAGCTGTAATGATAGTGCGACTTTGGCCGTAAATCGTCCGGCAACTCTGCGCAAGTCTGGCCGGGTCGAATCGCTTGCAACCGGGACAAGCCGCCTTTTCCCAACTTCCGCGCCAGATGGTTGTATGGCACGGCTCGTGGATTGCGCATGAGCGAGCGAAACGCAGTCAATCTCGATTCCGGATAGCTGACTTTGGAATGGTCGTAGTTATCGTGTTCGGTGGTAGAGGGCAAATCGCCGATGGCTTCGCGCACTGACACCCAGTAACCAGAATCGCCAGGCAACCAGTTTGGGTCTTCTAACAAACTCTCATGCTGCAACGGATACGGAGAGTGTGTCGGCAACGGAAACTCCAACATCGCGCCTGTTTGCGCGAAATCATCTATCCTTTGGCACAAGAAGAACGCGCGGCGGCGCAATTGAGGAACACCGTAATCGGCGGCATTCAACACTCGCACTGCTGTCCGGTATCCTGCCTCGTCAAGCAAGGCGATGATTTCCTCGCGCGTCTTGCCATCACGATGCCGCACCAAGTCGGGAACATTCTCAATCAAAACGACTTTGGGTTGAAGCACGGCGGCAAGTTGCACAAACCAGCGAAACAGGTGGTTTCTCGGGTCATCAATCAGCTTGTGGGTCCGTGTTCCTGTACCCTTTACCGTTCGATTCTGGCTGAACCCCTCGCATGGCGGTCCCCCAATGAGGCAATCAAGGCGATGCTTCTGCCTTCCAGCCGCGTCATCCAACATTCGCTGCACTTCGCTTGCAGGAAGATTCTCAATCTGCCCAACAATGGCGCGAGGACGAACGCCTTCAAGAATTTCGTGGTTGTGTTGGAAGGTTTCCACTGCCTCCGGCTTGATGTCATTGCCGAGCAGCGTGCGAAAGCGCCCCGTCAAAGCGAGGCCATAAGACAGACCGCCGCACCCGCAAAATGCATCAAACACCGAGTATTGCGGCGCAAATTTCTTTGTCACGTCTGCTGGCATTTATTGGTAATTAGATGCGCCATATGTGGCGTTGTCAACTCTGTTTTGCTTTTGAGTCCAACACGCGGTGAACACGTCGAACCAGTTTTAATTCGTTTTTCAACTCATGCTCCCAAATTCTTAGAACGTGCCATCCGCCTTGCTGGAGAACGCGTTTCACGTGAGCGTCACGCATCCGGTTTGTAGCGATCTTCCGTCGCCAATAAGCTTTGTTGCTTTTGGGCGCCCGCAGATGCCTCGGGCAGCCATGCCAAAAGCAACCGTCTACAAAAACCGCGATACATTCTCTCCGAAACACAAAGTCCGGCTTTCCCGGCAGTGGCAGATGCCGTCGCCAACCTTTGACGCCGTGCTTCCGAAAGATTCTGGCGAGACTGATTTCCGTGTCCCTGTTACCGCTAGAACGAATGGCAGCCATGACTGCGGAACGCTTCCGCTTGCTGAACACATCAACCATTTCTTACAAGCATAGCAAATTCATGTGTGATCTAAAATACTCCTTTGAACAAATTCCCGCAAAACCGAAGATCGGAACGCTTGCGATGAATGGCTTTAGACTCTTCAATTTCAGCGCGACGGAATGGCCACTCGGGATGCCTGGCAAAAAGCGCGTTCGCCCAGCCCGCGACACGGCTGCAAAAAGTCACTTCGTAAGTGCGTGTGTCAGAGCCTGACATGTTTAATTTGAAGTGGGTCGTTTGATTTTTCCCGAACACGGCGAGTGTGCGCCGGAAATTTATCAGCGTCAATTCCGCCTTCGTGAAACTTCGGCGCGACAGGCCGCCTTCATGCTGTTCCAGCATTACATGGAAATTCTTTGTGCTCTTTTGTGGCAAAAAATCAGCGTCTATCTGCGTAAACTGCGGTTAAAAAGTTTGAAAATTTGTTTGTTGAATTGCTTTCGGCGGGTCTCCTGACATTTTGTTCTGCAACCATGCTATGAATGCCAGCCACGACGTGTTCGATTCCAATAGCCCGGACATCTACCAGATTCAGACCCATGCCCACGGCCCGGCCGGGAGCCTGCCGCTCACCGAGGAAATGCTGAAAAGCAGTCCCAGCGGCGATTTGTTCGGCCTGACCCAAAACGCCGGCATGGGCTGGAACCCGGCCGAGGCCGGACGGAAACAGTTCCTGATTCTCAGCACGCAAGGCGGATTGCGTGCGCCCGATGGCCAACCCATCGCGCTGGGCTATCACACCGGACATTGGGAAATCGGATTGCTCGTCCAAGCTGCGGCGGAGGAATTTCGGCGGCTGCAGGCCATCCCGTTCGCCGGTTTTTGTTCCGACCCGTGCGATGGGCGGACACAAGGAACGACGGGCATGTTCGACAGCTTGCCGTATCGGAATGACGCCGCCATCATTTTCCGGCGACTGGCCCGCTCGTTGCCGTTGCGCGCCGGTGTGCTCGGCATCGCCACTTGCGACAAAGGATTGCCGGCAATGATGATGGCCGTGGCGGGACTGCACGATTTACCGAGCGTGGTTGTTCCCGGCGGTGTCACCTTGCCGGCGCAGGCGGCGGAAGATGCCGGTACGGTGCAAACGTTGGGCACCCGCTTCGCGCATGGGCTGGTTTCGCTTTCGGAAGCGGCGGAACTCGGTTGCCGCGCGTGCGGGTCGCCGGGCGGCGGTTGTCAGTTCCTCGGCACGGCGGCGACGTCGCAGGTGGTGAGCGAGGCGCTCGGGCTTTCGTTGACGCACTCGGCGCTGGCGCCTTCGGGACAACCCGTCTGGCTGGACATGGCCCGGCGTTCGGCCCGCGCGCTCCATGATTTGGACGAACGCAAACTGACCACCGAAAAAATTCTGACTGCCGAAAGCATGCAGAATGCGATGGTGCTGCACGCGGCGTTCGGCGGTTCCACCAATCTGTTGCTGCATATTCCCGCCATCGCTCATGCCGCTGGATTGAAGCGTCCGACCGTGGATGATTGGATTTCCGTCAATCGGCGTGTGCCCCGGCTGGTCAGCGTGTTGCCAAACGGCCCGGTGCAGCATCCGACGGTCCGCGTGTTTCTGGCCGGTGGCGTGCCGGAAGTGATGCTGCATCTGCGCCGATTGGGCCTGCTCAACGTGGACGTGCTTACCGTCACCGGGAAGACGTTGGGTGAGAATCTGGACTGGTGGGAGAAATCCGAACGCCGCCGGCGGTTCCGGGAATTGCTCAAGCAATTGGATGGCGTTGACGCCGACGAAGTCATCTTTCCGCCGGACAAAGCGCGCGAACGCGGCCTGATGGGCACGCTGGTTTTCCCGCGCGGCAATCTGGCGCCCGAAGGTTCGGTGGTGAAAGCCACGGCGATTGACCCATCCGTGTTGGATGCGAACGGCGTTTATCACGTTGAAGGCCTGGCCCGGGTTTTTGTGAGTGAAAAGGACGCCATGGCGGCTATCAAACAAGGCCGAATCCAGGCTGGCGATGTATTGGTTTTGACCGGGGTGGGGCCGATGGGCACCGGCATGGAAGAAACCTATCAGGTCACCGGTGCGCTCAAACACGTGCCTTTTGGCAAACAGGTTGCCTTGCTGACCGACGCCCGTTTTTCCGGGCTTTCAACCGGCGCGTGCATCGGGCATATCGGCCCTGAAGGACTGGCCGGCGGGCCGATTGGCAAGGTGTTGGACGGCGACATTATCCGCATTCACATTGACTGCAAACGCAACGCAGGGAGTGTGGATCTGATCGGCGAAGGCCAGCGCCGGTTCAGTCCGGAGAAAGGCGGCCGGGTTCTGGCGACCCGCGCTTCGCGAAAAGATCTGGCGCCGAATGCCGCGTTACCGGAAGACACGCGGCTTTGGGCGGCGCTGCAATTGGCCAGCGGCGGGACTTGGGCAGGTTGTGTCTATGATCCGGACCAAATCATCGCAACCCTCAAAGCCGGCCAAATGAAGCAAGACTGATTTGCGCTCGAAACTCGACAAACTTTGGACTGCGGCGGCTTGACGCCGCTTTCTTCGATGCGACATGTCGCGTCGTTCCAAAGTGCAGACACGTCTGCGCAGTCCGAGTTAACACACGGGACGTATCGAATAATTTTCGAGCAACGTTTGCATCCGCCCGCCCGCATAACCCGTTCGGCAATCAGGGAAACCTTGCTTCCAATTCCAATTTGACGGCCTGGGCCACTTCCTCGGCGACGCCGTTACGCTCCTGTTCGTCGCTCCATTTCCATTGCGCCAGAAAATCGTCCGTGCTGGTCAGGCCTTTCGCTTGCGCCAGCGAATCAATCCGGACAGTGAAGCGCTGCGGCAGTTCGACCTTGATTTCATTGAAGTCGTCCCACGCCTTGACTTGCGACGGAATGTCCTGCCAGTAGAGGATTTGAAATTTTGACCGGGCATTCGCGGGCCGTGAGGTTGCTTGCGATGCGGCGCGCTCAGCTTTGACCGATTCGATGGTTTCCAATTTGGATTTCGCCTTGGGTGCCGGGCCTTTGCCGGCGAAATAGAGAAACAAATCCACCGCGTTCGATGCGTCCGAACCATAGCCATCCGCGCTGATTTCGTCCGCATACGTCTGGCTGATGGGCGCGCCGCCGATGGCGAATTTGATGTCAGTCCGGCCGCGTTCCTTGTAACCGTCAATCACGGTTTTCATGTAAGTCATCGTCGTGGTGAGCAGGGCGCTCATGCCGATAATGTTCGGCTTGAATTGTTCGGTTGCGGCGAGGAATTTTTCGATGTTCTGGTCCACGCCGATGTCGTGCACCTCGAAGCCCGCGCCTTCGGCCATCATGCACACCAGGTTCTTCCCGATGTCGTGCAAATCACCACGGACGGTGCCCATCAAAAGGACCCCGGCGGGTTGGATGTTGGAATCCTTCGCCGACAACAGCGGTTTCAACACCGCCATGCCCGCTTTCATCGCGCGCGCGGCGATGAGCACTTCGGGTACGTAAAGAATGTTGTATTTGAAGTCCTCGCCCACAACGCTCATCCCGGCGATGAGTCCTTCCGACAAGACTTCCTGCACCGGTCGGCCCTCCGCCAGCGCGTCCCGGGTCATCTGTTCGACTTCCTTGGCCTTGCCTTCGTAAAGGCATTGGTTCATCAACGCGTAATCAGGCATAGAAAAAGAACAAGCTTTCAACCACCAACTCCGATGAATCGCGAGCGGGCATTGAATCTCGAAAATCCAACAAACTCGAAAAGCGGTCTTGGGGAGCACACCCGCCTCGGGTGTGGCTGGACGCGCCTCGCGTCCAGCTTCCGGGCGCACCCTGCTTGATTGGAGGCTCCAGATTTATCCGAGCACTTGAGGTTTTCCGCGAGGGCGCGGAAAACAGCACGCGCGGCGCGTGCGCTCCCCAACCGGTGTTTTCCACAGCAAATTTCGGGTTGCTCATTGTCAAACCATCGCACGTCGCGAATTAAATTCCTCCAGCGCCTGCAACATCGCCTCGATGTTTTGTTTCGGCATGCCTGGACTGGTGCCGCCACCTACGGACAGGATGATGCCTTCGCCGCCGCTCTTTTCCAGCACGTCCAGCGTGGCTTCGCGCACTTCCTCGGGCGTGCCGCGCACGCCGATTTCCAGTGGGTTTACGTTTCCCATCAGGCACATCCGCTTGCCGACGCGCTCTTTTACTTCGGCGATGTCCGTTTGTTTGCCCCAGTTCAGAACCTGGAATCCGCAGTCCGGCAGGTAGTCCAGGCAGGCATTGATGTCGGCGTCGTTGTGATAAATCTTCACCCACTCTTTCGGAAACGCGTCGCAAATGCGTTTCAAATACGGGTGCGCGAATTCCTTGTAATGTTCCTCATTCACAAAGCCGACGATGTCGTCGAGGATGAAGATGCCCTCGACCGTGTTGCCCATCGCCTTGTGCTGGGCCTTGAGCCAGTCAATGATCAGGCGCGTGCACAGGTCGAGCAGCTTGTGCGCCCATTCCGGCTTTTCCACCAGGTCAATCATGAAATCGGTCGTGCTGCGGACGAAACCCGCCGTGCACATCGGCCCCCGCGAGGTCACCAGCGGCAGGATTTCCCCCATATCCAGGATGCGCTGCCGTTCCTTGCGGATGCGGTGCAGCGTCATGCCCATGAACGCGTCGGCCTCGACTTCGTAATCCGGAAAATTCTCGATGTCTTCGATATGATAAAGCGTGTGGTATTCACTGGGTGTGTTGTCCTGCCAGAATTTGATTTTGGCGCCCAGCGCGGACGGTTCGGCGGCCATGCCGTATTCCATCCACCAGGATGGCACGAAGATGATGTCGGGAAATTCCTGGTGAATTTTCAGATTCGATTGGAACCACAATTCCGGGTCGAGAAAATAATCCATGTGGTTCAAACCGAGATAGCCGGGAATCCACGGGCTATCAATGATCATGGCCATCGGCACCTTGTCGAGTTTTTCGAGCCGGGCGGCCTTCTTGAAAATTTCCCATTGCGCGGGTCTCATATTAGATAATTTTTCCATTTAAATACGTTCCACTTCAAGCCGGAAAATCGGATTTGGAGGATTGTCCATGCAATTCAGAACATTCTCCATCCTTTGCCGGGACGTTCTATCCCGGGAGGAATGGAAACCAGCAAAGCCAATCGCGAAATCATGTCTCAACCGTCCGACGCCTGGTCGTTTTCGCGTCCGCGAACAATGACCGGGCGGTGATGGTGCTGAATGGTTGAATCACAGCCTGTAGCCGCCGGGGCAACGAGGTGGAACCAAAGGAAAGTCCCGTCGT
Organism: Verrucomicrobiia bacterium; assembly: GCA_035605035.1. Lineage (GTDB taxonomy): Bacteria > Verrucomicrobiota > Verrucomicrobiia > Limisphaerales > UBA11358 > UBA11358. The sequence goes on from DATNHI010000210.1 coordinate 7,317, forward strand.
AATTCCGCTTCCTTACGTCAGCGGCTACATCTCGAACATCACTTCGACGCTTCCAGCCCGGTGCCTTGGACGTTGGTTTGAGTGAGGAACGGCCCGGTGTAGCCGGTCACGCGGATGTCGCGGAGAATGGCGTTGGTCAAGTTGGCCAGCGTGATGGCCTTTTTGCACGTGCCGCTGATGTCCGCCAGCGAAAATCCATTGATGGGTTTCACCGGCGAGATCGCGGCCGCATCCACCAGCGTGCCGCAGTCCACCTTGACGTTACTGAAGCTGAAGTTTTTAGCGGAGGGAATTCCTTCGATGCCGAGCACCGGTTCGGGATCCCTGATGCCGCTGCTGATAAGGTTGACGCGCAGAAACCCGCCAGGTGCAGTGCTGACTTCCAGATCGCGCGCCGAAATGTCTTCGATGAACGCGCCTCGACCGGTGTTGCTTTTGATGTAAATGGCGCAACTCCGGGCTTGCACAAAATTGCAATGCTCGATTCGCACGTCGCGGATGCCGCCGGAAGTTTCGCTCCCGATGCCGATGTCGGCAAAAATGCTGTCCGCGAGCGTGCAACCGCTAATCAACACGTCCTCGGTCGGTTTGGCGATCCGGTAGCCTTCCACGCCCCGGCCGGATTTGATGGCGATGCAATCGTCCCCGGTGGCAATGTCACAGCCTTCAATGCGGACGTGCTGGCATGAGTCCACGTCAATGCCGTCACCGTTGCCGCTGGTGCTGCGGATGGTGAGATTTTTCGCGACAACATTTTCGCAGTACGTCGGATGGATTGACCAAATGCTCCGATGTTCGGTGGCAAAGCCCTCAAACTGAACGTTGGTGCATTTAATCGGCTCGATGATGACCGGGCGGCGCGGCATTTGCCGTCCGCTCAGCGCCGGGTTGCCGGAAATTTTCCCCGGCCCGACGACGGCGATGCCCTCCGCGTCGTGCGCCGAAATGAGCGCGCGATGGCCGTCAATCCATTTCCCCTCCCAACGGACTTTTATCACCGGATAATCATCCAGGTCGGGGCTGCCGAGCAAGCGCGCATCCTTTTCCAGACGCAGAGTCGTGTGCGATTTCAATTCGATGCTGCCAATGAGATAATTTCCAGCGGGCACGACCACCACGCTGCCGCCACTGGCCCAGCGCGATGAGCTTGTTCGTGTCCGCGAACGGTTGCGTTTCGAGATAATCCACCACGCGGGACAGCCCCACGCCCAGCCGAGCAGCACGCCCCAGTCGTAATCCGGGTAGGCGGGATAAAATGATGAATTGCGGAAATCGGCGTTGTCCGCGCCACATTGCGTGTAGCGATAAGTCACGATGGCATAACCGCGGCCGAGCTGGTTCGAAAACCCGGCAGCCGCCCGTTCCGGAGTGACTGGCGCATTGAAATTAAACCTGGGACGGGCCGCTGAATTGGTCGTTGTGGCGTTGGTGGCCGTCATGGCGAATGGCGCGGCGGGCGGCTTGGTGACGATCACGCCCGGTGTG
>DATNHI010000211.1:0-8795 GCA_035605035.1 Verrucomicrobiia bacterium
TTGATCGGTTTTACCAGCGGCGCCCGGCGGCCCGAATCCGCCCGTGCTGATGCCCAGTGGCTGAAACAGTCGTTCGCGCATCAGGTCTTCCCACGCACGACCGGTGAGGTGTTCCAGCACTGCCCCCGCGAGAATGTAGCCGACATTGGAATACCAGTATTTGGTGCCCGGAGGGATTTTCGGCGGGCGCGAAAGGACCTGCCTCGCAATTTCCAGGCGTTGCTGCGGCAACGTTTCCTCGGAAGAACGCATCGACTCGGGACGGCTGCGCAAGCTGGCGTAGGGTGCGAGAAAAATCATGTTAAACACCCGAGCGAGACCGTCCGGGTCCAAGGGCAAGCCGGAGCGGTGTGCGAGAACCTGCCGCAATGTCACTTTCTCCCACGCCGGGTGCATGGGCTTCACCGTGTCGGCAAAAAGTTCGCCCAATGTGGTGGTCCAATTCAACTTGCCTTCCTCGACGAGCATCGCGACGAGCGTCGCGGTCATGGCTTTGCCGCAGGAACCAAGGTGAAATCGATCATCGAGCGTGATGCGTTCTGCGGTCCCTCTCTTTCGAACCCCGGCGACACCTTGGGCGATGATGCGCTCGCCCCGCAGAACGGCGGCGGCCATGCCGAAACGTTCGCTTCCCCGGCCGAGTATCGATTGCAGGATGGCATCAACATTGACCGGGGCGTTGTCCTCCTCGGATGAACCCGCAGGTCTCAATAGATCGGATTTTGACGCTTCAATCATGTTTTATCGCGGTCGGATCGGTCTGAGAACCGGGACTGCATCAATCCATCTCTTGGATTCCAGCAGGAGAATGTGGTCAATCCACCGGCCCACAAAGTGTTCGAACCGCTGGTTTCGTTTTACCGGCTATCGGGCTGCGAAGCAACAAGACAGTGACTTGGCACCCGGTTCCAGATATGCTCCGTGAGCCGCATACGGTGTTTCTGTTCTGCCCGTCCTGCCGCGCGCGCGAGGAGTTGCCGGTGCGCCAGGGTAAAAGCTGAAACTCTGAAATTCGGAACGCTGAAATCCGTGTTGATTCGTGAAATCCGTGTCTAAAATAATTCCGGCTGTTTTCGGATTTTTTCCAGTGGCCCCTTGTCGGGATTTTCCAGCACACGCTGCCAGTTGTCGCCCAGCCAGTCGGCGTATTGCTCCGGGAGCAGGATGAACGGCATCCGGTAGTGATGCGGCGCAACGCTGTCGTTGGGTGTGGTGGTAAGCATCGTAAATTGGTCTTTGCCTTCATCCGCTTTCCATAACCCCGCCAGCGCAAACACCGGCTCACCCGGCTGTCTGAGTTCCGGACGTTAGACCGAAACCGCACGCAAGATTTGGTGTTAGAACCATACTATGAAATGGGTCGTCGCACTATTATTCGCGGCCGGCACTTTGTTTTTGAGCGATGGTTGCACTACCAACCACGAGCAAGCCACCACGCAATGGGAATATCAGGAGGCAAGCAATAGCGTGGAAGCAAACCAGATGGCGGGTAAGGGATGGATTGTGGCGGGTTTCAGCAGATTTACCGATGCCACTGGACAGCCACAAGTTAATTACACAATGAAGCGGCCAAAGCGGTAATCGTGATTTCTTGGCCTGACAATGCGCGAAGCTGTGTGAAAAGTTTGGCGGAATGAGCGGGAAAAGATTTGCCGGCGGGATGGCGTCATTTCGAGCTTTCGCTTTATCCCGGGAACGATTTAGCTCTGGGTCTGGCAACGATATGGAACCGGACAAATCCGCGCACCGGGGGAAAATTTTCGAGAGGCCCCTGATTATTTGTTTGCTGCTGGCCGTCATGACGCTGGCCGTTTATTGGCCGGCCATTCATTGCGATTTCCTGAATTACGATGACCCGCTCTATTTTACGTCCAATCCTCATGTCCTGACGGGCCTCACGCCGGGCAACGTGGTTTGGGCGTTCACGACGGAGCACGCGAGCAACTGGCACCCGGTGACGTGGCTGTCGCTGATGCTGGACGCGCAATGGTTTGGCGAAGGCCCGATGGGCCCGCACCTGACGAATTTGCTTTTGCACACCGCCAACACGATGCTGCTGTTTCTGCTGCTCCGGCGTTTGATGAGCCTTCGCCCCAACCAAAGCGTTGGAGCTACGGCCCCACAGGCGGCGGCAACCTGGCCGAGCGCGTTGGTGGCGGCGTTGTTCGCCTTGCATCCGTTGCATGTGGAGTCGGTGGCCTGGGTGGCGGAGCGCAAGGACGTTTTAAGCGCGTTCTTCGGGCTGCTGTCGCTGTGGGCTTACGCGCGGTATGCGGAAGAGTTCAAAGTTCGGAGTTCAAAGTTCAAAGTTTTTTTTGCGTTGAGCCTGCTCTTTTTTGCGTTGGGTTTGATGAGCAAGCCGGTGCTGGTCACGCTGCCGCTGGTGATGGTGCTGCTGGATTGGTGGCCGCTCCAAAGAGTGACCAGCCTTCGCTCGGAAGCTACGGCTCGGCAGGCAAGTGACAAGTGTCAGGTGACAGGGTCAGGAGATGGGGGATCGGAGATGGGAGATGTGGGAGTGGCAACTCTCAACCGGTTGGTGTTCGAGAAATGGCCGTTCCTGGCGTTGAGCGCGGTTTCCTGTGTGGTCACGTTTGTGGTGCAGCAAAAAACGGGCGCGGTGGTCGCGCTGACAAGTTATTCCCTCTCCGAGCGGGTCGCCAATGCGTTTGTTTCCTACGCCCGGTACTTGGGCAAGGTGTTCTGGCCGGCCTCGCTGGCCACGCCCTATCCGCATCCGGGGCATTGGCCGTTGGGACTGGTTTTATTTGCGGTGGTATTGTTTGCCGTGCTTTGCGTTGCCGCCGTCTGGTGGAGACAAAAATTCCCCTTTGTGCCGGTCGGCTGGTTCTGGTTTGTGGGGATGCTGGTTCCGATCATCGGCCTGGTCCAGGTCGGCGACCAATCCATGGCTGATCGCTACACATACCTGCCGTTGATTGGCGTCTTCCTGGTTTTCGTCTGGGGCATGGGCGAGGCGTGCGTGCACTGGCGGGTGGCGAAACCAACGGCCATTTTTTTTGCCGGGTTCATGCTGGCCGTCTGCGCGCTGCAGACGCGGGGGCAGTTGAGTTATTGGCAGAACAGCGGAGCGCTCTTCCGCCACGCGCTGGCCGTGACGGAGAACAATTATGTCGCTGAAAATAATCTCGGCACGTGGCTGGCGCGCCAGGGGCAGATAGCCGACGCGATGGATTGTTACCGTCAATCGCTGAAGATCAAACCCGGCAACGTGGACGCGCTTTTTGATTTGGGCAACGCCTTTGCCCGGCTGGGCGACTGGGACGACGCCATCGCGGATTATCGCCGCGCCCTGGAAATCGCCCCCGACCAGGCCGACGTTCTGGACAATCTGGGTTTCGCGCTGGCGGCGAAGGGGCAGTTTGCCGAGGCCATCACCAATTTCGAGGCGGCGCTAAAATTGAACCCGGATTCCGCCGGCGCGCACAACAATCTCGCCACGGTTTTGTTCAGGCAACAGCGGTTTGACGAGGCCGCGCAACAGTACCGCGAGGCGCTTCGCCTCACGCCGGATAACCCGCAGATTTATGCCAATCTCGGCGACACCCTCGTCCGGTTGGGCCGGACGATCGACGCCGTGAAGTGTTATCAGGCGGCGTTGCAGCTTGAACCCGACGACGCCAGGATCCGGGCAAAATTGCAGGCTTTGGGCGCGCCGGCGGAGCTCAAGTCTCCCGCGAACTGAATTCGCGGATCATGGCCTTCCACCATGGCGCGAGCAATTCATCGGGCCGCAACCAGGCCTGCTGATGCAGCCAGACCAGCGATTGCGCGTCGGCCAGGATGAGGAGCCGTTCCGCGGCGGTCAACCGGTCCGGTCCGCGGGCCAGCAGTTTCTCGCTCAACGCCTTGACTTCCTTGCCGCCGACGCCGAGCCTGGCGAGTTGTTCGGCATAAACCGGGTTGAGTTGTTTCTCGCGCAGCAGCGAAACATGGACGGCGTTCACGTAAGGATCGAGCACCGCTTCAGCCAGGCCCGCATGCGAATGGCGTGGCGTAGTGTCTTCGGTGAGTTCACGCACCTTCATGCGCGCGCGCAAGGCGACCAGTTCCGGCGGCGGTTCGGTTTCCTCCGGTGTCAGTAAGAAATCCATTTTCCGCGCTCGTGTCCCCAGACTGCGCCGGCTGGTAAACACGCTTAACGGAATGGAAAGCGCCATGCCGGCGAGCACGGGCGTGAACCACCAGAACAAGGTCCGGTCGAGCTGCCACATGAACGCGCCCCAAATCAGCCCCACCAGCATGTGCCACCAGTGCCGCGCGATCGCGGTGGTCCAGGCCACACCGTCCGCCGCGCGTTTTTGCGGACCCCAACTGACACTGGCGCCGAGCAGGTTGGTGACGACGAAGAGGGTGTGCCAGAGCATCAGAAGCGGGGCGTGCAACGTTGAGAAAATGGTTTCTCCGACGACTCCCAACGTGGTTCGCGCCAGGCCGCCAAATGCCCGCCGGCGGTTCATGTCGAAAGCGAGGTCAATCAGCGCGAGCGCCTTGGGCAGCAAAATCACGACCATGCAAATGACAAAGATCAGCAAGGCATGCGCGGTCCCGCTCAAGTGCAAATACGGCGTGAACGGTGGGCGGGGCGGGAGTTCGGTCAGGCCGGAGTGCTTCTGATACCAGTGAATCCAGTTGAAGGTGACTAAAAACAAGAGCCACAGCGGACCGGCCAGATAGCCGCAGATGCCCAGCATCAGATGCAGCCGGCTTACGCCGCGCAGGCCCCGGGCAAAAAGCACCAGGCCGTGCTGCAAGTTGCCCTGGCACCAGCGCCGTTCACGCCGCGCGTTTTCGATGATTCCCTGCGGGGCCTCCTCGTAACTGCCCTCCAGGTCGTACGCAAACCAGATTCCCCAATTTTCCCGCGACAACAAGGCCGCTTCCACAAAATCGTGGCTGAGAATCTGGCCGCCGAACGGCCGGCGTCCGGGCAATTGCGGCAGATCGCAATACTGCATGAACGGCTCGGTGCGGATGAGGGCGTTGTGCCCCCAGTAATTCCCCAGGTCGAGCGCCCAGTAATTCAATCCGGCGATAAACACGGGCGCGTACAGGCGGTTGGCGAATTGCTGGATCCGGCCAAACAACGATTCGGCGTTTACCAGCGCCGGCACGGTTTGAATCAGGCCGACGCCCGGATGACCTTCCATCAATTTTACCAGATCCACAATCGTCTCCCCGCGCATGACACTGTCGGCGTCACACACCATGAAATAACGGTAGCGGCGGCCCCAGGTATTGAGGAAGTCGCGCACGTTGCCGCTCTTGCGGTTCTCGTTGTTCAAGCGGCGGCGGTAATAAATGCGGCCCAGCGCATCGAGTTCACGGACCAAATCGCACCAGCACCGTTCTTCCTCGACCCACTTGTCCGGATCCGTCGAGTCGCTCAGGAGGAAGAAGTCAAAACGTTCGCTTTCACCGGTCCTTTCGAGCGATTCATAAGTGGCGCGCAGGCCCTCAAAAACACGGACGGTGTTTTCGTTGCAGATGGGGAAAACAATGGCCGTGCTGGTATCGGCGATGCTCTGGGTGCGATAATCCTTGAAATGGGTAATGCGCCATCGGGTGCCAAACCTGCGCAACACAAACCCATAAACGCCGTGCATACAACCAACGGCCGCAAACAAAAACAGGATCACGAACAAAATCAGCAACACCGTGCGCGACGTGGACCAACCGGTACGCCAGAGCAAATCCGCAAACAGCATGGAAACCAATCCCGTCAGCAGGACGGCGGACGAATAAAAGACAAACAGCCGCCAGCCATGAGGGAGGCGCGGGGTTGCCGCCGCAGAAATGATTCGTGCGTCAGCCATGTCAACGATAGGGCCGGGTGAGCCAGTCAATCATTAAAGCCAGCTTGGTCTGCATTTGCGCGAACCCTCCGTGGGTGAGCCAAAAAACCCCGATGAGCAGCAGCGCAAATCCAATCCAGACCAGCGCCATGCGGGCATAAGGCAGCCGCCCCAGATTGGTCAGCGTCGTGATCGGGCCGAGATCGAGGGACCGGGGCGCCATTTTTGAGAGTTGGAAATCCGGCCCGGCGCGGAAGTAGGTTTCGCGCATGGCGCCGACGAATTCCGGCGGCCAGGGGCCGGGCCGCAGGAATTGTTCCTGCCAGCGGCCGGGCATATCGGCGAGCAACAACGCCAGCCGTCCGCGCGTCGTCAGCATTTGATCGGGGCTCGCGGGCGGTTCCTGGAGCACGGCGGCAAACCATTCGATTACCAGGCGGTCCATTTCTTCGGCGGCGAGCTGGGTGGCGGAACGGGTTGGCTCGGCGGGCGCGCGGCGCATGGCGCGTTCGAGCACGCGGAGGACCAGCTGGCCGAGCAGCGCCTTGTTGCGCACGCGCAACGCGTGGAAATAGTTTTCCACTTTCACATAAGCGGCGTTCCATTCTTCCAACGGTCGGCCGGCCAACTGGCCGGCCGCGCTGATCACGGCGGACTCCATTGATACGTCCATGTCTCGCTCAAATTGTTGGTCCCTTTTTGCAGCGTGCACCGGAGGTCCACGGGGTCGGTGTTGCCGGGTTGGGTTTGCATTTTCAGGATGACGCGCCAGGAGTTGAGAAACGGATTGCGGAGCACGAGGTTGTCCACAATGGCGGCATTGGTGCTGCAATTGGCGATGGCCAGTGGCGGCTCATTTTCCGGCACGGCATCCAGCTTCGGCCCGGCAAAGTCAATGACAATTTGCCGGGTGTTCGAAAAATGCGAGTCGAGACCGACGCGCGTGGCAATCACCCGGTTTTCCGACAGCTTCAAGTCCGCCGCGCCGCTTTGCCAGCGGACGGCGTAACTGAAGCGATAGGGCTCCAACGGCGCGGGCTTGGTTTTCGGGTCCCAAAACGCGACGATGTTGTCGAGGCCTTCGTAGCCCGTGCTCAATTCGACGAGATGCAAATCACCGTCACCCCAATTGCCGCGCCGCTCGACCCACATGCTCGGCACGAGTTCAGCGGGGTTGAACGCGTCCTGGTAGGCCGCAAACGAGCGCTCGCGCTGGAGCAACCCGAAGCCGCGAATGTCCGGCGCGTGGAAGGTCTGATGGCGCATCACCGGCGGATTATCGAGGGGGCGCCAGAGGGTTTCACCGCTCCGCATGCGCATCAGCAGCCCGTCGCTGTCGTGGACCTCCGGGCGGTAATCGTCGAACTTGCGCTCGGAATTTTTGGCGTACCAGAACATGCTTGTCAGCGGGGCCAGCCCGATGGTTTTGGTCGGCGGGCACGCCGGATTCACCTCCAACACCAGGTTGGTTTCCCGGAGAAAGATCACGGCGGTCACGTCCACCACCGTCGTTTCGCCGGGCACGATATGGAATTCATACGCGCCGGTGCAGCGCACACTGTCGAGGATGGCGAACAGCGTCAAGTCCTTGTCGTTCATTTGCGGCTTGCCCAGCCACCAGTCGGTGAAGATGGGAAATTCCTCCGGGCGGTCCGGTTCGCCGCAATCCACCGCCAGTCCGCGCGCGGACGGGCCGTAAACCTGGCCCTTGCCCAGCAGCCGGTAGTAACTCGCGCCAAGGAACGATCCCAGTTCGTCCCATTTGTTGGTATCATTCAACGGGTACAACACGCGGAATCCTGCGTAGCCCGTGTCCGCCGGGATTTGATTCTGGATGTGCAGGGCGCGGTAATTAAAAAAGTCCTGCACAAAGCGGATGGGCTGCACGTGGGTCGCGGTGAATTCATTCACGTGCACCGGTTCCTGATACAAATAGCCGGGATGAAAAAATTCAACCCGGAACGGCAACCCTTCGGATGCCCAAAGCGCCTTGTCGTGACGGAACTCAATTTCCCGGTATTTGTCGTAATCCAGATTGTCCTGCCGGAGCACCCTGGGCAAATCGGCGCGCGGCGAATGAAAAGGGTGGTGCGCGCGTTCCAGAGCGCGTTTGGCCACATAATCCAGGTTCACCTCGGCCGGCTCCGGTCCGGCCAATACCTGGCCCGCCAGCGCCACCGCGATGATGAGAATCAAACAACTCCGTTGCCACATTCCAACCATAAGGAAAACAAACCGGCAGAAATTTGCAAGTTCGGCGCGGAATCGGTTGGACATCAATGAGTTGCGGGTTGCGTGTAACCTGGTCGAAACTCTTTGTGAGCCAATTGGCCGATTTCTGCACTTTCCTTACGTTCAGGATTCAAACCTCGGAAGAAAACGGAACGACCATCAGCTTAACGGTGCAAATTAGATTCACAAGCGACACATATCAAAAATGTAACAATAAATCTGTTGATTTAATTGTTCAATGGGGATAAAAGCGGTTCGTCATCTCAGTCTGCTGTTTAGGCGGGCCGTTAAATGACAAACCGCATGAGAGCATGTGGGCAACGGGACAAGCGCAATCGGCTGATGCGTTTCCAAAGCTGTGGGAGGCGAATTATTTCTGCACGGGCAGTTCTCTCCGCAATCAGTACCGCCTCAACGTTCTTTTCCATCGCATGAAAACGCCACATAATTCCCGCAGGTCCATTGCGTGTCAGCGTGCTGCTGGTGTTCTAGGACAGGCCGACACGGAGCTGGGCTCTCTCACGGATTGGATTCAGCTTATTCACCAAGTTTGGATTCGCGGTGCGAATCGCACGCTGGAGTTGAGCCGTTTGATGAACCGGGCGAGGCAGAGTCTGCCCTATGGAAGCTGGAGCCGGTTATTACAATCAGGTGGACTGCCCTTTTCTAGGCGCAAAGGCGAAATGCTGGTGGTCGTCGGCCAAGGAGTGGGAGGACTGAATGCGCAGAATTCTGCGCAACTTCCCC
>DATNHI010000212.1:0-13216 GCA_035605035.1 Verrucomicrobiia bacterium
GCCGGATGTGCGCGGCTACTACAACGGCTATTACACCAACACTTGGGAAAGCGTGAAGGCCGCCGCCGAAACCAATCGCCCGGTGACAGAGATGTTGCGGCAGGTGATGGATTATCAGACGATTGTTTTTCAACCCGATTATAGCGAGTGGCCGGCAATGCCGCTGGATCATCTGTCGCCATTGAGGCGTTGCGCGCTGGAACTCTCGATCCCAACCATGTGCGATTTGCACGAAGGCGATGCGGCTTCAGCGACGACAAATCTCTGCGCGATGCTCGCGCTCGTGCGTGGAATGCAAGAGGAGCGGACATTTCTTTCACAGCACACGCGCCAGTTCGTGGCGTCCGTGGCGGCCGAAGGAACCTGGGAATTGCTTCAGTCAACCAACGTGACGGATGGCGAGCTCGTGCTGCTGCAACGAAGCTGGGAGCAGGTGGAATACATTAAAGCCGCCGAGAAGACGTTTCAGGTAGAGCGTGCCTGTCTGGAGTCCACAATTCGAAAAATGCGGGCTTCGGGCGCTGAAGTTAACCGAGTTGTGGGGTTGTACAGTTTTACTAACCGCAGTGGTTCCGAAGCTTCCGGGAACTGGCTTCAAGATTTCAAACACGCCTGGCGAGGCACAAAACGCGCGCGGGCGAAAATCCTGTGGCGCTCGTCATGGAGTTATTCGGATGAATTGCTGGCGCTTCAGGCCGACCAAATCATTTTGGAAACCATGCGTAATATTGAAACCAATCAAGTCTTCAATCCGGCGGACACCAACATGCTGAATCAGCTTCAGGCTTTAGGGATTACGAATGACCCGGACGCATGGTTCTTGAAGCCGTACAAACGTTTTTTCCGCCAAATGTTTTCCGAGGACGTGAACGTGTCGAGTCACACTGTTGCATGGACGATGGCGCCGGAAGCTTGTCGTCGCGTAGATATCACGGCCATTGCCTTGAAACGCTTTCAACTGAAGCACGGAAGATTTCCGAAAACACTTTCCGAATTGACGCCGGAATTTTTATCCAAAGTGCCGCTTGATCCGGTGGATGGCCGGCCTTTGCGTTACCGGTTGGATGCGGACGGAAGGTTTACGCTCTATTCCGTAGGAGAAAATGGAAAAGATGATGGCGGCGACCCAACGCTGGGAAAAGGCGTTAAAACGACATTTTTCTACTGGCAAAATCCTGATGCGCTGGATTGGGTCTGGCCGCAGCCCGCGACGGAAGAAGAAATCCAAAATTATTACGCGCATCCGCCAGAGTAATTTTGCGTCTTTCCAATTCGCGCAATTTCGCCCGTCCTCCGTAGCAATACTGCGGAGGGTGGACGTAATTCGCGGATTGATTCAACCCGCTTTTCCGCTATAAACCGTCCGTGCTCAAATCCGTTTTCCAACCGCTCATCGCGTGGTATCTGGCTGCGCTCAAAACGGGCGGCTATCCGCTCGTCGTGTTGCTGATGACGATGGAAAGTTCCTTCCTGCCGCTGCCCAGCGAAGTCATCATCCCGCCCGCGGCGCATCTGGCGTGGTCGGGCGGCGGCCTGAATCTTTTCAACCACCATTTCTCCGGCTGGCCGGCCCAAATCGGCATCGTCATCACCGGCACGTTCGGCTCGTGGCTGGGCGCGACGATCATGTATTGGCTGGCGCGCACCGCCGGGCGGCCCCTCGTTTTGCGCTATGGCCGGCTCGTTCTGTTTCCGCCGGAGAAATTGGAAAAGGCCGAGCGCTGGATGTCGCACTACGCTGCGATGGGTGTGTTCGTTGCGCGGTTGCTGCCGGGCGCGCGGCAGCTCGTTGGCATCCCCACCGGCATCGCACGGATGGATTACCGGTTGTTTTCCCTGTTCACGGTGCTCGGCGCAACGATCTGGTGTTCGGTGCTCTGCTGGCTCGGCATCAACATCGGCGCCGACATTACCAAAGGCGAAATGCACCGCGTCGTATTTTGGGTCGGCGGTACCGCGTTCGTGCTTGGCGGGCTTTATTACTTCTTCGTCCACCGGCACATGACGAAAAAATCCGAAATCCGAAATCCGAAATCCGAATAAGAGTTCGCCTCGTCCGTCTGCCCGTCTGCTATTTGACGAGGTTCAGGCTGAACGGGTACTTGTAATCCTCGCCGTTGTTGGCCTTGATGCCGGCGATGATGGCAAACACCAGCCCCGCGAGGCCGATTAGAATCACAATTGGAATCAGTAAAAAGCCGACGCAGACAAACGACAGAATCACGGCGACAACCATGCCAACGAGCGCAGCAATGGTCACAGTGATCTGAAAATTCAAAGCGGCCTTGCCGTGGACATTGGTGGACGGGATTTCGTTTTTCTTGATCTGCCAGACCAGCAGCGGACCAAGAATGTTGCCGAACGGGATTATGAAACCAGCCAGGGCGCTGAGGTGGCACAACATGTTCCAGGTGCGGGCTTGGCTTTCGGGACTCGATGGCGGTGTGGGTGCTGGCGGTTGGGCGGACGGCGGATTTTGGTTGTCAGGCATTGGTTCCCTTTCGTTGGGTTTGCCGCTCAATACGCGGATTTCTTTAAGGGCGCAAGAGAAAATTTTAAGTTAAAATTCCTTTGCGCCTTGCCGGCTTTGCGTGAAATTCAGGTGTGCCTGCGACCGAAGCCATCCGCAAAAAAGTCAGCACCCTGCCGCACAAGCCGGGCATCTACCTGATGAAGGACCGGTTCGGCACGGTCATTTACGTCGGCAAGGCGCGCGACCTGCGCAAACGCGTCAGCCAGTATTTCCATCCGTCCCGGCGCCTGGGCTGGGACCTGAAATTCAATGCGCTGGTCGAGGCGATCTGCGATTTCGATTTCCACATCGTCCGCAGCGAGCCGGAAGCTTTCCTGCTCGAAGGCAAACTCATCAAGGAATTTCATCCGCGTTACAACGTCAGTTTCCGCGACGACAAACGGTTCCTGATGCTCAAGGTGAACCTGAACGACCCGATTCCAAACTTCGCGTTCGCGCGATTCAAAAAGGACGACGGCGCGCGTTATTTCGGGCCGTTTTCAAATGCGGGCGCGTTGCGCAACACGCTGGCGCTGGTACGGCGGCAATTCAACCTGCGCGGTTGCCGCGCGTTCACGCCGGGTGCGAGCGACTACAAGCATTGTCTCTACGCACATCTGAAATACTGCACCGCGCCGTGCATCGGCAACGTGGCGCGCGAGCAGTATCTGGATCAGGTGCTGGCCGCGTGTGATTTTCTCGAAGGCCAGTGCGCGGAAATGAAGGAGCAACTCGAAACGGAAATGAAAAAGGCCGCTGTCGCGCGCGATTACGAAAAGGCCGCCAGCCTGCGCGACCTCATTCGTGACTTGAAGGAAACGACGAAGAAAGAGCGGAAATTCGAGCGCGTGCCCTACACGTTGCCGCTTTCCATCAATCCGGGAGACGATCTGGCTGAACTGGCAAAAGTTCTCGGGTTGCCCAAGCCACCGCAACGCATCGAGGGCTTCGACATTTCCAATATCAGTGGCACATTTGCCGTGGCGTCACTCGTAAGTTTCAAGCATGGCCGGCCTGACCGTGCGAATTATCGGCGGTTCAAAATCAAAACGGTGGAGGGCCAGGATGACTTTGCGAGCATGGCGGAAGTGGTGAAGCGGCGCTATTCGCGGTTGCTGTGCGAAGCGCGCGGCGAAAACGAGGATGGAAGATCGAAGATAGAAGATGGCAAACGCGGCAAACCTCCATCCTCCATTTTCCATCCTCCATCCTCGCTTCCAGATTTGATTTTGATAGATGGCGGCAAGGGGCAGCTTAGCGCCGCATGTGCGGAACTAAAAAAACTCGGCCTCGAAAAAATTCCGGTCATCGGGCTGGCGAAGGAGTTCGAGGAAATTTATCTGCCGGGCGAAAGCAAACCGTTGCGCCCCGGCCTGGACCATCCGGCGGTGAAATTGCTGCAGCGCATTCGCGACGAATGCCATCGCGTGGCGAACAGCTACAATGCGCAACTGCGCATCAAGCGGATTTCGGAGAGCGTGCTGGACGAATTTCCCGGCATCGGCGACCGGCGCAAACAGGCGTTGCTGAAAAAATTTGGTTCAGTCCAACGATTGCGGACGGCGACGTTGGAACAAATCGCCGCCGTGCCCGGCTTCGGCGGCAAGGCGGCGATGGAATTGAAAAAGTTTCTGGCCGCGCGCTCGGAAATTCGTTAACGCCGTCCAATCGGGACAACCGGTTTTGCTGTAGAGTCGAGCCTGTGGCTCGAAATCGGCGCACAGCGCCGACGCTACAACGGCAAACTCAGGACAAAACCGAAAAGTGTTCCCCCAGACAGCACCTTTTGCTACAAGCGAAGAGCAACCTATGGATTTTTTTGACCAGGAAACGCATGCCAAAAGGCGGACGCGCCTGCTTTTGTGCCTGTTCGGGCTGGCCGTGTTCGCGTTTATTGTCCTGACCTATCTGATACTGGCCGTGCCCGTCCGATTTTTTTCGCCGGCGCTGGCAACCAGCACAACTCTTTTTCAATTCATCTGGGAACCGCGCCTGGCGTTCTGGGTTACGGTCGGCACATTGTTTTCGACCGCGCTGGGTTGTCTCTACAAAATGCGCCTGCTCGCGGGTGGCGGTTCGGCGGTCGCGGAATTGCTCGGCGGACGAAAAATTGACGACAACCCAACCGACCTGAACGAAAAGAAATTGCGCGATGTCGTCGAGGAAATGGCCGTCGCATCCGGCTTGATCGTTCCTGAAATTTACGTGCTCGACTGTGAGCGTGGCATCAACGCCTTCGCCGCCGGCCATGCGCGCGATGATGTGGCCATCGGCGTCACGTTCGGGGCGCTGAAATTGCTGAACCGTGACGAATTGCAGGGAATCATCGCGCATGAATTCAGCCACGTGCTGAACGGTGACACGCGGCTGAACATGAAGTTGATGGCGCTGGCGCACGGTCTTTTCTGGCCGACGATTGTCGGTCGTGTTTTGGTCCGCGGAACGACCCGCGCCCCGGAGATCGGCGAGTCCATTTTTGACGAGGGCACCAGTCCGGTTTTCCTGCCGACGGCGCCGATTGGCGTTTTATTTTTAATCGTCGGGGGCATCAGTTCGCCGCTGGTGCGGTTGCTCAAAAGCCTGATTTGCCGTGAACGCGAATGGCTGGCCGATGCGGCAGCGGTCCAGTTCACGCGCAATCCGGCGGGCATCGCCGGCGCGCTCAAAAAAATCGGCGGGCTTTACAAGGCCGGCCGGCTCGACACTCCCTTTGCCGAAACCGCCAGCCATCTGTATTTTGCAAACTCGGATTACGACCCGTGGTTCGATTTTCTAGCCACACATCCGCCATTGGCGAAACGGATTCTGGCGATTGACCCGGCGTTCGACGGCCAGTTCCCGCACATCAATTCCCTGCCCCGGCAAACCGATGAAACTTCGCAGGAGAAACAACAAGACCACCTTTACGAAGAAAGCGTCCGCCGCGCGCGGGAGGAAGCCAAAGCCCGCGGCGAAATCAAATAGGCATTAGTTCGCCGTCACGACAACGTAATTCCATCGCCCGGTAGCAGCCGACGTAAGGAGGCTCCAATTAAAACTCAGTCAAAATTGAATTTGAGCCTTCTCACGTCGGCTGCTACGAAATCACTTTGCCGTCACGACGACGTAATTCTTTTTGCCTTTGCGGAGACGCAAAAATTTTCCGTGGTGCAGGTCGCCAAGTTGAACTTTGTAATCAAAGTTAGGTAACCCCGCACCTTTGTTGAGGCTGATTCCGCGTCCTTCAATGTCTTTTCGCGCTTGCCCTTTGCTCGAAGAGAGGCCTGAAAGAACCAAAAGTTCAACCAGCGGCATTCCAACCAACTTCGCCTTTTCTACTTTGACCGAGTGCCAATGTTCTGCAAGAAATTCCCAATCTTCCAAAGTGTAATCGTCGAAAAGCTTTCCAAAAAGAATTTGGCTTGTGCGTTCTGCTACGCCAGAGGCGGCGGGATGAATTAAATTTCTCATTTCTTTCGCCAAAGCCTGATGTGCAATTCGGGATTCAGGCTTGGAATTGTGCTGTCTTTCCAATTCCTCAATTTCTTCACGCGACAAGAACGTGAAAAACTTCAAATAGCGGATGACATCGCGGTCGTCAGTCCGAATCCAGAACTGGTAAAAATCTTCCGGCGTTGTTCTGTTCGGGTCGAGCCAGATGGCGCCGGCTTCGGTCTTGCCGAATTTCGTGCCGTCGGCGTTGGTGATAAGCGGCAGCGTGAGGCCGTAAACCGTTTTGCCCAGTTTTTTCCGGCACAAATCAATGCCCGCGGTGATGTTGCCCCACTGGTCGCTGCCGCCAATTTGCAATTCGCAATTGTGATCGCGGCAGAGCACATAAAAATCGAACGCCTGGAGCAGCATGTAACTGAACTCGGTGTAGCTGATGCCCACCTCGCGGTCCTCCATCCGCGCGCGGACGCTTTCCTTGGCAACCATCTGGTTGACGGAAAAATGTTTGCCGATGTCGCGCAGGAAATCGAGATACGGAACGTTGGCCGTCCACGAGGCGTTGTCCACCAGCCGCGCCGGGTTTTGTTTCGTCTCAAAATCCAAAAGTTTTGCCAGTTGAACTTTCACACTGGCAATGTTGCGATCCAGAATTTCCTTGGTGAGCAACTGGCGTTCCTGGGTCTTGCCGCTGGGGTCGCCCACCATGCCGGTCGCGCCGCCCGCCACGGCGATGGGATGATGACCGAGCAACTGAAACCGCCGCAACGCCAGCAACGGCACGAGGTTGCCAACGTGCAGACTGTCGGCCGTCGGGTCGAAGCCGCAGTAAAGCGTGACGGGCGAGGCGATTTTCTTTTCCAATTCCGCCGGGTCCGTGCAATCGGCGACCAAGCCGCGCCATTTGAGTTCTTCCAGAATGCTCACGCAGGCAGGGTAAATTCCCCGCGGTCAAATGCCAATTGCCAATCGCGGCGTTTCATGCACACGCGGAGGTCATTGTCCGTAACCGCCGTTATCCGGCCAGGGCAGAGGCGAGCCTCCCCAAGGTGTGGCGACGACGCGGTAAAATCTGGACGCCGAGGCCGGATCAAAGTCGAACGGGGTTGACCAAGTGATGCCAAGATGAGGGTCCACGGTCGGTGGAGGGAACAGCGGAGGCTGCCAGACATTGTTGACCAGATTGGATTGCCATTCCAACGAGTAGATGAGTCCGGGGGTGTCTTTCATCAGCCAGATATTGGTCTGGCCGAGGGCGATTTGGACCTGGGGCGCCGGGTAACTGAATTTGGTCAACAGGTAGTTGATGTCTCCGTCGCGATCTTCATTGGCACCGGCAACGCCGGTCAAAACTTTCAGCGCGCACTTGTATCGCTGCCAGTCGCCGTTGGTGGCGGCACCACGCGCATAATGATAGAAAAGATCGTAGGCAAAGTCGCTCGGTGACCAATAGTTGATGCTCTCAACGCTGGCGCTGATGGCGGAATTCGTGGTGAACGACGTGCTTGCGGGGAACAGGTTTGAAACATCCAAGGCGCGGAGGGCATTGTAATTGGTCATCAGATCATCCATGACGAGTTGGGTTTCCAGGGCGAACCAGGTGCGCGGCTGATTCATCAACGTGGAAACGCATTCGTCCAGGACGGCTTGCGAATCGCCCGAGGCAATGCGCGAGCGCCAACTGCCCGCTTGGGCCAGCGCATTGGACTGGTCGTTTGCCCCGGACTGAATCCGTTGACTTAAGAACCATTGGAGACAGGACGTTTTCACCGAGTCCGGCGCAGTGGTGTGTCCGCCAGAGAATGACCAGTCTTTAACGACCGCACCGCAGGACGCCAGGTAATTGCTGTCGGGGGTCAGGTAAAACAGCGCGCCCGTGTCGGATGTGCCGGTGGTGCGCGCCACCAGCAAATTGGTTTGCACCCGATCAGTGGTGTAATACTGCATGGGATAGCCGACCGAAGGGTTGCCGGTCCGTCCCAGCCAGCCACCCATAGCCAGGACTCCGTAAACGTGTTGCGACCAGAACCGGCTGAAGACATAAGAATTTTCACCTCCGCCGGACAGGCCACCGACAAACACCGCCGTTGGATCAAACAGCACTCGTTGCCGGATGTCCCGGGGAACTTCGTAAAAATCACGCAAGACCGGATTCCACGGTGTGCTGTTTTTAGAACTCAAGATGCCGACACAGATGATGTTCAGGCTGGAGCAAACCGTTTTGAAGTCGGATACCATGCCGCCGCCGCCGGAGTTCAAGGTATAAAGGATCGGTAGCGGGGTTCCATTGGTGGAATACGCCGGCGGCAGATAGATGTCGTAGCTGACTGACGGATTTTCGAGGCAGGTTACCGTGCCACGCTGTCCGGCAGAAAGCGGAAAAGGTTTTAAGTCCGCAAACGCCGTGCAGACCCCAAACAAAAAAACCGCCAGAACAGCAGAACTCCAAACGCAGTGTCTGAGAACACTCATGTTCGCAAGGATACAAAATTGCGGAGAAAATGCAACTGCCAATCAATTTCCCTTTGCGCCATTGCGTCTTTGCATGAGAATTCTGCGCGATGTCGCAAATGCTCAAATCGTCCGGCGCGATGGCCGTCGCCACGCTCGTCAGCCGCCTGCTCGGCATGGTGCGCGAGATGGCTTACATGGCGTTCATGAACGTCGGCTGGGTCAACGACGCGTTTCAGTATGCGTTCACGATTCCTAATCTGTTTCGCCGCCTGCTCGGCGAGGGCGCATTGACGGCGGCGTTTATCCCGGTTTTCAAGGAGAAGGAGAAAATTCACGGTGAAAAAGAGATGTGGCGCGCGGCCAACGCCGTCATCTCCGGCCTCATTGTTTCCGCGACCGTCGTCATTGCCCTCGTCATGGCGGGCATCTCCATCGCGCTGGCGCTGCATCAGTTTGACGCCCGCTGGGAACTCATGCTGCGGCTGTTGCGCGTGATGTTTCCCTACATGCTGCTGGTCTGCCTGGCGGCGGCGATGATGGGCATGCTCAATGCGCGCGGCCATTTTTTCATCCCGGCCATGGGCGCGACGATGCTGAACGTCGTGATGATTGCATCCGTCTATCTGCTCGCGCCAAAGTTTGGCGTGGGGCTGCCGAGGGAACAAAGATTGCCGGTGCAAATTTTCGCGCTGGCGTACGGCGTGCTGGCGGCGGGCGTGGCCCAGGCCGCGTTTCAACTGCCCACGCTCTGGCGCGACGGGTTCCGTTACCGCTGGGTTTCGCCATGGGGCGACGCCACCGTGCAACGCGTCGTGCGCCAGATGATTCCCGGAACCATCGGCGTGGCGGCCTTCCAGATCAACGTCGCGCTCGTGCAGTTGATCGCCTTTTTCATCGGGACCGGCATCGTTTCCTCGTTCAACGGCGCGGTGCGCCTCATGGAACTCCCGCAGGGCATTTTCGGGATTTCGCTGGCAACGTATCTGTTGCCGACGCTCGCCGGACTCGCGACGGACAAAAATTACCCCGAATTTCGCGCCACCCTGCGGCACGGCCTGGGCACGCTGATTTTTCTGAATCTCATCGCCTCGGCGTTGCTCGTGACGCTGGCCGAACCAATTGTGCGGCTCCTGTTTGAGCACGGCAAATTCACCAGCGCCTCCACCCTCCGCGTCGCCTACGCCCTGACCTGCCTCGCGCCGGGACTTGTGATGTTTTCGACCGTGAACATCCTGGCGCGCGCCTTTTATGCGCTCGGCGACACGAGGACGCCGATGAAGATCAGCATCGTTTGCTTGATCTTGAATCTGACTCTGGCCGCCGCGCTGCTCGGCCCGCTGCGCGAGGGCGGCCCCGGCATCGCCAACACGCTGACCTCATGCCTCAACGTGGGCCTATTGTCGTTCGCTTTGCGAAAGAAGCTCGGCAATCTCGAAATGGAATCGTTGCGCCAAAATCTCTTGTGGCTGGTGCCCCTGACGGTCCTGGCCGGGTTTATCGCGTACGAAGGCTGGCGGCTATGGGAGAAGTCGGTGGGCTACGGCAATGTGGCGTTGAAAATCGGCGCGGTGTTCGTGCCGGCGGGAGTCGCGGGCCTCGTTTACTGGCTGCTGGCGCTGGCTTTTAAAATTCCGGCGGCAAAGGAAATAATGGAGTTCGCGCTGACGAAATTCAAGCGGTAGGACAGGCGTCGCGCCTGCCTCTATTTTATTTTGAAAGATGGAGACAGGCGCGACGCCTGTCCTACGCGGATTAAACCGGCACGACCGCCGTCCAGCAGTTCGTGCCGAACCGCGACTTGAATTTTTCTGCGAGTGTTTCGCCGGCCACAACATTTTCCACGATGGCAAACGTCGTCGAACCGCTGCCGGACATGAGCGCGGCCGGCGCGCCGTTCGCGCGCAGGAATTCCTGAAACAGCCCGAGCACGGGATATTTTTCCAGCGCGGGCGCCTCCAGTGAATTGTAAAATTCGCCGCTGGCGGCGCGCAAATCCCCGGCCTGAAGCAAGGCAACCAGTCTTTCCGCGCGGCCGCGCCGGCCATTCAGGGCCGCCGGGAACCGCGCGAGGCTTTGATACGCCCAGGCCGTCGCGATCCCGAAGCCGGGATGAATCAGCAGGAATGCCTTGCCGCGCAGCGCCGGGAAAAAATCCAGCGGCTGGATTCGCTCGCCGCGCCCGGTGGCGAGTGCCGGCCGGTTTTGCAGAAAAAACGGCACGTCCGAGCCAAGCGCCGAGGCGAGTTCGTTCAATTTTGCGGTTGCAAGCGGCCGGTCAAACAATTCATTCAGCGCGAGCAAGGTGGCGGCGGCATTGCCGCTGCCGCCGCCCAAACCCGCCGCCAGCGGAATTCGTTTTTCGAGATGGAGGCGGACTCCGTCGCGCGGGTTATGAAGTTTCAAAAACGCCTCCGCCGCCCGATAAACCAGGTTTTGCGAGTCCACCGGCAGGGCGGGTTCGTTGCAGGTGAGTTGAATTCCCCGGCCACCGCGTTCGCACTGGATTTCGTCAAAAAGATTGACCGGGTGCATGACGGTTTCGAGTTCGTGAAAGCCGTCGGGCCGTTTGCCCAGGATGTTCAGCAGCAAATTGACCTTGCCGGGGGATTTTCTTTCAAGGTGCATTCCTTTTTTTAACCACGAACCGCGCGAAATGACACGAAATTTGAGAAGATTTTTTGTGCGGTTCGCGTCTGGCGTGGTTGCCGGCAAAACAAAACGCGCCAACGGATGACAGTTGGCGCGTTCATGAAAACCGGCTCAGGCACGGTCAGTTGTCGAATATTCTGAACCGGCTGCCGGGAATGAACGGCGCGACATCGCCCCCGGTGAAACCGGTATAGGTGTCCGTGTCAAACAGCGCGTCCGAAAGCATTCCGGGCTTGTAGCTTTCCGGGTACACGGCGTCGGCTGCCAGATAACGGGTGAAAATCGGATGGTACGGCGGGAAGGGAAAGGTCACGACTTCCACCACTCCCAGGCCGGTGCGCGCCAGCGAACGGTCAATGCCATGTATGGCGCCGAGGGTGTAACCGGCGTCCGGCGATTCGAGCACTGCCGTTTGCTCGATGCTGCGGCGCATTTCGCCCATGCGGACGACTTCGTAGAAGTTATTCATGCCGCGGCCGAGTTTTTGCTCCGGCCCCGCACAACCGGAGGTGAGCAACGCGACCAAGGCGACGACCGTGAGAAAAGCCATTGCGTTTCGCATACGTTTTTTGTGTTGACGAAAGGAGCTTACGCCGAATCCGCCGGATGTAAAGCGCGTTTTCAAGATGGATTGGTGGATAATTGGATTACCGGGAAAAGGCCGCGCCACTTCAATGCCAATGCTGTCGGAGCAATGGCCAGCCATATTTGCAGCCGGCCCATACCAAGCCTGCGATCAGCAGCAAACCGGCTGATACCAACAGGAGCCTGCGGCGCGCCTTGGCGCGGTCCGCCTGGTCCCAATACCATGCAATCCAGACGGTGATTTCGTAAAGCCCCTGCAACGGCACAAACATGATCAGTTGGGTGATGACTTCCGGGGTCGTCAGGACTGCGCCGAGAAACAGGTTGATGACAATCATGTAACGCCGCGCCTTGGACAGCGTCTGGTAATCGAGCACGCCGATTTTCACCAGCGTAAGAATCACCACCGGCAGCTCGAAACCCAGTCCCATGCCCAACATGAATTTGCAGACGAAACCGATGTAATCCTCCGCCCGCCACTGAAACGCGCCGAACCCGAGCCATTGCGAATACAGTTGCGCTGCCGACAGGGCGACGGGCATCAGCGCGAAATAGCAGAAGGCCACGCCGGTCAGGAACAGGCCGACGCCGATGACCAGCCCGCGATAAACGTATTTCCGTTCGCGCATTTTCAGCGCCGGGAAAACAAACCCGGCCACAAAGTAAAAAATAAACGGCGAGGCCAGCACCGCGCCGCCATACAAACCAACCTGGAACGCGATGACAAACCCGCCGGCCGGACTGAGATTGATCAAATCAATTCTGGCCTGCTTTGCCTCGGCGGCGACGCCGGGATCGGGATTGACGCGCCAACCGAGCAAGTGATTGGTGCCGATCACCAACGGCTCGACTTCCACGGCCACGAACCGGTTGGTGCCCAGATCCAGTGCTTGTTGTTGTTCGGGCGTGAGCGGGAAATGGCCGAGGCGGTTTGTGCCGAAACTCACCGTGACGATCTGGTTGGTTCCGGAGTAATAAACCCAGGCGTGCGTCAGTGGCCATTTGACAATCTGCACGACATGATTGGCCGCAAACAGGCAGATCAGCATCCCCAGAAACAACGCGACCAGGCTCTTGATGAGCACCCAGCGGAAATCTTCGAGGTGTTCGAGAAAGGTTTTGACCGGACCGCCTTCGGCCCGCTCAGGACGCTCCGGTTCGTTATCGCCGGCCATGCCGAGATTGCCGCCTTCAGGATTTTGGCGGGTTGGGGGGCTGCGAAACGGTCTGGCCGGGCTGCGACTGGCCGTTCTTCACGGATTTGTCCGGCGATGTGGAGGTCTCGTTTCCCGCATTTTGAATTTCATCCGACACCTCGCGCGCCCCTTTCTTGAATTCCTTGATGCTCTGGCCCAGGCTCCGGGCCAGGTCCGGGATGCGTTTGGAACCGAAGAAAAGCAGTATAGCCAAGACGACGATGACCCACTCCCAGCCACCGAGACCCATCAATGCAAACATGCTATTCATAATTTTGTCGAGCCTCAACAAGCCTACGCCTGCTTCCGGCAATAGTAAAGCGGCAAAAAAGGCCGCGTTTGCGCGGCCTTTGGAAATTCCGGTGGGGCGAGCGTCCCCGCGAGCCGGCTC
>DATNHI010000213.1:0-1485 GCA_035605035.1 Verrucomicrobiia bacterium
GCACATTTTTCGATTGCCCGCCCTCGAACGTTAGCGACAACGTGGCCTGTTCGCCGAGCGCGATGGTGTCGCGATCCAACGATGCGGTGAAACTCGCCGCGCGCGCCGTGGCCGCGCCGAAGCACAAAAACACAGCAAGGCAAAACGCAATCACCCGCCGACCGCGCCACGGGAGAAAAGGTTTTGCCCAAAGCGATTCCCCGCGGGCCGCAAGGGCAAAGTCCGGCAGCCCGCTCCTGTGTTCAGTTTGTTTCTGGCCTTTATCCATCCACTCAACAAAAAGACAGTGTTTCTGCAAAAATGTTCAGGTTTTGAAGCGCAGTTACGTCTGCTTGAGTTTGCGGTACAGGCGGATGAGGTTGTTCGTCGAACTGTCGTGCTTCAGGTTGGGTTCGGCCTTGTTCTCGAGTTCGGGGATAATACGTTGCGCCAGCACTTTGCCCAACTCGACACCCCACTGGTCAAACGAATCAATGTGCCAGATCACGCCCTGCGTGAACACGCTGTGCTCGTAAAGCGCAACGAGGCTGCCGAGCACCTCCGGAGTCAGCCGTTCGGCGAGAATGGTGTTCGACGGACGGTTGCCTTCAAAGACCCGGTGCGCCACCAGCCAGTCCGGTGTGCCTTCCGCTTTGACTTCCCCCGGCGTCTTGCCGAAGGCCAGGGCCTCGGCCTGCGCCAGCACGTTGGCCAGCAGCATGTCATGGTGGCGTCCCAGCGGCGTGAGCGAGTGGGCGAACGCGATGAAATCGCACGGAATGAGCCGCGTGCCCTGATGAATCAACTGATAGAACGAGTGCTGGCCGTTGGTGCCCGGCTCGCCCCAGTAAATCGGACCGGTCTGGTAATTCACTTTTTGGCGGTCGAGCGTCACCGATTTTCCGTTGCTTTCCATGGTCAACTGCTGGAGGTAGGCGGGAAATCGTTTCAGATATTGCTCGTAGGGCAAGACCGCCACCGTGTCTGCACCCAGGAAATTGTTGTTCCAGATGGAAAGCAACGCCATCAGCACCGGCAGGTTTTTCTCGAACGGCGCGGTGCGGAAATGTTCGTCCATCGCGTGAAATCCCTTGAGCAACGCGCGGAAATTGTCCGGGCCGATGGCCAGCATCGTCGAAAGGCCAATGGCGGAATCCATCGAGTAACGCCCGCCCACCCAGTCCCAGAACCCGAACATATTGGCCGTATCAATGCCGAATGCCGATACCTTCGCGGCGTTGGTCGAGACCGCCACGAAATGTTTCGCCACGGATTTGGCGTCGCGTCCGAGTCCCTGGACCAACCAGTCGCGCGCGCTTTGGGCGTTCGTCATCGTTTCCAAGGTGGTAAAGGTCTTCGAGGAAACGACGAAGAGCGTTTCCGCGGGATCGAGGTCGCGCGCGGCCTCGACGAAATCGGCGCCATCCACATTGGAAACAAACCGGAACGTCATCGCGCGGTCGCTGTAATGTTTGAGCGCCTCGTAGGCCATCACCGGACCAAGAT
>DATNHI010000214.1:0-7255 GCA_035605035.1 Verrucomicrobiia bacterium
CCCCGCCACTCATGCGGACAGATTGATTCGTTCCGTTCCAATTCAATTCAAGCCCGACGGAACCGGGTAAATTGACTTCGGGAACCACTTTGACGACGCCGGGCAGCGACCTCCATTCTTTGACATCCTGCGCCGTGATGAGTTTTCGCCGGGACAAAAATCCGAATGGATCGAAATCACCGCGCCGCCCGCCGGTTGAATACACCGTGAGGCGGTCCAGGCCGAGCGTTTCAAACTGATGGTTGATTTGCCGCCGCACACCGGCGGCGAGGGAGACCATGAGCACGATGGTCACGGTGCCGACCACGACGCCCAGCGACGCGAGTGCGGACCGCAGTTTGCGGCGACCAACATTGGAGAAGGCGGCACGAATCTGCTCGTGGATTGTCATACCGAAGTCTCCGCTTTTTGCTTCGTTTCGATGTGATGAATGCTGCCGTCGCGCAAATGGATGATGCGGTCGGCGCGCAAAGCCACTTCCAGGTCGTGCGTCACCATGACCAGGGTCAGCCCGCTTTTTCGGACGAGGCTGTACAGCAAATCGAGGACGGCCGCGCCGGTTTTTGAATCAAGATTGCCGGTCGGCTCATCCGCCAACAGCAGTGAGGGACGATTTACCAGCGCGCGGGCGATGGCGACGCGTTGTTTTTCGCCGCCGGACATTTCGTTGGGCTTGTGGGAAATCCTTTGCGCCAGCCCGACGGACTCGAGCAGGCTCGTGGCGCGGGCGCGTCGTTCGCTTCGGGGAACTTCCGCCAGCACCATCGGTGCCTCCACGTTTTCCAGCGCGCTGAACGTCGGCAGCAAATTGAAACTTTGGAAGATAAAGCCGACGCACTCGCGGCGATGACGCACCAATTGCTGTTCGGTTGCCAGGCCCAGCGACAAATCGTTCACGCGAATTTCGCCGCTGCTTGGACGATCCAAACCGCCGATAAGATTCAACAGCGTGGATTTGCCCGAACCGGAAGGCCCGACGAGCGCCATAAATTCGCCGCGCGGAATTGTGAGCTCGACCTCCGAAAGCGCAACGACGACCGTCTTGCCGACCTGGTAACGCCGCGTCAGCCCGCGCGAAAGGATCAACGCTTCATTTGCCATAAAGTGAATCCACTTTCTCCCGCACAACGTCATCCATTTTGATCATCCGCCTGCGTCGAGGCCCCGGCGCGACAAGGTTTTTTGTTTTCATGGTCTTCCTCCAGATAGTGCATCAATTTTCTTTCGGACGTTTTCGTCCATTCGAATCAACGGCGGCCAGACGCGTTTGAAACCTTCGCCGGGTAGTTTCTTCGTCGCGTCAATGCCAAGCTTGCTGCCGATGGCCATTTCGCTGGTGGCGTGGTCGAGCACGTCGGCCGGGGGAGCGCACGCGCCCCGCGTGCATCGGTCAGCACCCTCGCTGACCGAATCCGTGGTCGTGCGGAGACGGTTTCGACGAGGGCGTCGAAACCAACACGCGAGGGCGCATGTGCTCCCCATTTCATTTGTTGTAGAGCGCATCAATCTTCTTTCGCACGGCTTCGTCCATTTTAATTAACGGAGGCCACTGACGTTTAAACCCTTCACCCGCCAGCTTCCTGGTGGCGTCGATGCCCAGCTTCGATCCAATCGCGACCTCAGAAGTTGCATGATCCAAAACATCCGCCGGGCCTTTCGTGAAAATGGAGTCGCGCTGCGGGTCGGTATTGGCGCAAAGGCGGAACAGGACTTCGCGGGTGTTGTGCACCTCCACGTCGTCGTCCACCACCACGATGTATTTAGTGAACATCATCTGGCCCATGCCCCAGAGGCCGTGCATGATTTTGTAGGCCTGCATCGGGTAGGTCTTCTTGATGCTCACGAATACGAGGTTGTGAAACACGCCTTCCGCCGGCAGCGCGATGTCCACGATCTCGGGGAAATTCATTTTGAATACCGGCAGGAACAATTTCACGCTCGCACCGCCGATGTAAAAATCCTCCATTGGCGGCATGCCGACAATCGTCGCCGGATACACCGCGTCCTTGCGATGCGTGATGGCGGTGACATGAAAAACCGGATACGGCTCGGGCAGCGTGTAATAACCGGTGTGGTCGCCGAACGGGCCTTCGTCCCGGAGCGGTTCGTTCGGATCCACGTAACCTTCGATGACAAAGTCCGCGGTGGCGGGAACTTCGAGGTCGTTGGTCTCGCATTTGACGAGTTCAACGGATTTTTTGCGGAGATACCCGGCGAGCAGGAATTCATCCAAGCCATCCGGCAACGGCGCGGTGGCGGCGAAGGTGAACACGGGATCGCCGCCGATGAAAATACTGACGGGCATCCGCGTGCCGGTTTCGTAATAACGACGGCCGTGGCGTGCGCCAACCTTCTGCAACTGCCAGTGCATGCCGGTGGTGCAGTCGTCGTAAATCTGGATGCGATACATGCCGACGTTGCGTTCGCCGGTGTCCGGGTCTTTGGTTACGACGCAGGGCAACGTGATGAAACGTCCGCCATCCAAAGGCCAGCATTTTTGAATGGGCAGATTTAATAATGTAGGACAGGCAGCTTTCGGCCACGGCTCGGTGCGTGATGAGGGCGCGTCAAACTTTTTCACGACTTCTTTGCACGGGCCGTCCTTCACCAGCTTCGGTTTGGCGTGGCGCAGATCGAGCGCCTGGCCGAGCAGTTTGATGGCTTCGCGGAAACTGGTCGGCGGCCTGGCTTTCATCAGCGAACCCAGTTCGGCGGCGAGTGCCTCGACGGATTTTGCGCCCAGGCTCATCGCCATGCGCTTCCACGAACCCATCGAATTGATGGCGAGTGGAAATGGCGAAACCTCCCCGTTCACCGTCGGCTTCTCGAAAAACAGCGCCTTGCCGCCGTCCGGGGATTTCATTTCGCGGTCAGCGATTTCGGTGATTTCGAGTTCGGTGGCGACGGGTTGGGCCATACGTTTCAATTCGCCGGCCTTGTCGAGGGCGTTGACAAAATCGCGGAACGATTCAAAAGCCATGCGCGCGAGGCTGGCACAAAACGGCGCATCTGGCAATGCGGCGCTGGCAAGCCACATTAATCCGGGGACTGTGCCGAAGCGCCCCCAGGTTCCAACTCAATTTTCCGCCAGAAAAACCAAAGCGCCATGCCGACGCCGCGCCGCCAGGGTATGCCAACGGCGCCACATCCTTTCGGCCCCTGCGTGCGTGTCAGCGTGTCCTCACAATTTGGGCACGTGAACAGAATTGAAACACTCGCTTATTTCGCCAGCTTAAATTGCAAGCTCGGCACGCACAACCAGCGAGTAAAACCGTGCCAGCAGTGTCATGGCACCTCATTTGCTATTACCCCGATTTACCGACGTACCTGACATGAAAAGCAAAATCCATATCGTTGGATTAATTTTGGGTCTGTTCGCATTCACTGCGACGACAACAGCGAATGCCCAAGGCACGCTTTTTGAGTCCAGCCTTGGAACAACCAACCCTATCTTTGTTGGCTTGGGGGCCAATTACTGGATGGCGCAGCCTTTTGTCACGGGACCAACGAACATGTCTTATACGCTCAATTCCGTGGAATTGATGATGTTGGTGACGGGAACTTCCGGTGGCAACAATCTGCACGTTTCAATTTACAACAACAACGGCGCGGTGCCCGGAAGCAGCCTGGCGCCGCTCACCGGCACGGATCCCACGTCCAGCGGCCTGGTCACTTATAACGCATCCGGAATCGTCCTGACTCCTTCGACGGCCTATTGGATTGTCGTCTGGTCCGGACTGGTACAAAACACCTTTCCGGTTTTCCTGGCTGGCGCTTCACAGACGAGCAGTTATACGTCAATCGCCGGTTGGAGTCTGGGCACTCCCATGTATTCGACCGATTTGGCCAGCTGGCAGGCCGCGCCTTATTTCGCCGCTCAAGTTGGCATTCGGGCAACCGTGCCGGAACCTTCCACGGCGGCACTGATCGGCATGGGATTCGTCACGCTCGTTTTCTGGCGCAAGAAATTGGCGTAGGCAATAAGTTCGATTCTATTTCGGCAATAATTCGGCGACCATCGCGCGTTCCTCCTGCAATTCCTTCACCGTGGCCGCAATCTTCGCGCGGCTGAATTCGTCGAGCGATACGCTTTGCACAATGCGCCAGCCATCGCTGTCGCTGCGAATCGGGAACGAACATATCAATCCCTTTTCAACGCCGTAGCTGCCATCGGAACAGACACAGATACTGTGCCAGTCGCCCGCGGGTGTGGGTTCGATGAGCGAGCGGACGCTGTCCACGACGGCGTTCGCGGCGCTGGCGGCGCTGGATGAACCGCGCGCTTTGATAATGGCCGCGCCCCGCTGTTGCACGGTGGAAATGAACTCGCCCTTCAGCCAGCCCTCGTCGCTGATGACACCCGTGGCGGGTTTGCCGTTGATTCTGGCGTTGTAAAAATCGGGGTATTGCGTCGCGGAATGGTTGCCCCAGATGGCCATGTTGCTGACGGCGGTCACGTCCACGCCGGTTTTTTTCGCGAGTTGCGCTTTGGCGCGGTTTTCGTCGAGACGCGTCATGGCAAAGAACCGGTCGCGCGGGATGTCCGGCGCGTTGTTCATGCAAATGAGGCAGTTCGTGTTGCACGGATTGCCGACGACGTGGATGCGCACATCGCGGGCGGCGTTTTTCTGGATGGCCTGGCCCTGGCCGATGAAAATTTTCCCGTTGATGCCGAGCAAATCCTTGCGTTCCATGCCGGCTTTGCGCGGCACGCTGCCGACGAGCAGCGCCCAGTTCACGCCGTGAAAGCCCTCATCCAGATTCGCCGTGGGCACGATGCCTTTGAGCAATGGGAACGCGCAGTCATCCAATTCCATCACCACGCCGCCGAGCGCCGGCAAGGCGGGTTCGATTTCAAGCAAATGCAAAATGACGGGCTGGTTCGGCCCGAACATCGCGCCGGAGGCGATGCGGAACAGGAGTGAGTAACCGATTTGGCCGGCGGCGCCGGTGACAGCAACGCGAATGGGTGTCTGGCTCATAAATTTGAGGGCGGAAGTATGTTGTCGCGTTCGTCACCGCGCAAGCGCGGAACAATTGCGCGTTTTTGACGAAAACCAACGTTCAGATGGGGAGCGCACGCGCCTCGCGTGCTGTTTTCCGCGCCCCCGCGGAAAAACCTCGAGCGCACTAAAACTTTCGAACCTTCAGGAATGCTCCGTGCGCGAAACGACCGGACGCGAGGCGCGTCCAGTCACACCCGAGGCGGGTGTGCTCCCCAACTTCGATTTTCGTTTTCAACTTGTATGTTCCTCCGTCACGTCAAACCGCCCGATCAGTTTGCCGAGCAGCATCACGCCAAAACCGGCTTCTGCCCTGCGCCAACAATTTCTTTTCCGCAGCTTACTTTGATTGCGGCTGCCAGAGCGTGAAAGCCTGAAACTTCTGCGTCAAATGATAATGGTTCCGTTCCAGAAAGGCGCGGGTTTCTCCGGAACGGTCAAAAAGTTCCGGTTTGCACAGAATCAACAGGTCTGGCGGGGCGGCGTTGGTCAGCCATTCCGGTGGCGGATCAGCGACCCACCAGATTCGCCCCGGCGCGACCGTGTTCGTTTTGGCGGGAACCAAGGGCAGTCCATACCAATAACCGGAGCCACCATCCGTGCACCACCAGACATTTTTTTTCCCGGCGAAAGCCGTCCTGGCAACGGTGGCGGCGGCCCGGTTGTCGTCTTTCGCGTGGCGCTCGCCAAACCGCGCCGACAATGCCGAAGTCAGGCTCAACAGAAGGAACAACGCCACCATCAGCCGCCGCCAGCCGCCGCGTTGTTCCCAATCACGCAGGCCGGAATAAATGACCAGCAGGACACCCAACAACAGCGGGCTGAAATGGCGGCCGAGCACGCGGAAATCAGTGACCACCCCGACGAGCAGCAAAAAAACGGCGGCAGCGCCAAACGCGGCGGTGACCCCCAGCCAGACCCGGCGCGGAAAATTTTGCAGGATGTATTTCCCCCCGGCAAAAAGAATGCACGCCAACACCGTCGCATAGACCAGCAGCGGCGCGATGAACGGCAGGAAAGCCGCCGCGCCCCCGGCGCGGATCTCAAGCCGTCCGGGACCCAGTCCGGTGAACCCGGTGAGTTCATACATGATGAACACCGCGTTGCCCAAGCCAGTCGAACCGGACACCGCCCGGTGGCCGTTCTCCAGCGACACGACATAATAAATCGCGAGCAGCAGCATGGGCGCCGCCGTGCCCATGAATATGGGCAGATGCCGCCACAACAGTTGCCGTCCGCGTTCCCGGCCCAGGACGGCGGTCGCTGCGCCGACACCCGCTGCGGTCCAGATCACACCGATCAGGCTGACGCCGGAAAGCAGCACCATTCCCAGGCAAAAACAGCCAACCCAAATTAGTTCCTGCGTTTTATTTTCCGGTTTTTCCGGCATTTCCACCAGATGCCAGACGGCGCCCAGCATCAGCAAGGCGCTGCTGATGAGCGCGACGTATGGCCGGAACTCGTTGAGGTAATACCAGAGGAATGAACTGGTCGCCAACGTGAATAGAAAAAGCGCCTGCCGCCGGGGAATGGCCAGAAAACCGAGCGCCAGCCACGACAGGTTGGACGCGCGTAAGGCCAATTCGGAATTGTCAAAAAGCTTTTGCCAAACCCAGACATGAAACATGTAAATCGGCATCTGGTTGTTGGCGCCGGCGTCCAACATCAGGCTGTGCCGCCACGCGGCGAATGTCGGCTGGACGGCGAGAATTGCCGTCGAGCATTCATCCATCCAAAAACTCTGCGACGTGATTGCCATTGCCCCGACCACCAGGGCCAGCACCACCGGAAAGAAGATTTCCCAATTCAGTCCGCCTTCGGACGGTTCCGTTTGATTCGGCGTCTCGGTCATGCGGTTGCTTGCGGCGGGATTATTCAAGCAATTTTCAACCCGGCGCGCACGGTAAAATTTGTCCCGCGATCTTCGGGAAAAACCTGCAGGAAGTTCGAAAGAAAAACTCCCGGCGCCGACATGCGGTAATCCGGAATTTCTTCCTCGAATTTTTTGTGTCCATGGTGTGCTGCATGGGCGGGACCGGGTTGCGCCCGTTTTCAACTCGTATGTTCTTCCGTCACATCAAACCGTTCAAACAGTTTGCCGAGCAGCATCACGCCAAAACCGGCTTCCACGGCCAGAATAATCGTCGCGGCGAGCGCCGCCAGCGGCACGGCGGCGGCCGGACCCAACGCGAAATACAACAGGAAAAAGACGCCAACGAACGTGGCGGCGGCGGGCAGAAGCGCCAGCAGCA
>DATNHI010000215.1:0-1506 GCA_035605035.1 Verrucomicrobiia bacterium
TCATCGCCAAATCCAAACCCAATTATTACTGACCTATGGACTCTCCCGCATTACGGACCACCGAAACTAAGAGCGCCGATGCCACCAAGACGCCGCCGCGCCGCTTCGATCTGGCCCGTCTTTTGACCCAGCGTGACCGGCTGCCGTGGTTCTGGTTCTTCTTCACCGTCGCCGTGTTGCTGCTCTCGGCGATGGACCGCTACCACATCGTTTCACAATTCAAACAACGCGAGCGCGTCGTCATCATTGACCCCGCCGGAACATATTATTTGAGTCCGTTGCTCCAGTTTTCGGAGGCCAAAGAATTGCACATCCAACAGGCCGAACTCGTCACGATGGCTTTTCTCCAACGCAATCCCAAGGACTTCGACAATGCTGATTTGCTTAAATTGATGTTTCTCAAACCCGCGTTGGCGAAGGCGCAGGATGAGCGCGTCAAGGAGATGATCGAATTTCGCGCCAAGCAGTTGCACCAGAAAGCCGAGATTGCCCATATTGACATTCTGGCAACGCGTGACAACGAGGTGCTGGCCGCTGTCACCGGCCAGATCATTCGCAGCGGCATCTTCCAGGACAAGGCGTTCACCGAGGCGTTTCCGTTCACGCTTCGCTTGCGCATGGTTCGCAACCCCAACATGGCCTTGAACGGACGCTTCCCCACCGCCGTGGGCGACTTCAAATATGAAATCAATCGCTAAACTCCTATTGTCCACCGTCACGGTGTCGCTCACCATCTCGGTGCTCAGTGCCAATGTTGCATTGGCGCAACCCGCCAGGGAAATCGTGAAAGATTTTCTTGATGAAAACGTGTTGGTTGTGGTGCCAGTGGCGACCAACCGCGTCACCACGATCAGTTTCCCCAGCGCCATCACCGCCATTGACGGCGCGGGCGTCACGGTGGATGGAAAAACGCCGGGTCTGTTTCAACTGGCCCACGCCAAAGGCTCGGCGTTTCTTTCCGTGCGCGCCCTTTTTCCCAAGGCATCCGCCAATCTCAACATCCGCTGGAACGACCACACCTACGTTTTTGAACTGACTGAAAGCGGCCAGCCGGTGTTGTCGCTCAATCTGGCAGCCATGCCGACGCCGGAGACGGAAGGCGTCGGTCACGCCTCCGAAGTCAGCCCGCTAAAACTGCTGGCACTGCTCGACAAGGCCAAGGCGTTTCCATTGCTCAAAGCGCAGCAACCCGAAAGCGTTGCCAACGTGGACTTCACCACCTACGACGGCAAGCCGCTCGTCAGCGATTTCAACGATTACGAAATCCAGATCGAAGAAACATTTCGGTTCAACGCCGAGGACACGCTGGTTTTTGGCCTCGCCATCACCAACAAGATTGACGCGCCTCTGATTTATCAGCCGGACAGTTTTACGCTGCGTGCCGGCAACCGGCTCTATCCGCAATCCATCAGCGACGCTGACGGCTCGGTGCCGCCCAAAGGCCGGAGCATCGTTTATTTCGCCGTCACGGGCACGCCGGACGGCGGGCGCAACGAATTGTCTTTG
>DATNHI010000216.1:0-4033 GCA_035605035.1 Verrucomicrobiia bacterium
AACTCGAGATCACCCAACAGGTAGGGCAGCGGCGTGCCCACCTCCGCTTTGGTGATCTTGCCCTCCGCCGTCAGCGTGAAATCCCCGGCGCGCGGCAAGGGGTTGTCGCCCCAGGGGAAAAGCGACCCGAAATCAGGCCGCGAGAAGGGCCGTGGGGTGCCCGTGTTTTGGCGGCGCACGGCCAGGCTGCCCGAATGGCGGAGGGTGAACTCCGCGCCGGAGGCGCTTTTCGCGGTGAGGCTCGATACACCCTCGCGCGTCTCGATCGCATCGGCAAAGGTCGCCGCGATCTTGACTTCGTAGGCATATTCGTGCCCCGACTCGAACTTGTATCGAAGCTTGGGGACGCCAGGTGAGCAGGCAGAGGAGAGTAGAACAGCGGAAACGGCCAGGATAGATCCCCAGCCCATGGTCCCGCGAACGGTCAGTGAGCATCCGAGCATTTGCATGGGCGCCATTATAGTCCAACGCGCGCGGACCGCAATCTCCTGGTTGGTATAACTATTCTTCGGCAAGCTGGCGACAGGAATGTTTTATCTGTTGACACGACGGCCTAATGGGTGGCCCTTGCACGTCAACCGTGGGACCGAGTCGCGAGTTGTCGTTCAGAGTTCGTTGATGGTCGGTTTGTGCGTCCCAGATTTGGAGTCAGCTCCAGTGTGAACGTTGCGCCTTTGCCCGGGCCGTCACTTTGGACGAACAATCTGCCGCCGATTTCTTTTGCGGCGAGCGCACTGCTGTGCAATCCGAAACCGTGGCCGTTTTTGCGCGTGGTGAAGCCCTGAGAAAATATGCGGGTCAGATTTTCCGCGGGAATTCCGACACCATTATCGCTGACCGAGATGTTGATTCTTCCGTTGGGGGCGGTCGCGCGCAGAGTCAACTTTTTGTCGGGCGATCCCGTTTCGATGCAGGCCTGCTCGGCGTTGTGAACAAAATTGATAAGGATTTGAAGGGCCTTGTGGCGATCCATGCTGATATCCGGGAGATTTTGCTCGAATTCCTTCACCACCTTGACAACGTGCCGATTCAAGCTGGATTCGGCCAGCCGCAAAACGTCCTCGAGCAGTTCGGGAATGTTGACGATGGCAGCAACTCCGGCAACGCCGGCGTAATTCTGCTGCCGGGCGACAATTTGTTTGATGTGCTCGACGTTTTTCTGAAGACCGGCGAGTTCCTCGAGCGCCCGATCACGATCGCTTTCCAATTGCACGGACAGCTTCCAGAGGAAATCGGGCAATTGCTGCCCCTTCGGGTCATTCATCACAAAATCGCCAAGTTCCGCGGCATGATGTTTCATCAATGTGGCCACGCGTCCCACAGAGGCGATTTTGGAATTCCTCAACTGATCCGCCAGCAGGGCGGTGGAAACGTTGACGCTGTTCAGGACATTGCCCACATTGTGCAGGACGCCGGTCGCCACCTCAGCCATCCCCGCGACGCGCGATGCTTCCATGAGTTGCTCGTGGGCCTTGGCCAGATCGGCGCTGCGCTTCTGAACGCGCATTTCCAATTCGCCATTGGCCTTCTGGAGTTCGCCTTCGGCAAGCGTCAGCAATCGGTTTTTGCGGCAGATCATTGCGATCCAAACGGCGGCGATAATCAAGACGGCGAGGGAAATTCCGCCATACGTCAGAATGCGCTGCATCGTCCACCACGAGGGTCGCTGGAGAAGCTCGACGTCCGCAGGCGAATAAATCTGGAATGCGGAATCTGGATCGGCGGTCTCCAAGCCGGGCTGAACGGTGCCCGTCACTTGAACGAGACTGCCAGGCTCCAGTGCGGGAGGCCCGCCACGATCCTTCGGCAGGTTGCCGCGGAATTCGTCTTTGCCAAGCTTGAAGCGGAGCGCGTGGCCGTCGGGCGTGGGGATGGCGCCGAGGTAAACTGCTTCCGTCGAGACAAGCACTTGGGCAACCGTAGTCTGAATCAATTCCCCGTTCAGGTAGCAGGAAACCCGCGCGCCTTCCACCACCACCCGCACGTCGTACCATTTTCCGGGTTCGACGGATAATGGCACCCTCTCCGTCAAAGTCCCCCGCCGGCTCATGGTGTCCTGGTAAATTTCGGCGGAATGATTTCCCCAGGAACCAAAGTTACACCAGACGTGACTGCCGTCGGCAATCCAGCCGACCAGGGCGCAGAAACCTTCGTCGCCGCTGACCTTGCGGGCCTGTAAGGTGAGCGTGTAATTGGCCCAATTGGTGTCTCCGATGGTGGCGAAGCAATTGAAGTCAATCGCCGATTGTCGCAACACGCCGTTGGTGATGATCCAGTTTCCGCCGGATATGTGCCAAGGGTCAATGACATCCTTGTTGAAATCGCTTTGGTAGAGGACCACCCCGTTGCTGGTGACGGCGATGTTTCTGAAGTCGGCCACCGTGTCCCATGCGCCCACGCCGACGGCTCCGCGGAAGGGCGGATTCAGAAAACGCGAAACCTCGTCGGTGCCCTTTTTGATTGCTGGGTTCGGCCTGGAGCCGTCCGCGGTGATGGCGTTGATTTGCGCCGGTGAATTTGAATAGGCGGCCGTTTGCACCAGATTCGAGTTGACGTAGCATTCGATGCGCGGGCCGTCCAGCACGACGCGGACGTCGTACCAGACGTTGGTTTCGATTTTCATCGGAACCCGCTCGCACAACGGGGTAAAGGCCCCTGCATTGATTTGCTGGTTCACGCCGGCCAGCGTATTTGACCAGCCGGCGACGTTGAACCACGACCAGTTGTTCCCGTCCAAAGTATTGAAATAGACCGAGAATCCCTCCTGGCCGCCGGTGGAGCGGGCGCGCAGGCTGACGGTGTAATTGGCCCAATTCTTGTCGCCAATAAACACGCGGCATTGTTGATCAATGGCCGATTGCCGCAACACGCCGTTTCGGACACTCCAATTGCCGCGCAGGATGGTGAGACCGTTGGTGCCCGTTTTCGCAAAATCGCTCTGATAGAGCACCACGCCATTGCTGGAGACTACAACGTCCTTGAATTCAGCCGTCGTGTTCCATGAACCGAAGCCGATGGCGCCGCGGTGGGGGGCGGCGGACGATTGCGCCCCGGCATCGGTCGCGAGCAGCCCGCATTGCAGGAGCACAAGCGACAATCGCTGAAAGAGGGGCAATAAGTTCATAACGTGCTGATGCCTTCAGCATCCAACGGGTGTTTCGGGCCGTTTTTGGCTAGGCGCAAGTGGGCACACCGATTCTGTATGTATCGGCACGGGTGGAGTTTCCTTGAGGAATTCAATTTGATGAATGCCGGGCAGGCGAGCCGACGGGCAAGGCGAGCGGGATTGTCACCCACTTGCAACCTTCAATTCAACGGATGGCTCTGCACGGCGGCGACGAAAATTCGTCGCTCTTCATCCTCTCCCCTTGGCGGTCGGAACGGACACGGCCCGATGCTCCGGCAGCGGGTCAGGGAACTCGTCCAGCGATATTCCAAATGGCTGGAACTGCCCAACACACGAACCTCGAGAAACAGATGCGTTTGACAATGTTGGAAGGGCTTGAATCAGGGTGGATGTGTTGCCTAAAGCGCATATTCCGGCGCGACAACGAAAGGGAAGCGTCACTTGTTGAAAGGCCATTTGGAGGCGTTCTGTGACCGGATGCAGCGGCGTTGGCCGGGAGCGGCGATTATTTGGAAGCTGGAATTCAAAGAGCGGCAATCGGGCAAGAACAAGGGCAAGATCGCGCCGCATTACCACTTGCTGGTTCTCGGTGTCCCCTGGCGGTTTGGATTTGCATGCGGTGCCTGCGAGGCTAATATCGTCCGCGTCAGATTTTCAGACTGAATCCGTGCCGACGCTGAACCGCCTTGGAAGGGAGACGCCTGACGAAACCAAACTGAAGTACACAGCCACAAAAGAACACAAGGAACACAAAAGATGAAAACGATTCACAGCCATCCCACAGAAAATCGAAAAAAGTGTTGGTTTGACGATTTGAACCTGCCACAAGGCAGGCATGAAAAACAAAAAGATCAAACCAACACGGTCCCGGTTTAACGTTTTGCGCCAGATTTGCAATCTCATTCC
>DATNHI010000217.1:0-13748 GCA_035605035.1 Verrucomicrobiia bacterium
GTTCCGCGGTTACGAACACGACGACGTGCTCACGCGAAGTTTGAAAACCGACACGAATGGTGAGGCGGAATTGACCTTCACGCCGGAACGCGAAGGTTATTACCGCGCGGCTTGGTCGGGCCAGGATGTCCTGACGAACCGGCCGTCGCAGCCGATCAATGCCGACACGACCGTCTGGGTCGCCAGGAACTCCACGAGCGAACTCGGCTACCGCACCGGCGGCGTCGAAATCATCGCGGACAAGGACACCTTCCGCGTTGGCGGCGTCGCGCCGGTGATGCTCGTTACGCCGACCGCCGGGCGTTACGTGCTGTTCACTGTCGAGGGCGAAGACCTTTACCACTACCAACTCATCCATCTGGACGGCACGGTGAAGCTGGTCAATCTGGCCGTGGACGAAAAATATGTGCCGAACGTGTTCCTGGGCGCGACGCTCGTGAACGACCGGCAAATTTTCACCGACTCGAAGCAAATCATCGTGCCGCCGGTGAAGAATTTCCTGAACGTAGAAGTAACGCCTGACCACGCCCAATACCAGCCGCGCGACGAAGGCACGCTGACCGTCACGACGAAGAATGACGAGGGTAAGCCGGTGTCCGCCGAAGTCGCGTTGAGTCTGTCGGACGAATCGGTGTTTTACATCCAGAACGATTACGCCGGTGATCCGCGTCAGTTTTTCTTCGGGACAAAACGCTACCAGCAGGTTGAAACCCAAAGCACGATGAACCAGAAGAGCTATGCGAAACTCATCGAAGGGGAAGATCACCAGTTGACGGATGACAAGGAAAAGGAACGATTGGATGAGGCGAAACGGGGACGGCTCGAACAGGACAGGAACGGCGAATTTGCAAGCGGTGTGGGAGGTGGTGGCGGGGGTGGCGGGGGTGGTCGCTTGCAAGAATTAACTCCAATGCACAAGGCAATTGATGGTTTTGTGGCCTACCGTGAATTGGGCGTCAGCACGTTAGCGGGCGCGACCTTTAATGCCGTGAATCAACCTAATGGAATGCCCGCAGCACCGCCTGTGCTTGCTGACATGCCCGTCATGGGCAAAGCGATGCGTGCGACTGTGCGCGGGTATTACGACCTGAAGCAAAGTGCTGCCGGTACAGAACCCGCTGTGGTTGTGCGCAGTGATTTCCGCGCCACGGTGTTCTGGCAGCCGGACATTCACACGGACCAGACCGGCAGGGCAACAGTGAAGGTGAAATATCCCGATTCGCTCACGAGCTGGAAAGCCACCGCGCGCGCCGTCACCACGGTAAATCAATTCGGCATCGCCGACACGACCACGCGCACGCGGCAACCGCTCATCGTCCGGCTCGAAGCGCCGAGATTTTTTGTGGTCGGTGACACGGTCACCATTTCAGCCGTGGTAAACAACAACACGGAGAACGAAATGACAGTCCAGCCCGGCCTCGAACTCGGCGGCGTTCTGTCAAACACGAGGTTTGAACCTACGGCGACATTGAAAGTTCCCGCCAACGGCGAGGCCCGAGCCGATTGGGTCCTGAAAATTTCGCAACCCGGCGATGTGAAACTGAAGGTCACCGCGCGCGGCGACCAATACGCCGACGCAATGGAGAAGACGTTCACCGCCTACGAACACGGCATCGAAAAGTTCATTTCCAACTCCGGCAAAACGCGCGGCGATGACACGACGGTAAAACTGATTTTACCACACGAGCGCAAGCCGGATTCGACTTCGCTCGCGGTGCAAGTCACGCCAAGCTTGGCGGTGACGATGCTCGATGCGTTGCCGTATCTGATTAATTACCCCTACGGCTGCACCGAACAGACGATGAGCCGGTTTCTGCCGACGGTCGTCACGGCGAAAACCTTGCGCGATCTCGGCCTGCAACCCGGAGACGTGATGGGCCGCATGTTCGGCGGCATCGAAACCAACAGTGCCGCCGCCACGCATCCGGACGGCAATAAGAATTTGGAGGACATGAACAAGATGACGCGGGCTAGTTTGGACCGCCTCTACGATTTTCAACACAACGACGGCGGCTGGGGCTGGTGGAAGGAAGGCGACAGCGACCACTGGATGACGGCTTATGTTGTGTGGGGCTTATCGTTGGCGCGCAGTGCGGACGTGGAAATTAAAGCTGATGTCCTGCGCCGCGGCGTGAAATATCTCGACGAACACCTGGTCGAGGAAGAGGACAACTACGACATGCAGGCGTTCATGCTGCACGCGCTGGCGGCTTACGGAAATTCACAGAAAGAAACGAAGCCAACGAAGTTTCAACAAACCGCTTTTGACAATCTCTGGAAAAACCGCGATCAGCTCAATGCCTACACCCGCGCGCTGCTGGCGTTGAGCGCGCACCAGTTCGGGTTTGAAGACAAGGCGAAACTCCTCATCGAAAATCTGGAGAACGGCGTCATCCGCGACGAGCGACCCGACCAATCCGTGCTCATCGGCAACAATCCCTCAACTCTCAACCCGCAACCTTCTACCATCCTGGGCACTTCGCATTGGGGCGAGGACGGCGTTTACTGGCATTGGTCGGACGGTGGCGTGGAAGCGACAGCGTTTGCGTTGCGCGCGTTGCTGGCCATTGACCCGACAAATTCCCTCGTCGAGCCGGTCTCGAACTGGCTCATCAAAAACCGGCGCGGCGCGCAATGGAACAACACGCGCGACACGGCCATCGTTGTGCTGGCACTGAACGATTACCTGCGCGCCAGCGGCGAGTTGCACCCCGACCTGGCCTTCGAGATTTACGTGAACGGGGCGAAGGTGGCCGACCGCAAAATCAGCGGCGCGGACGTGTTCAACGCGCCCAGCACCTTCACGATTGATCCGAAACTGATTCAGGACACGAACGAAGTTCGCATCGTGCGCACCAGCGGCAACGGCGCACTTTATTTTGCGGCGAACGTGAAGTTCTTCAGCACCGAAGAACCCATTTCGCCCGTCGGCAACGAGATTTTCGTGAAGCGCGAATATTACAAGCTCGCCGGCCGTCCGACGCTGCTCAAGGGATACGTCTATGACCGCGAACCGTTGCGCGACGGCGACACGGTGAAAAGCGGCGAGCGCGTCGAGACGGTGCTGACCGTCGAGGCGAAGAACAACTACGAGTATCTGATGTTCGAGGATTTGAAACCCGCCGGGTTTGAAGCGGTGGAAATCCGCAGCGGCGAAAATCTTTTTGCGAAGGAATTAAAGCAAGCCGCGATCCGCAATCCGCAATCCACAACTGAGGAATCGGATTACACGGATCGCGAGCGCTGGGTGTATCAGGAACTGCGCGACCGGCAAGTGGCGCTATTCGTTGACCATTTGCCGCAGGGCACCTGGCAAATCCGCTACGACTTCCGCGCGGAAACACCCGGCCAATTCCACGCGCTGCCGGTGCTGGGCCGGGCAATGTACGTGCCGGAAATCCGATGCAACAGCGCCGAGCTTCGGGTCAACGTCGTGGACAAAACGCCTTGAAACTTAACGCGGTTTCGGACACCGGTTATTCCGCCGCAAAGACGGCGTAGCTGTGTGGCAACAAATGCACCGGGAACGACACGCGGCTTTCCTCGTTGCCACGCCGGCGTAATCCCAAGTCGGGAGCCGGCGCCTGGCCGGCAATGACTTCGCCGGTGACGAGGTTTTTCAGTCTGGTGAAACCGGCCGGCACGGAGACTTTCACATCAGTTTCAGTGGGCAGGTAGGATTCAACGATGAAGGTGTGGTTGTCATACGCGAACAAGGCAACTTGCGCCGATCCATCCAGCCGGACGGGAAATCCACGCATCAGGTAATTTTTGATCGCGGTCGTGGCGGCAGGCGGCAGGCGATACAAATCCGCGAAATTATCGGGAATGGTCAAAACGTAGAGAATGCCCCGGGAGTATCGATCCATGAGCAGGAGCGGATAGCCGTTGCCGTTGGCGATGGCGCGCACGAGCGGCCAGGAATCGTTAGTGAAGAAATCAATTTCCGGGAAGAGAATGTCCGCGTTGGTCCCGTTATCCAGACTGGCCCCCGTGCCGGCGCCGAAACCGCCAATGTACTCGTGCGCCAGGATTTTGCGGCCGGTGTAGCGCAATTCAACGATGTCTTCGATGCCTTTGCCCTGGAGGGCGCGCAACAAGCCGGAGGTGATGACCACCGATTTGCCAGCCCGCAACTGACCCTTGATTTTAGCGACAAGCCGGGGGTCGCGCGCGGCGGATTCGGTCAACAAAACCAGGTCCGCATTGGTCGGAAAGACCGGATACAGCTCGATGGGAATGCCAATCATGCCGAGGTAATTATGCAGGAAATCTTCGCCGGTGGACTGGTAAGGTTTATAACTGGCGATACCGATCGGGCTGCCGAGTTTGCCCAGAAACGTGTCCACCTGTTCCAGTGAATACCCCGC
The DNA here is from genome assembly GCA_035605035.1 of Verrucomicrobiia bacterium. Lineage (GTDB taxonomy): Bacteria > Verrucomicrobiota > Verrucomicrobiia > Limisphaerales > UBA11358 > UBA11358. The sequence goes on from DATNHI010000217.1 coordinate 4,371, forward strand.
CACGCGGGCGATGGTTGGTTCGGTCAGTCCGGCCGGGCTGTTGGTGTTGAACGTTGCCAACATCTGATTGTAGTTGAAACTTGTCGGCAAATTCTGCCAGCCTTGACGATCGCCGGATCGAATAGGGCGGCTCATGGCCGACCACTCGAACAGCATCATCTGCCGCGCCTTGGCGAACATCGTGTCCCAAAGCTGTTCGGCATAACGGTCAATATACCGGATGCTGAAAGTGTCCACCCACCCGCCGCCATTGCGGCCTGGCGCGATATTCTCAAAGTACCGTATAATCTCGTAACTTTCGTAGGGTTGGAGGTGCTGGTCGGTGATGACCGGGTCGCGGGTTTCCGTGCCGGTGTAAATGCCATCAAAGATTTTCGGTTCCTGTTCCAGATCGTAGCCGGAGCCCTGGAAATGTTCGTACCAGTTGGGGAATTTGATAATCATTTTGACTCGCGGATTGACGGTGCGGGCCGGTTTGATCAGTAAATTCCGAGCCGCGTCGTCCATCAATTCCAGCCGGAACCGGGTCCAGCTTTTCTTCCCCTTGGCGGCGATGTCCGAGTTGTCCTTGGTCGAGTCAAAAAAGAAATCATCCTGAATGACCTCGTCGAAATGGCGCGCGGCCAGTTCCACCGCCCTTTTGATGAACGCGCGGTCTTCCGGGTCGGTGTAGCAAAACGACTTGAACTGGCCGCCGATGCTGCCATCCGACAACGCCATGCCGCCGGCGACCCGCACACCGCGGTCGAGAAAGAACTTTTTAACCGATTCGAGCAGGGTGTCGCTGGCGAGATCCCGGTTGCGTTGGACCTCGATATAAACCTTGTCCACCTTCAACTGGCAACTGATGCGGGCCCAGTCGTTGGTCAGAATTTCCGGGTCTTCAAAGCTCCGCACCACGCCAACCGGGATATAAATGGCCACGTCGAAATTGGTGTATTGGCCTGCCGCACACGCGAACGACCAGGTCACAGTCAGGCTCGACGCCAACAGCAGGCGGGCGATGTTTGGTCTCATAGGTCAAGGCATATTCAGGGCCGGGTCTCCGTAGATGATGCCCCGGCCGCCGGTGGTGAAGTAAACCCGGCCATAGATGCGCGGGTCGCCGATGACGAGCGGCCGGTCGGGAGAACCGTACTGATGCTGATCATCGTTGATGCGCGCCCAGGTGGCCCCGGCGTCGTCGGAACGGTAATAAGCTTGAAGTTGATTGAGGCTGCCGAGCAGGTAGAGCGCCGGGAACGTTTTGCCGGGCGCGGCTTTTCCGAAACCGAGCGCGTCCGCGCCGCTAACGTTGTTCAGTCTGGTGAAGGAACCCCCGCCGTCGGTGGAGTGGTAAAGGCCCAGGCCCCGGGAGCCGACCCACAAGTCTCCCGGCAAACCCGGCATGGCCGCCAGCACACCGCTCCCGTGGTTGCCGCCCGGCGGGACGGGGAACGAGGCCGCCGCCGCTTCGAAAGTCAGGCCCGAATTCGTGCTGACCATCAGCTTGCCGGCTGGCGCGTCGAAGGCGTAGAAACGCGACGCATCCACCGGATCGGCGATGACGTTGACGCCTGAAGCAATTCCCTGGCAATGCTTCCAGGTCGTTCCGCGGTCCCTGGTAACAAAAGCCGAGCCGTCTTGCAGCGCCCAGAGAATCGTCCGGCCGTCGGCGCTCACCGCAATTCTGCCCTGGCCGCCGCCACCGCCCGGCGGGTCACTGCCGAGAGTTGTCCAACGCCTGCCGCCATCTTCGGAAATGGCGATATGCACGGAAACTCCCTTGTCGGCGTTGCCGATGCGCACGATGATTTCCGGCCGGCCCGCGGCAAACACCAGGTCGCGCGTGGTGGCGAACCGGGGTCCGGAGAAAGATCCGTCCGCCGGGGAAACATTGACGTCATCATGGCGGAAGCCGTCAATGTCGCCCACGCCGCTGATCAGGTGAGCGCCGGCCGGCGGGCTGATCAAGGCCAGCGGCACGGTTTCTTCGAGGCCCTGATCGAGAAAGACCCAATGCGTGGGCTGGCCCGCATCGGTCCGGGTGACATTGGTGCAACACCAGACGCCGTAGCCCGTGGTGAACAACACCCGGTCGGAGTCAAACGGGTCAATTACGATGGTGCCCATCCAGTGGGGCGCGCGGGTTTCGGTGTAAGGGGCGCCCGAACAGTCCCACACAATTTCGTTGGTCATCCAGAGGGGTGTCCAGCTCGCGCCACCGTTGGTGCTCCGAAAAATTTGATCATGCGGGTGCCAATGCGCGAACGTTGTCGCCATGACGACCGAAGGATGCTGTGCATCCACCGCAACGCAGCCGTAGCCGAACGGCTGGTCGGAATTCATCGGTTTGATCGGCGTGACGTCCGTCCAGACACCGTCTTTCGAGTTGAATTTCCATACCGCGCCGTCGGTCATCGAATTTGGTCCCGGCTCACGGCCATAACTCAAGTAGAACATCCCGTCCGATGCCCGGGCGAGGTGGTTGGGGCGCAAGCCCACCGGCTGGTTCGCCACGGCTTGCCAGACATTTCCGCCATCGATGCTGCGGTAAAGATTGGTTTCACTGGTGGACACGGCTGCGTAAATCACCGGCGTGGGATTGCCGGCACGACCACTCGACGGGTCAAACAGCACGCACACTATCCCGACGGGTTGCTCGCGAAAATCGAACCAGGGTCGCGCATTACTGTCCTGCTCCCGTTCGGGATTGGTGTTCGGGAAGCCCTCCACTTTTTCCCAGGTCGCTCCGCGATCGGCGCTCTTCCACAACCCGTCGCGGCGCGAACCGAAGAAAAGAATGTTGCCGTCATTCGGATCCACGGCGAGCCGTTCGCCGTTGAAACGGCCGGTTTCATTGCCGCCCATTTTGAACGGGACCCCGGTCTGCTGCCAGGTGCGGCCCTGGTCGGCAGATCGCAGGATGGCCGCTTTGCCCCAGGTGTAGGTGCCGACCGCCAGATAAACGCGTTGAGGATCGTTTGGGTCCAAAGCCACGCTTTCGCAGCCCGTCAGGTTCACGTCGGCCATGCCAATCCAGTCGGTGATGGGAACCCAGCGCTCCGCCGAATCATCCCAACGGTAAACACCGCCGACGTCGGTGCGGGCGTACCTAAGGCCATTTTGACGGGGATGGGTAATGATTCCGGTGACAAAGCCGCCGCCACCGATGACGACATTGTGCCAGTTGTACGGCTCGGCGGGCAGCGCCAAGGCGGGAACCACCCAGTCCAGACCCAGCAGGATGATCGTGACCAGACCGGCAGCAAGTTGGAGGCGACGAGACATTTGCTTCATTTTATCTGAGTCTGGAAAGAATGCCGGAACGGCCGGATGGCGGCGTTCATTTTGGACTTCCGGTTGGAGTGCATTCAAAAGAGAAAAGGCACGTAGAAATGCTTTTGCAGCATGAGTGCCACGGCTCCCCGCAGGCGCGGTTCCGTGGCGGGATCGGTTGGCAGAATACGGGGCGTTACCAGCGCGGGGCAGCGGCGTTTCACCTCGCTGTGAATGATCGGCCCGACCCGATCCCAGGCTGCGGTCACTTTGCCAACCACGGTGATCAAGTCCGGCGAAAGACTGCTCACCAACATGGCCAGCCCCGCGCCCAGATAGTGCGCCATGCGGTCCAGCGCGCCGCCGGCCCGGGCGCCACCCGAAGCGGCGAGCAGGAGGAGGTCATCGAATAGAATCTTTGCAGGCTGCTGGGCGCGTCCGCGATTTGCGGAGGTCAACTCCTCATAATATCTGACGGCCGCCGTGTTGGAGGCCGGCACTTCCCAGCAACCGGAGTTGCCGCAATTGCAGCGCGGCCCATTTTCATCGAGCGAAACATGCCCGAATTCTCCAGCCATTCCAGTCGCACCCCGCACCAACTGACCATCCACAATGATCCCGGTGCCGATGCCTTCCGACACGGTCACGGCGATCAAACTGCGCACGCTGTCCGCGTGCCGGCCGCACCAGATATCCGCCAGCGCGCGCGCGTTCGCCGCGTTCTCCAGCCCGACCGGCAGCCCGGTCGCGCGTTCCAGCGGCTTCTTCAGATCCAGGTTTTGCCAGGGAAGATTGGGTGCGAATACGAGTTTATGCGACCGCGAATCGCTGCGGCCCGGCAGGCGTACGCCAATGCCTTCAAATTTTATTTCCGGACGCGCGGCGATCAAAGCAACAATCTGCGCCGTCAGTTGGGCGGTGAACTGCGCAGCGGTTCCTTCCGTCGGCACCGCCGTCTCGACGATGAAGCTCGTGTCGAGTTTGGCCAGCACAACCCGGGTCGCGCCCGGCCGGAGGTCAATGCCGATGTTGGCCGCGCGGTCCGCATTCAGATACAGGGACGTCGGCTTGCGTCCGCGCGGCGATTTCCGCAGCGCCCCCTCGGTGACCCAGCGATCGGTGACCAATTGATCCACAATCAGGGAGACCGTGCTCCGCTGCAAACCGGAGCGCCGCGCCAAATCCGCCCGCGAAACCGGCTGATGGTTGCGGATCAGATCCAGGACGACCCGGCTGTTGATTTCCCGCGCCGTCCCGCCGGTCACACTTTTAAAATTGGCCAGATTGATTTTGCGCACGTTATTTCTGCCGGGATTCAGGCTACCCGGTTTTTTGCTCCGCCTCCACCATTGTTCATGGGGTTTTAATTTCCCAGGTCACCTTGCCGGCGAATGGATCGCTGGACAATTTGAAACCGTTGCCGGTCCGGTCCAGCACCAGTTCGTGCAACACGTTGTCAGCTGGCAGGCAAACCAATCCTTTGGCCGCGGGCGAATTTTTGGCGAAAACAACCAGGTCGAGCTTTGACCAGTCCATCTGGAGGGTGGATTGCGCGAGCTGGATTTGCGGCAACACGGTGCCATCGCGCACGAGCATCACGACCGGGAGCTGGCCGGCCTCGATGCGCCGCCAGCCGCCTTCCCAGGCTTTGCCGGTTTGATAATCAATCCAGGTGCCCGGCGGCAGATACACGTCGCGACCGGTGGCATTTTCATGGAACAGCGGCGCAACCAGGATGTCCGAGCCGAATAGATATTCATCATCCACCAGCCAGGAGCCGGGGTCGTCCGGAAATTCGATAAACAGCGCGCGCACCATCGGCAGGCCGTGGTCCGAGCAGTCCTTGGCCTGCGCATAGACGTATGGCATAAGCCGGTATTTAAGCTCGTCAATCGCGCGGAATTCGTCCTCGAAGGCGCTGCCATAATTCCACGGTTCCTTGGGCGCGATGCCGTGGCAACGGCTGTGGGAACTTAACATGCCGAAGGCCAGCCAGCGCGCAAAAAGATTTTTGTCCATGTTGGCCACCGAATTCGCCGTAAAACCGCCCACGTCGTGGCTCCAGAACGAAAAGCCGGAAAGGCCAAACGACAGGCCGCCGCGCAGTTCCGCCGCCATGCCGTCGTCGGTGCTCTCCGCATCGCCGCCCCAGTGGATGGGGTAACGCTGGCTGCCGGCCCAGGCACTGCGCGCCCAGATGATGTTCTCGCCGGTGGTCTGTCGGGTGATGTCCGCAACCGCCTTGTTGTAGCGCAGCGGATACAGGTTGTGCTCGTAAAAACCCGTGCGACCGTCGGCATAAATGCCGTCCTCCGGCGCGGCTTCGCCGAAATCCACTTTGATGGCGCTCACCCCCAGCTTCAGCAGGTTCGCCAGCTCGGCCTGATACCAGGCAACCGTCTGCGGATTGGAAAAATCCAGCACCGCGTCTTCGTAAGGCAGATTGCCCTTGGCGTCGCGGACAACGAGGTTTTTTTCCACCAGTTCGGGGAACAATTTGTTCTTCGGCACGAAATACGGCAGTTGCCAGCACGAAGCGTGGAAGCCGTCGCTTTTTAAATCCGAAAGCATCTTCTGCGGATCGTGGAAGCGCGTGGTCGAGAATTCATAGTCGCACTGCCAGTCGGTTTCGAACCAGCCGGTGTCGAGGTGGATCACGTCGCAGGGAATTTTGTCCGCGCGCAGCCGGGCGGCAATGTCACGCACCTGGGTTTCGGCATTGTAGGTGCAACGGCTCATCCACAGGCCGAACGACCAGAGCGGCGGCAGCGGCGATTTGCCGGTGAGTTTGGTATATTCGTCCAGGATGTCTTTGGGCGAACCGAGGAACACAAACAGATCCAGTTCGTCGTCGCCGATCATCAGCGAGTTGACGCCGGCAAAGGCATTTCCAAAGTCGCACGTGATGGGCGAGGAGGTATGAACGAACATGCCGTAGCCGCGGCTGCTCATGAAAAACGGGATGGGCTTGTACATGCCCGGATTCTGAATACCGTTGGCGTCGTCCGTCCAGAGCACCACCTTTTGTCCGCGTTTGTCGAGGCGGGTGAACGATTCGCCGCACCCGAAAATTTTCTCCCCCGGCGAAAGCAGAAACGCCGCGTCCAGGCTGCGTGAATAATCCGCCGCGCGCCGCACAAAGGAAAACGGCATGATCGGCGTAAAGGTGCTGGTGTTGTCGGAGTCGTGATCCGTGCGGGTGAGCAGCTTGCCCTGCGCGTCACGGAATTCAATGTGCCAGGGATTTTCCAGAATGGTGACTGAGCCAAATTCACCCGTGTAGCGATAACCGCCTTTGACCTTTTCATATTTCCAGGAATGGTCCCGCGGCACCGGGCCGGCCAGCATCAATTCCTCGTAATTTTTGTGGAGCTGCGGACCGCTCGTCAGCCGGAGGCGCACCGTTCGCGGGGAGACAAATTCGATGGAAAACGGCAGGGTCGGATTGGCCGCGTATTGATCCGTGGGAAACTCATTGGGTTCGACCGGCTTGATGACCGCCAGCATGTTGTCGAACGCCTGCCGCGTGAAATACTCCGAGCGTTGCCAGGTGATTTCCCCCTTGCCGGTGGCCGGATCAAAACCGGCCAGTTTGTCAGCCAGAAAATAGAGGTTGGAAAAATCCCGGAAGTCGCCGCTGACATCCACCGGGTCGTTTAACAACGGCAGGGCTGGATTGGCCGCGATTAATGCAGGGGGTCCACTGATCCAGAAACCTGTGCCCAGGCAGGCAAGCAGCACCATTTTGTTTCCTTTGTTTTTCATGAATTGAACGCTTTCATTTTGGGTGTTTAATTTGACTCAACGGTGGCACGCAAAGCAACCGCTCTCAACGACAGCACGACATCAAACTGCCAGGCGAACAACAAATATTTGCTGTCGCCGCTTCAGGAATTTTATTCGTCTCTGAGGAATACTGTTCCTTTTTCGCCTGGCTGTCTTGTCATCAAAATGAACGAGTCAAAAGACTTGTCATTTTTGATGGTTTTCCGCCTGAAACGCCGCTCCGACGGCGGTTTTAAGCAATTGCGCAACCGATTGTTCTTGCCCGCAATCCGCCTGAGAACCACGCGCTTGCTTACCGTTTATTGTCATGTATTTAACAACATTTCTTCTATCATCGGACGGAATTTGTTTTACTGCCCGTCCACTCAACGCCAATCTACGAGCACCGGCTGATATCGGGCTGTTCACCGAACCGACCGGCGGTTGATGCCGCGCTCTTTACGCCCAGTTGACAAATGTAATCTCTGCGGTTACTGATTAAGCAGCGATTATGCGAACGAGTTGCCGCTTTGCCATGGCTGTGCACGTGCTGGCCGTCCTTGCTTACAAGGAGGGCGACCCGGTCACGTCGGCCATGCTGGCGGGCAGCGTCAACACCAATCCCGTCATCATCCGGCGGCTCCTCCTGTCGTTGCAGCGGGCCCGGCTGGTGGAGACCCGCATGGGGGCCGGGGCCGGTTCCCGGTTGAGCCGTTCGCCGGGCCGCATCAATCTTGCTGAAGTTTATCGGGCCGTGGAAGCTGCCGAGCCTTTTGCCAAACCCGCCCGAAAAGCCAATACCGCCTGTCCGGTAGGCCATTGCATCCGGGAAACGCTGAATCGGGTCTTTGCGTCGGCGGAAAACGCCCTGGAACGGGACCTGGAGAAAACCACGCTCGCCGGGGTGATTGGCATGATCAAGGCCACCTGCCCGGCCATCGTCAAAAAAACCGGTTGACAGTCTCTTTTTTTATGTGATTATGTAACTGTTGAGATTACATAAAAGTGAAAGGAGCAGGGAAATATGAAACAGACAAGCACAAATGAAAATCGAGGAAACGGCAGTTCGCCTTGGAATGCCTGCAAGGCGTTATGCCGGAAAGCGAAGGAAGAGTTGGCTGCGGTCAAAGAAGCGATCTTGGCGGAATCGAGCCGCGCTTTGCAGGCCCCGGAAAGACTCGTCCGGCTGGCCTTGAACGAGGCCGAGGCTGCCGCGTGGCAAACCGGGTACCCTCACCTGGTTTTTCCGGCACTGGCAACGGAGAAAATTCAGGCGGTGGCCGTGTGGAACGCCCATCAGCGCTTCCTGCGGCACGACGCCACGGAAACAGCCTTTGTCGCGTGACCAGTTAATGGTCACGCCGCAAGGCAAACCGGAGAAAAAATATGAAAGCAACCGTCGAAGTGAATGAAACGAATTTCGAGACCGAAGTGCTGAAATCCAGCCAGCCGGTGCTGGTGGATTTCTGGGCCGAATGGTGCGGTCCGTGCAAAATGATCGCCCCGGCGCTGGAGGAAATTGCCGCCGAACAGGCCGGCCGCATCAGGGTCGCCAAGGTCAATGTGGACGAAAACCCCGGCTTGGCCGGGCAATATCAGGTCAACGCCATTCCGACATTGCTCTATTTTGCCGAAGGCGTGGTCCGCGATCGAATCGTCGGCGCCGCCGGCAAAAAGGCAATTGTGTCCCGGCTCGAGGGGCTTGCGGCCAAAGCTTGATGCGGAAACTGGCAAACGAATTTAAAAGGAGGTGCATAAATGAAAACGGCATTGAAACCAGGCAACGGTTCGGCGGAAACGGTTCCTTCAGAATCGCTACGCGGCGACACCTTACAATTGTACCTGCGCGAGATCGGGCAGGTGAAACTGCTCACGCCGAAGGAGGAAATCGCGCTCGCCAAACGAATCCGGAAGGGAGACAAACGGGCGCGGGAGAAAATGATTACCGCCAACTTGCGGTTGGTTGTGAAAATCGCTCGCGATTACGAAGGGCTGGGCCTGCCGTTGCTCGACCTGATCAATGAGGGCAACATCGGCCTGATGAAGGGCGTCGAGCGGTTCAATCCCCGCAAAGGTGCAAAGCTTTCGTCCTATGCCGCATGGTGGATCAAGCAATGCATTATGCGGGCCCTGGCCAACCAGTCCAAGACCATCCGGCTGCCCGTGCACGTGGTGGACAAGGTGGCGCACATCCGGAAGGCGGAGGTGAAGCTGCGAGAGGCGTTTGACCGGGAACCGACGGACCAGGAAGTGGCCGACCATCTGGGAATCAATCCGCGCCGCATCCAGCAGTATCGCGATGCGTCGAAGGCGCCGATTTCACTCGATGCCCCGATCGGGACGGACGAGCCGCAA
>DATNHI010000218.1:0-10917 GCA_035605035.1 Verrucomicrobiia bacterium
GGATCCCGTGCGCAACGGTGCGCGTGATTTCGGACACAGCGACTGAAGCATTGCCTCTGGATTTCAACCGCCTTTCCAAACCGGACCAAAGTTTGGATTACGGCAAATTATTTTTGGCCGTTGCGAAATCGCCGGGGAAAATCGGCGCGTTGATGGAGTTACAGAGGAAAACCAGGTTCGCGGCGGAACAGCTTGCCGCGGTTCTGGCCAAAATCATTTTTCCGTGACTTGCGATTGTGCGGGAGTTGGCGGCGCGGGTTCTTCCTTGTCGTGCTGGCTGTAACTGATGAATACCGCGCCAATGACGATCAAAATCACGCCGACCCAGCGCACAACGGAAACAGTTTCGCCGAGAAACCAGATGGCGGCGAACGTGGCGAAGACGAAACTCAAACCCGTCAGGGGCCAGAGAAAGCTGATGTCGCTCTTCGACATCAAAATCAGCAGGCAGACAAAAAACAAGGCTTCAAAAAAAACGCCGAGCAAAATCTGCGGATTGGTTGCGCCGGACCGGCAAACCCGGAAGATTTCGGCGGCGGTGACGGCATTCAGATCGCCGATTTGCGTCATGCCCTTTTTCAGCAGCACGACACCGGTGGATTCAAAAGAGAGGCCGACCAGCAAAATCAAAAGCAGTTTAATCATAAAGTCTGTAGCGGCGGTCGGCGACCGCCGCATTTTGGGAGCGATGCCCGCAGGGCGCCGCTACAAATCCTGGTAACGAATCAGTTTAATGCCACGTTTTTGAACCAGTTCCTTCACTCGCCGACTGATCAAGGCATCGAACTCGTGCTTAAATTCATCCAGCGACGGATGCGAGTAAAGCTCGGAATCGCCCGGCGGCAGTTCCGGCAACAGCTTCAGAATGTATTCCTCATCCACCCGCGCATTTTGCAGCAGGCCGAAGGTGATCTCCGCGTGCCTGATGCCACGTTGGCGCAACGGGTTGCGGGCACGGGTTGCGAGCCATTCATAAATCAACGCGTGCGAGATGCGATAAAACCAGCGTCCGCGCGCCATGCGCCGGCTTCGCGCCAGACAATCCCGTGTGAGTCGCATCCGCCGGACGCCGAGCTGCGCTGCGTCATCCATCAAAAGTTGAAACACGACCGGGTGCAGGTGCAGATGCAAATGGCCGTTGACATGATCGAGCGGCAAGCCGGTGGCGCGGAATTTTTCAAATTGGGCATGGATTTCGGCGCGCAACTGTTCGCGTAAATCGGGTTTGAAGAAATAGCGAATCCCGGTTGCGACCGGTTTGTTGCTGAATTCACCGCTGGAATTGACAAGGCCGGGAATTTTTTCCGGTGGCAGCACCGAATGTCCCATCAGCAAAGTCAGATGCAGGCCAATGCCGAGTTGCGGGTTTTCCCTCGCCAGTTTGACGGCCTGGGCGAAACCCTTCTCGTTCACCATCAAACTGGCAGTGGTGAGAATGCCTTCGCCATGGGCGCGGATGACAGCTGTGTTGACGGAAGGTGAAAGGCCGAAGTCGTCCGCGTTGACAATGAGGCGTTGCTCGGTTTCAGGCCGGCCCATAATTGGACGAGGTTGAGCCAACGGCGGAGCGCAGCCACGACCGGAAAATCAGCGCCAGTTTTTGCGGCCTGGCCAGGCGCGACGGCTGTGGGCCAAAGACGTTGAACCGTTGACGTTCCAGTTTTTGCAACAGCTGCCAGTAAACCGCCCCCATCAATTCGGCAGCGACCATCGCGCGGCGGTCTTCAGCCGGCAGGGTTTGCCTCGCCAGCCGGTAAAAATTTTTCGCGCGGGCGGCGACGTTGGCGGCGAGCGCGTAGAATTGTTCGGAATATCTAAAATTCAAAATATCCTCTTCGCTCACGTGGAATTTCTGAAGTTCGTTCAACGGCAGATAAATCCGTCCCCGTTCGGCGTCGGTGCGAACATCGCGCAGAATGTTGGTGAATTGCAGCGCCTTGCCGAGGTGAATCGCATAGTCACGGCAGGCGGGATTCCGGTAGCCGAAAATCCGGATGCTCAACAAGCCAACGACTGACGCGACGCGATAACAATATAATTCCAGCCGCTCGTAATTTTCGTAACGTTTGATGTCAAGGTCCATTTCGCAACCCTGGATCAGCTCATCGAAAAGCGCAAAGGGGAGGCGGTATTTGGCGATGACCGGTTGCAATTCCTGATTCACAGCCAATTGCGGTCTTTCGTTCTCGCATGCGCGGCGCACATCAGCGCGCCAGTCGGCGAGCTGTTCGCGGCGTATGTGAACGGGCTTGGATTCGCCATCCACCACGTCATCCACTTCGCGGCAGAAGGCATAGAGCGCGGCCATGTCGTTGCGCTTGGCGCGCGGCAGCAACACAAAGGCGAGCGCCAGGTTGGACGCACTTTTGCGGGTGATCGCACGGCTTTGGTGCATCGCGGTCAGGATGTTTGGGAAGGCGTTGCGCCTGGCGGCTCCGGCGGACGCGCCGGCGGCAACCCGCCGGTCTGGGCAAGGGTGGGATTGGCGGCGCGTCGCGCGCGCCGATGGCGATGTTTGTGCCGGTGCTTGCGTCTCCGCTTGCGAAAGTAGAAAACCCAGATTAGCGCGCCAATGGCAATCAGCGCAAACACACCGGCCATGATAAAAAAATCCACCCAGGTTTGCGTCATCGGCCCTACCGCTGGCAGTCCGTCATCCATAACGTTGAAACAAAATCAGCTCTCGGGAATTTGCCGGCTGGCAGTCGCGGGGGTCTCACTCGATCCGCTGTCACCGACGTTCATGTTCAGCCGTTGCATCCGGTAACGGAGCGAATGGCGCGTCAGTTTTAGACCTTCCGCTGCTCGCGTCAGACTAAAATCGTGTTGTTCCAGCGCGCGGGTGATCAATTCGCGCTCCAAGCGGGCCAGCGCGTCGTCGAGCGACTCGTCCGGCGCCGGCTGCAAGAGCGGGGCCTTTTGCAGGCGCGCTTCGACCTGGAAATCCGGCAGACTGGCCGGCTGGATTTCGCGCGTCTTTTCCAAAATCAGCGCGCGCTCGATGACGTTACGCAATTCGCGGACGTTGCCGGGCCAAGTGTGGGAACGCAGCCTGGTCCGCGCGGCGGGCGCCAGGCCGTCCACGTTTTTGTTCAGCGCGGCGCGAAACATTTTCAAAAAATGTTCGGCGAGCAGGGAAATGTCATCTCCCCGGTTACGGAGCGGCGGCAGGCGGAATTGCACTACATTCAAACGGTGAAACAGATCTTCGCGGAAATGGCCGGCGGCGATGGCTTCCACGATGTCGCGGTTAGTGGCGGCGATGAGGCGGACATTGACGCGAAGTTCCTGCGTGCCGCCCACCCGTGTGAACGTGCCGTCCTCAAGAAATCGGAGCAGCTTGGCCTGGAGCGGCTTGCTCATATCGGCGATTTCGTCGAGAAAAATTGAGCCGCCATCGGCTTCTTCAACGCGACCGGGTTTTTGTTTCAGTGCGCCGGTAAACGCGCCCTTTTCGTGGCCGAAGAGCTCACTTTCGAGCAGTGTTTCAGGAATGGCCGCACAATTGATGCGGACGTAATTTGCCTCACGCCGCCCGCTCAAGCCGTGCAACGCGCCGGCGACGAGTTCCTTGCCAGTTCCGCTTTCGCCGAGGATGAGCGCGCGGGTGTCGGTGGGCGCGACGCTCTGAATCAACTGCTTTAATTCGCGCATTTTGGTTGATTCACCGATGATCTGGTCGAGGCTGAAAATTTCGCCGGTGCGGGAACGGAGCGTTGCATTTTCGCGCAGGAGCCGATGGCGCTCGGCGCAACGCGCAACGGCGTGCAACAATTCCTCCGGCGCGAACGGCTTGCTCACGTAATCAATCGCGCCGGCTTTGATGGCTTCCACGGCGAGTTTGGGCGTGGCATAGGCCGTGAGCATCAGCACGGGCAAGTCGGGCCACCGGTCATGAGCTTTGGCCAGGAATTCGTAACCGCTCATGCCGCCGAGCCGCGCGTCGGTGATGACCATGAAAAATTCCCCGTCCGCGAGCAGGCCAAGCGCCTCCTCGGCGGATTCGGCGGCGCGCACCGCGTAGCCGTCGTCGCCCAGCAACGTCTGAAGCGAACGGCGCATGTTCTTCTCGTCGTCCACGACGAGCACGGGTGGCAACGGCGCGCTCATTTCAAGGATAATTTCATCAACGCCTTCGCCGGGAAGGTTAAGATAAACTTGGCGCCCTTTCCAAGCCCCGATTCCACTCGCACAGTACCGCCATAAAGCTCGACGTTGTGTTTTACGATGGCAAGGCCGAGGCCGGTGCCATGTTCCTTGGTTGTGTAGTAAGCCTCGAAAATGCGCTCAATTTTGTCAGGGGGAACGCCCGCCCCGTCGTCGCGTATGGAAATTTCAACGGAATGATTGCGGTGACAATCGGCGGTGACGAACACGTTTCCCGTTTCACCCACCGCTTCGCGCGCATTTTTAAAAAGGTTCACGAGAATTTCAGACAGGTGGCCGCGTTGCATGAGCAGGGGCGGGAAGCCGTGGCCATATTCGCGCCGAACTTTGATTCCGGTCGGCACCGCCGGTGGGAAAACCTGCGCGATGGCGCGGTCGAGTTCTTCGACGACGTTGAGTTTTTCCACGTGTCCTTCGCTCAACTGCGCGTAGCCCATGATTTGCGTGACGACGCGGTCGGCGCGGGCGACCTCCTCCTGGATGATTTCGACTTGCGGCGCGACGACAGTTTTGCCGTCGCGGAGGGAGCGTTGCAGCGAGAACACGGCGTTGTTGATGATGGCGAGCGGATTTTTGATTTGGTGTGCGAATTCGGCGGCGAGCCGCCCGGCAGAACGCAACTGGCCCTCGCGCGCGGCAAATTCTTCCGCTTCTTCGACGGCCAGCCGCTGACGCTCCAGCAACACTTGCGCGCCATAACAACAAATCGCCGTCAGCCATAAAACCGCCACACGCAGCACAAACGGTTCGCCCAATTCTTCGTGCGGCGTCATGTCCAGTGCTTGACGCGTTGTGTCATCGAGATTGTTTGCAATGGAAACGTCCAGCACGGCCATCAGCACGTAACACACGCTGATCTCAAAGTTCAAAAACAATTGGGAAAACCCCGGTGGCACGCTCGCGGCATTGCGAATAATCAAAACCAGAAACAGCCAAAACAATATGCTGTCCAGTCCGCCGGTAATCAGCGACATGGCCGCGATCAAAAGCCCATCCACCAGACTGCTGGTGACCACCGTCCATTGCACCAGCGCCAACGGCAATCGTGCCGCCGTCAGCAAAATGGCGGCGAAAAGAACATTGGCCAGAATGTAAAACCAGAAGATGAACTGAACCGTTTCGGCTGTCACATCCAGCAAGCTCCATGTCTGCCCAAACCACGCCGACGAGTGGAACGAATACAAAATCATCCCCATGAACACCGCCTTGACGGGCAGCATGATGTCCCGCTCCATGGTTTCGATACGCCGGAGCAGGCGCGGCGGGTCGGGTGCCGGAATTTCCAGCAACGCGGCAAGCCGTTTCAGCCATTGCCGGTGGCTTGATTTCATAAATTGACCACCGTGGACAAATTTTCAGCGCAGCAATTTCAAGGCGCGTTCGGCAATCGCTTCGACCGGCCACAACCGGCCGATGCCTTCGTAACCACAGGAAAGCATTCCTTCATCCGGCCCAATGAATTCCGCGCCGCGCGCTCTGAGGGTTTCGACATTTTCCCGGGTGGCCGGATGCAGCCACATTTTGCCGTTCATCGCCGGCGCGATCAAAATTTTCGCTTTCGGATTCAGCGCCAGCGCGATGCACGTCAGTGCGTCGTCGGCGATGCCGAGCGCCAGTTTCGCAATCACATTCGCCGTCGCCGGCGCGATGAGCAG
This sequence comes from Verrucomicrobiia bacterium, assembly GCA_035605035.1. Classification (GTDB taxonomy): domain Bacteria; phylum Verrucomicrobiota; class Verrucomicrobiia; order Limisphaerales; family UBA11358; genus UBA11358. Next base: position 5,823 of record DATNHI010000218.1, read on the forward strand.
AAGGTCCGCCTCATCCGCCATTTCGATGTGCGCCGGTTTCCAGTCTTCCTCCTCGTCGTAAAGGCCGGTCACGACCGGATGGCGTGAGAGCACTTTGAACGGCAACGGTGTGACGAACCGTTGCGCGTCGGCGGTCATCACCACGCGCACGCTGCATTTTTGTTTCGTCAGCAGGCTGGCCAAGTCCGCCGCCTTGTGCGCGGCAATGGAGCCGGTCACGCCGAGGACGATGTTTTTCTTCATCTGGATCGCAATTTTGATCGGAATCCCGCTTTTGCCCAATCCGCTGCCAAAGCCGGTTCCGACGATTAAGACCGGGATTCAAAATTCCGGGGCTGGCGATCGCGTCGCGCGCATTTTCTCCGCCTCGACGATGGCCAGCATCCGCCGTAAATCTTCCTGAACCGACAGGCTGATCAAAAGGTAATCGAAATTTTTCCACTGTGCAATTTCCTGCCGTGCGATGCCGAGCCGCTTTTGAATTTCCTCCGCCGTATCCGAAGCCCGCTTTTTCAAGCGTTCTTCCAGCACTTTGATTGAAGATGGCGTCAGAAATACCGTCACCAGCGCGTGTTGCAATTCCGGCTCGCTCCCCGCCCTTTCGCGAATCGTCGCCGCGCCCTGCACGTCCACGTTCAACAAAACGTCCCGGCCGGAACGCAATTTGTCCAGGAGTTCAGATCGCAGGATGCCGTAACTCCAGCCGAAAACGGTGGCGTGTTCGATGAATTCTCCCGCCTGTTGACGCCGCTGGAATTCCGCCGGCGCAAAAAAATAATAATCCACGCCGTCTCTTTCGCCGGGCCGTGGCGCGCGAGTGGTGCAGGTGATGGCGCGCGTCATGTCCGGCCGCGCACCGAGCAACTGGTGACACAACGTCGTCTTGCCCCCGCCGGACGGTGCGGAAATCAGAATCAACAGCGGCGCGGTATTTTTTTGCGCCGGCTTTGGACTTTGGACTTTGGACTTTGGACTGGCCTCTTTCATTCCACGTTTTGCGCCTGCTCGCGGAATTTTTCCAGTTCCGCCTTGAGTGTCACGACTTCACGCGAGATGAGTGCGTCATTTGCCTTTGAACCAATGGTGTTGACTTCCCGGTTCATTTCTTGCGCGAGAAAATCCAGCGTGCGGCCCACCGGCTCCTTCATTTTCCGGCAGTCCTCGAACTGCTGGAAATGGCTTTGCAACCGCGTCAGTTCCTCGGAAATGTCCGAGCGATCGGCGAAAAAAACCACTTCCTTCAACAGCCGTTCGTCGTCCGGTGCGGGGGTTTCCAGCCCGGCGCTTTTGATGCGTTCGATGAGCTGCTGCCGGTAACGTGCCGTCGCCAGCGGCGCCTGTTTTTGGATTCGCCCGACGCATTGGCGCATGACGCCAATGCGCGTCGTCAGGTCTTTCGCCAGATGCGCGCCTTCGCGTTCGCGCATTTTTACCAGCGCGGCGAGCGCCGGTTTCAACGCCTTCTCGACCGCCGGCCACAAATTTTCGGCCCCGGCGAGTTCCTCGTCGGTCTGAAAAACGCCCGGCGCGCGCACGAGGTGGTCCAGGTTCACGTTGCCGTCGAGCTTGAGTTGTTTGGCGAGGCGATTGAGTTCGCGCGCATAGGCTTTGGCCAGCGGCACGTTGAGGTGCATCCGCGCGGAGAGCCTGCCGTCGCCGGCGTGCAGCGAGACACGCGCCGTCACGCGCCCGCGCGCGACGAGGCGGTTGATGGTGTCGCGGATGGGCGCTTCGAGCATTTCCATTTCGCGCGGGAGATTCGTGTAAATCTCGGCCTGCTTGCGGTTCACCGAACTGAGTTCGACCGTGACTTTGAAACCGTCCCGCGCGCACTCGCCGCGCCCGTAACCCGTCATGGATTTCATTCCGTCCAGTATGCGAAAACCCCATGCGACAGGCGAATGAATTTTCTTAACCGTGAAATTCCCCCTCGTCGTCGCCCTCGTTCTCGTGCTCGATTCGGGGAAAAATTCGAGGACGAGCAGGAGAACGAGGAGGATGGCGCACCGCGAAATGAAAAATCAAACTCGACGCGGCGAAAGTGGAAGTTTAAGGTCGCACTTCATGGACTTGCCGCGCCAATTTCCTTACAATCCACAATGGCGAATTATCCTGTTCGGTCTTGCCTTTGGCGGCGCGTTTCTTCTTTTGGGAATAATCCATTGGGTGTTTTTGGCGTTCGGAGTTCTGTTTGTAGCCCCTGCACTGCTCTTAGCGGTGCGTCGGTTGGCATTTCCCAAATTTCTTCAAGTGGGAAAAGATTCGCTTTCGGTGCCGAAAGGGTTTTCCCGGACATGGGTCGCAAAAATTTCTTATGCAGACATTGAGAACGGGTGGGAAACGGTTCACGGCCCGACAAGTGCGACACTTCATCTCCGAGTCAAAGGACGCACCGTTGAAATCTCTTCCATAATGTTGCCAGACATGGCTAGTTATGTTGCCGTCAGAGATTTCGTAAAATCGTGCTTCATACAAAAAGAAAAGCCAAACCAACCGATTGAAGCCGGCAAGTATTGCTTCAGGTGCAGCTATGAAGGCAACGGTGAAATTTATGATTCCAATGGCGGAGTTCTCTGGCGCTTCAAAACCTTGCACAAACGTCCGCACTATCCGTATGGGTTGTTTCGATTGCCTGATTTTGTTGTCCATGACAATTCGGACAAAGAGCAGTTCAGAATAATACTCGAACGAAAATGGGCGCTGGGTCAATTTATGATGCTCGAAGATGGTCTGCCGGTCTGCACCATCAACCAGCGGAGCTTTTTGCGGAACAAATTCACCCTCAACTTTACCGGCGGGCAGAAATGGGTCTTCCGTATGCCGTTGTTCACCGTGATCTTCGGTGGCTTGTCAGAAACGGGCGAAAAAATTCGCGTTCGCGTTCGGACTCACAATCTCTGGTATGTGCTGATTGACACCAACGCTGACAGTGCTCAATTAGCTGTCGCCTTAGCATTCATTCATCGCGAACGGCTGCGGTTTAATTAACATCCGTTACCCATCGGTCTAGCTATTCACCCGTAGTAATTTCAGCGCATCGCGGAAATCCCCCGGCAACGGCGCTTCAAAGCTCATTTCCCTTTCCGTACGTGGATGAACAAACGATAACTCGCGCGCGTGCAACATCACGCGCGGCGGCTCGTAGCCGGTCAGTTCGGTGAGTTTTTTATTTTGCCGTGCGCCGTAAGTTTCGTCGCCCACCAGCGGGTGGCCGAGAAATTGAAAGTGGACGCGAATCTGGTGCGTGCGGCCCGTGTGCAATTGCGCTTCGACGAACGTGGCGGCGTTCAGCCGTTCGAGCACGCGATAGCTGGTGTGCGCGGCGCGGCCAGAATTGTCGTCCCGCACGGCCATGCGTTTGCGGTGCGTCGGGTGCCGGGCGATGGCGGCGCGGATTTCACCGGAATCACGCGCAAGCTTGCCGCACACGATCGCATTGTAAATTTTACCGACCTCGCGCGCGGCAAATTGTCTGGAAAGCGCCTGATGCGTCTCGTCGTTCTTGGCAACGACGAGGCAGCCGCTGGTTTCCTTGTCCAGCCGGTGGACTATGCCTGGTCGCGCGACGCCACCGATGCCGCTGAGCGAACCCTGGCAGTGATGAAGCAACGCGTTGACGAGCGTGTGTTGCTCGTTTCCGGCGGCAGGATGCACGACCAATCCGGCGGGCTTGTTCAAAACCAGCAGCGATTTGTCCTCGAAAAGAACGTCGAGCGGCATCTCCTCCGGCTGCGCCTCAATAGGCCGGGCTTCCGGCCAGCAGATTCCGATTTGTTCGCCGGCGCGCGGGCTGTGCGTAGGCTTGACGGTCTGGCCGTTCACGCGGACCTGGCCTTGTTCAATCAACCGTTTGAGCGCGACGCGCGACACGGCGGGGAATCTTTCGCGCAAAAATGTGTCAAGCCGCCCACCCGGGAGCGATTTTTCAACGGTAAAAGTTTCCCTGCGCGCGGACATTTCAGCGTGACGGGCGGCGGGTAACAGGTGGCAAAAAATGCGCGGTCGGCGGCTTTCGGATATTTTTCAGGTCACTTGTCACTCGTCGCGGGTTTGGTGGCGTGCTCATTTTTCCAGGTGATGAGGAAGATCAATGCCACGCCGGTGCAGATGGCGGTGTCAGCAACATTGAATGCGGGAAAACCGATTTCATCGCCGCCGCGCTGTTGCAGATAGAACCGCAGAAAATCCACCACTTCATGCCGCCCGGGCAGCAGGCGGTCGGTGAGATTGCCGGCGATGCCGCCGAAAATCAGGCCGAAAGCAATCTGGCCGGGCAGCGTGTGTGAATCAAAATGATGCCGCGTGAGAAAGAGTGCGACGAGCGCGAGGAGGGCGACGACGGCGAGCGTGATGTTGTTCCCGCTGAAAAGGCTCCAAGCCGCCCCGGTGTTGCCCCAGTGCACAAACTTAAAAAAACCGTCAATGATGATTTTTTCATGGTAGGCCGGGAGCGTTTTCAGCACCAGCCACTTGGTGGATTGATCCAGCGCAAAGACCACCAGCGCCAGCGCGGCGATGCGCCGGTTCGATTTCTGAAAAATGCGTTGCGTGTCGGCCATGCCCATTTGTGGACACTCATTTAACCGCGCGCTGACCAAAAAACAATGCGTTTCCGTCGTATTCAATTTACCTTTTCCCTTGGCGCGGCAAATGGTTACGATGCACAGATGGCGTTGATACGGATTTTGGTGGACGGCTACAGCCTGCTGCACAACTGGCCGGAACTGGCTCCGGGCCACCCGCGCCATTCCGGGCGCGCACGCCAGGAATTGGTCCAAGTCCTTACACGTTATCACGATGCGACGGGCACGCCCGTCACGGTTTTTTTTGACGGCGCCAGAGCGTCGGCGGGCGCGTCGAAGCGTAAAGCGGATGCGGCGGTGGAAATTTTGTTCTCGCGCACGGGCCAGACCGCCGACCAGATGATTGAGCGCGCGGTGCACCGGTTCGGCCCCTATGGCGAGGTCCTGGCCGTCACCGACGATCATGCTGAGCGGGATACGGTGATCAGCTTCGGGGGCAGCACCTCGAGTTGCTGGAACTTCATTGCGAGTGTGGAAAATGCCTTGGCGGAACAGGTCGATGATATTAAACA
>DATNHI010000219.1:0-3315 GCA_035605035.1 Verrucomicrobiia bacterium
CATCCACAATGAAGTGCGAGCCGGGTTGGCCGGCCACGCCGGCAATGGCTGAAAAGGCGGAAACCGATTCGCACAACAGCAACCCGGCAAACAGCAGCGCCCGGCAATACTTTGGCCTGCCCAATTTTTCGAATGATCCCAAGTGGATGTGAATACGTTCCGGAGAAGATACGATTCCCGGGGTGAAGATGAAAATATTTTTTAAGAAATCACTTGCCACGCCCGCATGATGGGCTAGGTTTCCTTTGCCCAATGAGAACTGGGTGCGCTGCCTTTAAAAAGCAGGCGTCGGCGGGTTTTGGCGATGAAAATCGTGTGTGATCGCCGGACCCGCCGACTTTTATTCACCGGCAAAAGACTTGTCGTCCGGGCGCAATTCAGCATAGTAATCGCCGTTGAGGTTCAGGTGGAATCGGCTGGGGTCGTAGCTCAGTTGGTAGAGCGGCTGGTTCGCAATCAGCAGGTCAGGGGTTCGAATCCCCTCGGCTCCACCATCCTTCGCTCGAAACCGACATCGGAGGTTTCGAGCGAAGGATGGTGTCCTCCGAAGCCTCGGCGAAGGAGGACAGGCTGCCATCGGTTTCGAGCTACGGATGGCAGGCCGGATCAAGCGATCGTACCATGTTTTATACCTATCTAATCGAAAGCATTGGCCATCCAGGGAACCATTATATCGGGCATACCTCCGACCTGAAGCAGCGATTGGCCGAACATAACGCCGGCCGTTGTTCACATACTGCCAAATTTGTTCCCTGGAAACTCAAAACCTATATCGCATTTGAAACGCTTGAACAGGCACAACACTTCGAGCGGTATCTCAAAAGCGGTTCCGGTCACGCACTCGCCAATCGGCATTTCTGGGTGCCTTTACCCACTACGCAGCGGAGTCGAGCTACAAGAAACAGCGTTTAGGCAAATTGCTCCAAACGTAATTTCTCAAGGTCATATTTTCCAATGAAACATCAAAACCAATCGCCACTGAAAAATAAATGGGTCCTGATTACCGGCGCCTCGTCCGGATTCGGGGCGGCGGCCGCGTGCGCCTTCGGCGCCAAAGGCGCAAAACTTTTGCTTGGCGCACGGCGGGTTGACCGCCTGAAACAGGTCGCCGCCGAGGCGCGCAAAAATGGCGCCGTCGAGGCGCATTACCACAAACTGGATGTGAGCCAGACCGCGAGTGTCAAAGCTTTCATGGATTGGGCCACGGGAAAAATCCGAAATCCGAAATCCGAATTCCGAACTCTTCACGTCTTGATCAACAATGCCGGCGGCGCGCACGGGCTGGACACCGTCGCCGAGGGCAAGGATGCGGATTGGGAGGCGATGATTCAATCCAACGTGCTCGGCGTGGTGCGCATGACACGCGCGGCGCTGCCGTTGATGCCGCGCGACGCCGGGGCCAGCATCATCAACATCGGTTCGGTGGCCGGCCACACGGCTTACGAAGGCGGCGCGGTGTATTGCGCCGCAAAAGCGGGCGAACTGCAAATCACCCGCGCATTGCGGCACGAATTGCTCGGCACGGGCATCCGCGTCGGCACGGTGGACCCGGGCCTGGCGGAGACGGAATTTTCCCTCGTGCGATTCAAAGGGGACGGCGCGCAGGCGAAGAAGGTGTATCAAGGCATGAAGCCGTTGACCGCCGAAGACATCGCAGAAATTCTGGTCTGGGTCGCCGGCCGCCCCTCGCACGTGAACATTGACGAGCTGATTGTTAAACCGGTGGATCAGGCGGAGGTGGGCAAGGTCTTTCGGCGGAAAAAATGAAACGCCCAACATCCAATAAAACCTGGCGTGACGTTCGGTTCGATTTTCAAAATTGAAGGTTGGATGTTAAATCCCTTTGTTCGCGCGCCAGAGCAGGACCGCGCCGACGGCCTGAAAAATAAAATTGGGCAGCCAGAAAATCAGGTGCGGCACGAATTCAGGCCGGGCGGAAAGCGATTCTCCCAGCATGTTGAAGGCGTAATACACCAGCACCAGCATCAGCGCGACAGCCACGCCGACGTTCGTCTCGCGCCGGTGCAGGCGAATGCCGAGCGGAATCCCGACGAGCGTGAACCCGAAGCAAGCGAATGAAAACGCGATTTGCCGGTGCATTTCCACGATGACCGGCTCGGTCAAATCGCTCCGCTGTTTGTCGGCTTCATGAAGCTGCGCACGCATTTGCCCCGAAGAACCCTCCGCGATGACCGGCAGTGAACCCAATTTTTTCTCCAAATCGTTCAATTCCTCCCGCAACTGCCAGAAAGTCATGTCGCTGATCTTGGGTTTGTAAGGCTGGTTTGTCGCTACGTTGAGGTCGAGAACCAGGGGCAATTCGGAGAACGACATGATGTTAATGTGCCCGCTGCTGAAAGAGACCACCCGCGCGTCGTTCAGATGCAAAATAAGCTGATGGTTGGTCAGGACCATTTCCAGCCGGCCGCGCGGGGCGCTCACGGTCCTTGCCACGTTGGTCTCGTTCCCCAATTGCAGGATCCAAATATGCTCCAGATTGCCGTCGTGGTTTTTGGCCGTGTAGAAGACATAACCTGGAAAATCGTTGATGACTTTGCCTGCGGGCAACTGAACATTTCCCAGTTCGGAACGGGCCTGATTTTTCAGGATAATGTAGTTGACCCGGGAGCGCGGACCGAGGTCCATGTTGAACCACGCGCTGAGAGCGCAACAAAACAGACTGAGCAACAGCACAGGCGAAATCAGTGAAAACAGACTGATGCCGCTGGCGCGGGCGGCGGTCAATTCCTGATCGGCGCTGAACCGCCCGAACACCAGCAGGGCTGCGGTGATAAACCCCATGGGCAGGGCATAAACGCACGCGAAAGGTATCAGCAGGCCAATGGCTTTCAGCACCAGCCACAGACCCACCTCGCCCCGGACCAGCAAAGGGAGAATTTCCTTGAGCACGTTGAAAAGCAATACCACGAAGACGAACACTGCCACCGTCATCAGCAATGAGACGAGGATTTCGCGGACCAGGTATTTGTGCAGTGTTTTCAAGCTGTCGGACGTGCAGGGCGAAAATGCCTGATTTTACCAACCAATCAAGCGCAACTTAGTGGAAGGCCCGGGGGAGCGCACGCGCCCCGCGTGCGGTTTTCGGCGGCTCGCCGAAAACTCTGTCCACGTATTTCCTCCGCACCACACTGAGCCAGCCAGAATGGATGGACAAAGTGTTTGGCGGGCCGCCATGAATGTTCAAGCACATAGGTGACAAAAACTCCCAAGCACATAGGTTACACTTTTGGGTGGTTGGCGCGCGGTCCCAAACGGGGTACCGCCGCCGCAGACCGGAGCGAAGCGAACCCTCGG
>DATNHI010000220.1:0-4653 GCA_035605035.1 Verrucomicrobiia bacterium
CCCGGTCCGCCACTGCCGGCTTCCACAAAAAGGTTCTGCCAGTTTGCGCCGCCATCCGTGGACACCTGCGCATACGCAACTTCGTAGCTCGTTGCATAACCAAGCAGGCTCTTGAACGAAAACGTTGTGTTTGTGGCCGGGAATAATACCTCGTTTAGTTGCAACAGTTGCGAGACGGGATTGGTGTGACAAAGGTGAAAACAGTTGCCAGAACCATCCGGCGCGAGGACGTTAACCGCATAAATCGGCGGCGGCGTGATCGTGAAATTCACCAAGCCGTTGTTGGCGTTGTCCGTGAGATTTCCGTTCGTGCTTTGGACCACAAGCCATTGGTAACCAGTCGTGTTGGGGTTGGCAATGGGCACACAGGCGTAGGCATTGCCGGTGTTGAGATACGGCGTGCTCGTGCCGCTAACGACAGTGGCCACATAATCCGTTCCCGGCACCGCAGGATCAAACAACGTCACGTTGTAGGAATAACTGACGGGCGCGCCATTGTAATTAATGTTACTCACCGTGACGCTATAAACCGTGTCCGTGCCGCTGAATGGAAACGTCGTGGATTGGCTGGTCGCGTCCAAGCCCATCGGCACCCAGACAATGGTGTTTTCGCCGTAACCGGTCAGATACGGTTGAATCGAAACTAATACCGGCACACCATTGCTGGTCATGGTGACGGTTGCCGCGCTGAAATTCGCATTCGACAACGCGAATGACCATTGCGGAAAAGCAAGCGAATATGGAATAAATCCTTCCGGCGGCCAAGCGACGTAAGGTTTAGACGTGGCCGGGCGTGGACCGCCAAAGTTGGCGTCGAGTATCCAGGTCGCGTTTGCCGGACTGAAACCGCTTTCCGCCGGCACATCGCCCGCGGCCATAACCTGGGTTTGCGGGTACAAAATCCACCGCCGGTGGCCAACCTCGGTGTTGTTTGACCCAAAGTCCCAGATATAGCTCGTGGCAGAGTCCGCCCCATCGGAGCCGAGGGCCAAATTCGAGTGTGCCGCGGCGTTGGTGCCGGCAATGGTGAAACAGCTCCACGTCGGCGGGATGCCGACATGCTGGAGGGTGTTGTTGGCAGACATCATGAGCGCGCCCGCCTGGTCTTGCGTGGATTCGCCGGAGTCAAAGGTGATGATTGCCGGCACGCCGCCCATCGCGCGGAGCCAATTGATGCGGCGCAAAGTCGCGTTTTGAAAGGCGGTGGAATTGGTGCCGGGGAAACAGTTGGTCGTGACGGCCGTCGAGTTTATGGCCACGCCCTGTGATGAAGGATAAATAGCATTAAAAAACTCCCGCGTTTGCTCGCGCGAATCGGTATTGACGCTGAACCCGCCGGTCACTTCCTGGGGGCGCGGACCGCCGCCCGGCAGACCGGAAACATCATTTGGCGCCCTGGGCGCGTCGCCCAAATTGGGCGGCGGCACCGAACTGGTGGCCGGCATCATTTGTGAAAAACCGGAGAAGGTGAACGTGGCCAACAAACCTGCGGTCATGATTGACGCAAAAATGTTTGCGGGTTTCATAAAATTGATCTGGAACGGGTTTAATGCCGGAACCTTTTATAACCGGCATGAGCAGAATTTATGCCCCCCTGACGCAATGTCAAAGGCAGATTTGACGTTCCGCGTTAAAATGATGGCAGGCAGGAAATTCCCTGCTCTGCCAAATGGCAGGTCCAGCATAAACTTGTGTTCCCGGCTCGTTCGCGCCATGTCCGGGGCGTCTGCGTTCGCGGCCGCTAAAAATTCGGGGAGCATCTTTGAACGAAATCCGTCCGACCATTGTTGAAACAACCATGACCCATAAGAATTCCATGTGGCGGATGCCAAATGCCCCTTTCGAGCTGATGGCGCTTATCGGCGTCGCGCTCCTGGGTCATCAATCGCTCGCGGCCGGCGCGATTTACGCCAATTTCGATTCGACGACGGGACTGATTTTGCAGGCCCATGCGAGTCCGTTTGAAGGAAAACTGCGGCTCTCTCCCGCTATCCCGGGTCAGGGATTGGGCGGCGCATGGCTGAACGCAAAACAGCCGGTCAAGAATGGCTTCGAAACGACTTTCCAAATTCAAATCACCGAGAAATATTCTGCTGGCGCCGACGGCCTGGCGTTTGTGATTCAGAACAATTCAACTCCGGCGCTCGGCTATCCCGGGTGCAACATCGGCTATGGAGGCATCACCAATCTGCTGGCGGTCAAATTCAACAATTATCACTGGCAGGACCACGCCTATGGCAATGACTATGGCCGGTACGACCTGATCGCGGTGCTGGCGCCTCATTCGCCTACGACTCCACTTTGGGACAGCCTCAGCAACACCATCGCCGCGACCACGAATGGCGTCAATTTTTCCGACGGCCAGATTCACACGGTGAAAATTGTTTACGTTCCCGGCAACCTGCAAGTGTTTCTGGATGATCTGGAAAATCCGCTGATGACCGTCTATGTCAATCTGGCCAAAGTCATGAACCTGGATAATGGCCGCGCCTGGGTGGGTTTTACGGCGGCCTCGGGCGCGGACTGGCAAAATCATGATTTGATCAGTTGGGCCTTTGAGTCAGCCGAAGTTATCGCTCAACCAGGCGCAGCCCGGGGTTCGTCGCAACCACCAATCACGAATCCCGTGCCGCCTTCACCACTGGTTTATCTGGGGCAGACCATACAAACCCCTCTGGCTACGCCGCTTGCCGTTGACCCTTCGTTTGGCTATCGCCTGCCCGATGGCATCGGTCTCACCTATCCGATTGAAGTATCAACTGATCTCGTCGAATGGACCCCACTCACGAATGCCCTTTTCTATTTCCGCGACCCCGAATCCACGAATTACCCGCAACGTTTTTATCGCTTCCGGAAAAATTGACAGCGCGAGATTGAATTCTTTTCCGTTTCGCGCCATGCTCAATCGAAAATGCGACCCAACGATTTCTCCGATGCGCGGGTGCTTGTCACCGGCGGCGCGGGTTTTATCGGCAGCGCGCTGGTCTGGGCGCTGAACCGCCGCGGTTGCGACAACATCGTCGTTTGCGACCGCCTCGGCGCTGACGAAAAATGGCGCAACCTCACGGCCCTGCGCTTCGCCGATTACGTCGAGGCCGACGACCTGCTGCCGCGGCTGCAAAGCGGCGCGCTGGGAAAGTTCGATTTGATCCTGCACCTGGGCGCTTGTTCGTCCACGACCGAGCGCGACGCGGGTTTTCTCATCCGCAACAATTACGAATTCACCAAGGACCTCGCGGTGTGGGCGCTCACCCGGACCGCCCACCGCCAAAAGCCGCGTTTCGTTTATGCATCGTCCGCCGCAACTTACGGCGACGGCTCGGCGGGCATGGAGGACGACGTTTCGCAACTGGACAAGCTGCGCCCGTTGAACATGTACGGTTGCTCGAAGCACTTGTTTGATTTGCACGCCCGGCGCGCCGGATTTTTGGACCGCATCGCCGGGTTGAAATATTTCAACGTCTTCGGCCCGAACGAAGATCACAAGGGCGACATGCGTTCGCTCGTCCATAAAAGTTTCGGGCAAGTGCGCGAGACCGGCGCTATCCGGCTGTTCAAGAGTTACCGTTCCGATTATCGCGACGGTGAGCAGAAGCGCGATTTCCTTTACGTCAAGGACGCCGTCGCCATGACGTTGCATCTGGCCGCGACGCCCAGGGCGAATGGCCTGATCAACATCGGCAGCGGCCAGGCGCGGACATGGAATGATCTGGCCAACGCGGTTTTTGCCGCATTGAAGCGAAAGCCAAACATCCAGTTCATCGAAATGCCGGAAGCAATTCGCGACAAATACCAGTATTTCACCCGGGCGAACCCGGCCCGGCTGCGCGCTGCCGGTTACACCGCGCCGGTCACGTCGCTCGAAGACGCCGTGGCCGACTACGTCCGCAATTATCTCGTGCCCGACAAACGGCTCGATCCAGCCGTGGCCTGATTTTTCCGGAGCGCGGACAGCTTGTCTGCGCCTCTTTCCCACGTTGTGCAATGACACCAGCGTTCCCGCGAAATTCCCGCTGGAAAATGAAGACCAACGCCCGGAGGCCGCGTTCGCCGCATTTTGTTGGCGCGCGATGAAAGGATTGCAGACGCCGCATCCGGTCGGGGCGGTGAAAGCCCGTGGACAATGGCGATGAACGCTGGTCTGAAGTCATAGCTCGGAATTGCCCAATACAGGACAATTCCAATCAATCAAAAAAATCCCGACTTTGCTTGTAACTTCCGCCGGAATTTGCCTAAGTATGGTCTGAATAATCTTTAAAACCGCACAAGACCATGGACCCTGTTCAATCCATTCCTGAGCTTCAGCCGGCTACACCGCCAGTCCCGGCCACCTCGCTGGCGGGCCGGTTGCTTAACGTGATTGCCGCACCGGGCGACGTCTTCACCGAAATCAAGTCAGCGCCAACGCAGGTTGCCAACTGGCTCGTGCCGGTGCTGCTCTTCGCCGTGGTGGGCGTCATTTCCGTGTGCATCATGTTCACCCAACCCGCCATTCAACAGACCATCCGCGATCAGCAGGTCAAGGCAATGGACAAGCAAGTACAGCAGGGCAAAATGACCCAGGCTCAGGAAGACCAGGCGTTGCAAGTGATGGAAAAAGTCATGGGCCCGACGCTGTTGGCGGTTTTCGGCAGTGTTGCCGTGGTCATGACC
>DATNHI010000221.1:0-11399 GCA_035605035.1 Verrucomicrobiia bacterium
CTGATCGAATAACCGCCGCTCAAATATTCACCAATCATGATCGTTCGTTCGTTCATCGCACAGGTATGTTTCCAAGGCATGCGCCCAAGTGTAACCCATGTCCTTGGGAGAAACTGTCACCCATGTGCTTAGAACAAACCAAGTTCGAGACAGGCTGGAAGCCTGCCCTACTTTTTCTTTGCCGCATCCGCCGCGCACCAGAGATACCAGGCGGCGGTCGTACGATGCGGACGCCAGCGTTCGCCGAACGCCAGCAGCTCTTTCACCGATGGGAGGTCGCGCTTTTTGTAAGCGTGGCGAAAACCGCTGCGCACGCCAAAATCGTCCGCCGGCAAAACATCGGAACGGCCAAGCTGAAAAATCAAAAGCATTTCCACCGTCCAGCGGCCAACACCGCGGACTTCCGTCAGCCGTGCGATGATTTCATCGTCGGGCAGCTTTGCCATCTGGCGCGAAGCCGGCACCACCCCGTCCAGGGTTTTTGCCGCGATGTCGCGGATGGACGCAATCTTGGCGAAGGAAAACCCGCACGCGCGCAACTGTTTGTCCGTCACCGAGGCCAGGTCTTCCGCGCGCGGGAATTTTCGTCCGGGAAATAGTTTTCTGAACCGGGCGAGGATGTTGTTGGCCGCCGTGCCGTTGAGTTGCTGGTGAGCAACGGCCATCACCAGCGATTGAAACGGTGGTCTTCGTGTTTCCGGCGTCAGGTCGCATTTTCCATGTTCGCGGATGAGCCGACGCATCACCGGATCGCGTTTGGACAAATGTTTGTGAGCTGCGGGCGTCATGCAAAAGTCACGCCAGCGATTTGACGACTTCCTCAATTCGCGCGATGCCTTCGCCCGCTTCCTGCGGCTTCAAGTTCAGTGGCGGCAGTAACCGCACGATTTGCGTGCCCGCCGGAATGGTCATCACGCCGAGCTGGTGCAGCCGATTGACAAATTGAATCGCGGCGGCCTTGTCGCTCGCGGCCAATTTCGGAATTTTCTCTTTTTCAACCAGTTCCAGGCCGAGCATGAATCCCAGGCCCCGCGCCCGTTTGACCACTTGCGGATAATTTTTCGCAAGCCGTTCGAGTTCCCGCGCGAACCATTCGCCCAATTTGCGCGCGTTTTCATCGAGCCGTTCCTGTTCGATGACTTCGAGCACCTTGAGCGCGACGGCGCAGGCCAGTGGCGTGCCGCCGAAAGTTGTGGCGTGCGTGCCCGGTCCCAATAAATCGGCATACGGCGCCCGTACCCAGAACGCGCCGATGGGAAATCCGCCGCCGAGCGATTTGGCCATCGAAATGCCATCGGGGAGAAAATCGGAGTTCGGAGTTCGGAGTTCGGAGTTCGGAGGGACAGCTTCGAGAATCCGTTGGAAACTCTGGAATTTCCCGGTTCGATAATGTCCGCATTGCACGCCGTCCATGAACAGCAGGAGTTTCTTCTCGTTGCACAAGGACCGCAAGCCGAGGAGATATTCCGGCGTGGCCGGCGTGATGCCGCCTTCGCCCTGCACGCCTTCAATCAGGATGGCCACCGTCGCGGGCGAAAGCGTGTTGCGCGCCGCGGCCAGATCGTTGAACGGGATGTGCCGGAAACCCGGCGTCATCGGCTCGAACCCTTTCTTTACCTTGTCCTGGCCGGTGGCGGCGATGCCGGCCAGCGTGCGCCCGTGAAACGAATTCGCCGCCGTCAGGATTTCAAACCGGCCTTCGTCATGGCCGAATTTCCGCGCCAGCTTGAACAAGCCTTCGTTGGCTTCCGCGCCGCTGTTGGCGAAAAAACATTTGCCGGGGCCCAAGCGCTTGACCAATTCGGCCGCCAGCCGGCCTTGCGGTTCGGTGAAATAAAGATTTGAGACGTGGACCAGTTTGCGCGATTGCTCGTCGAGCGCTTCGGTGATGGCCGGGTGCGCGTGGCCGAGGCAGCACACGGCGATGCCGGCGCCGAGATCGAGGTAGCGTTTGCCGGCCACATCAAACAAATAGCTGCCTGCGCCGTGGCTGAGGACGAGGTCGAAGCGGCCATAGCTCGGCACGACGTTTTTGCTGAACAACTCCCGCACCGACTCGAATTGGTTGTGAACGAGTGGCGGCGGTGATGGCACAATTTCTTTCATTTGCGATTTTGGATTTACGATTTGCGAGTCGCGCTCGTTTTCAAAATCCAGCATCAATCGTAAATCGTAAATCGTAAATCGCAAATCACTTCTCGTTCTGCAAGGCGTCCCAGGTATCGAGGTAGAACGCGCGCACGGCGGGATTCACGGCAAAGTCACGCGGAAGTTTGCGGCGCAAAATAAGTTCGTTTACATCGGCCTTGTCCTTGAGGCGTCTGGCTGGACTGCCTGCCCAGCTATCCAGCTTGAGCGAGATGAGTTCCTCCAGGGCCACGATTTGGATTTGTTCGGCAACTTTGCCGGGTTGCGGAAACGGCACTTTGCAGCCGGGCTGCAAAACTTTTCCCGCCGGAAGCAAATCAATCATTACGCCGTTCCGCCGGTCTTCCACGCGGTCCTGAACTTTGGGCACGCGATAAAACGGCCCGGTCAAACTGGCGGTGAGAAATTCCACCGCCTCCAGCACGTCCGGCACGACGATGTCCACGTCAATCGTCACGCGCGGATAACCGTGCTCCTGCACCGCCAGTCCACCAACCACCAGGTGCGGAATATCGTGGTCTGCCAGCACCGCCACCGCCGTCCGGGCGGTTTCCACGATGCCGGAAGTTCCGGTATTCTCGCGTAAAATATAAGCAGCTTGATTGGTCACGCTGACAGATTCGCATCTTCCGTCACTGAAATCAAAGCACGATTTCCGTGCCGACCCCTTCGTCGGTAAATATTTCCAGCAGCACGGCGTGCGGCACACGGCCGTCCACGAAGGAAACTTTTTCAACGCCGGCCTGGATGGCCGCCACGGCGCTGTCCACCTTCGGAATCATGCCCTGGTCAATCACGCCGGAAGCCTTGAGCGCCGCCACCTCGCTGGTTCTGAGATGCGGGATGATGGAATCAGGCCGCTGCGGGTCCTCCAACAGGCCCGGCACGTCGCTCATGAACACCAGCCGCTTCGCCTTGAGGGCAATGGCCAGTTGCGCCGCCGCCACGTCGGCGTTGCAATTGTATAGCTTCCCGTCCTCGCCGCGCGCCGTCGGACTGATGATCGGCGTGAAACCGCACCAGATGCTTTCCTTGAGTGGCGCGCTGTTGACTTCGACCACTTCGCCGACATAGCCGATGTCAATCTTCCGGGCCGGATTTTCCTTGTCGTCGAGCAGCAGCTTGCGGCACTTGAAAATGTCCGGCCCGGCAAAGCCGACGGGCTGACCGCCCAACCCTTTGATGGTCTTGACAACCTCCGGATTGATCTCGCGCGAAAGCACACTGTCCACGATTCTTACCGTGGCTTCGTCGGTGACGCGTTGGCCCTGGATGAAGTCCGCCTTGAGCCCGGCCTTTTCCATGGCGCGGGTGATGGCCTTGCCGCCGCCGTGGACCACGACGGGGTCGATTTCCACGGCTTCGAGAAATACGATGTCCCGGGCGACGCCGGTGCGCACATTTTCATCCGGCGAGTCCATGAAACTCCCGCCATACTTGACGACGAAGGTCGCGCCGCTGAATTTCTGGATATACGGCAGCGCCTCCAGCAGCGTACTGGCTTTGGCAATTAAATCCTGCACAGGCATATTCCTAGCAGGAACCCGGCGGCCAATGGAAGCGCGTTTGTCACCACATTTTTGCTTTCACCGGCGCGGGACTTTCCTTAAATTGCCGCCGTCATGCCCGAAATTGCAAAATTTGTGAACGGCGCCGCCGCGAGCATCACGCCCAGTGTCGCGGAAAAAGTCCTGCGTCAATTGCCGCAGTGGAAGCTTGAATTCACGCAAATCAGCACGCCCCATTTCCCGCATCTGGTGGACCAACTGGAATTTCTCGCCAATGCCGTCGAGGACGCCGTCGAAGGCGCTTACAAGGACCTGCCCTACACCGCCGTCGCGCAGTCGGTTTTTGCGCTGGTTTACGCGCACAAGAAAATGGGCATCATTCCCGACAGCATTCTGGAACTGGGCCGCGCAGATGATTCGAGCGTGGTCCGCGCCGTGCTGATTCAAAACGAGAAGGCCTTCGCCGCCTACGCCGCCGCGCAAGGCGTCAACTGGCAGAAAATCACCAGCCAACCCTGAAGTTCAACCGCCGACGCCGGCGTATTCCTCGTCCGTCCGCAGGTCCATGCCCATGAGCACGAAATCGTGCGTGACGGCCTTCATGTCGAGCACATAATCCTCCTGCCGCAGCAGATACTGGAAACCGATGTGTTCCAGCGCGTGAATGGCGACCTTGCGTTCGCCGTTCAATTCCGCCTCCAGGCGCCGCAGGCCGAGGATGCGCGCGATCTCGACCACTTCCGCGACCAGGATTTTCGCCACGTCGCGCCCGCGATATTGCGGATGGGTCAGGACGGTGACGAGGCCGATGTGGCGTTTCCAGCCGCCGAAACGCTGGTGCAACGTGGCCTCGCCGATGACTTTCTCCCGGTGCAGCATCAGCAGGGGCAGGTTCCGCTCAAAATCCGCGTGCCGGCACCAGTCCTTGAACATCGTGCGGTCGAAAATCGGCTGCTTGATGAATAATCGTTCCTCTTCCGGCACCGCCAGGAAGAACTTGTGCAGGCGCGCGTCGTCCCGTTTGCCCAACGGGCGCACGGTGCATTCCGTGCCGTCGCGCAATTTCACCCGGAACGGGAATTTTTCCAAAGCGTATTCGAGCATCATAATGGGCCTTTCATTGCCGGCTTCTCTCTAACACAGAAACCACCACCTGAAAAGGCCGGAGGTGTCAGAATTGTCATTTTTGCGAACGAATTCAGTCTGGCGAATGCTCAGGCTGACGGCGGCTGATTGTGACCGCCGAAGAATCCTTGCCAGCCGCACGGCGAACGGTTAACAAAACCCTGTGCAAGTTCCCCTGGTGATGACCATCATCGGCCCCGACCGCACCGGCCTGGTCGAATCGGTCGCGCGCGTCGTGGCCGATCACGGCGGCAACTGGCTGGAAAGCCGCATGTGCCGGCTGGGCGGCGAGTTCGCCGGCATTTTGCGCGTCGAATTGCCCGACGAAAAACGCCGGGCATTGTTCGCAGCGCTGCAAACCCTTCAAGGCGCCGGACTCACCGTCGTCGTCCAGCCTGATGCGGCCATCCCGGTGGCAACCCCCGGCCGGCCGGTGAAACTGGAACTGGTCGGACATGACCGGCCCGGTATCGTCCGCGAAATCACGAGTGCGCTGGCCCGCGCGAATGTGAACGTCGAGGAATTTTCCAGTGAAGTCGCCAGCGCCCCGATGTCCGGCGAAACCCTGTTTAAAGCCGCCGCCCGCCTGCAACTGCCCGTAGGCTGTGATCTGGCGGCTCTGAAAAAAGAACTGGAAAAAATCGCCGCTGATTTGCTGGTGGACGTTTCGTTTGCCGAGCTTCGCAATCCGTAAGAAGGGGCTTGGCTGTCCCGGCCGGCAACCGGCAAGCATAACGTGCGCGACTTTCTCCAACCCCGGGTTCTGAAATGGGCGGTTATCGCCGCGCTGGTTTCCACGCTCGCTTCCTACCCACGCCTGTCATTCTGGCTGAATCGTCCGTATGTGCTCTGGTATATGGTGGCCGCGATTTTCTTCTGTGCCATTATCCTCTGGGGCTTCGTTTTTGCGTGGCACACGAAATACACCCACCAGCCGGTCTTTGTCTTCAAGCTCGAACCTGGCCCGTTCATCGCGGTGACCTTGATCGGAATTACCGCTGCCGTCGTGTTTCATCTGTTTCTTGACCCGTCGCTCCGGCCCAAACTGCCGGAAGAATATCCGGCTGACCTGAAACAATGGCTTGCGTGGTTGCTGTTTTTCCTGGCCTTCAATCAATTGTTCCTGCTTTTTGCGCCCCTGGCCTGGTCCATGCGGCTTTTTAAAAATCGTTGGGTGGCCGCCAGCCTGACTGTTCTGTTTGGAGTTTTCGTGCAGGTGCTCAGAATCCAAACGGCTCCGGTGCCGATTTCATCCGGGCTGTTGACGATGTTCATGGCCAGCAGGGTCGTCATGGGATTTCTCGCCGTCTGGTTCTATCTGCGCGGGGGGGTGTTCCTGATCTGGTGGTGGACGTTTCTGTTCGAAGCCAGAAATTTGTTGAGTCTGACAGGCAATTCCTGAGGAAGCACAATCAAACTCAAAATTTCATGTTCAACCGCGCCGTTTTGATTGAACCTTCGCGCGATGTTTGAACTGCTCAAAACCGATTCGCATACCAAGGCGCGCCTTGGCCGGCTCATCACCGCACATGGCGTCGTCGAAACGCCGGTGTTCATGCCCGTCGGCACCCAGGCCAGTGTCAAGGCGCTCGACCCGCGCGAACTCCGCGAGATGGGCACCCAAATCATCCTCGGCAATTCCTACCACCTCAACATCCGGCCCGGACTCGACATCCTCCGCGCCGCCGGCGGGTTGCATCGTTTCATGAATTGGGACGCGCCGATTCTGACCGACAGCGGCGGATTTCAGGTCTTCAGCCTGGCCAAAATCCGCAAAATCAAGCCGCACGGCGTCGAGTTCAATTCGCACGTGGACGGCGCGCCGCTGTTCCTTGGCCCGAAGGAAGCAATGGAAATCCAGCGCGTGCTGGGTTCGGACATCGCCATGGTGTTCGATGAATGTCCGCCGCACGATGCGCCCGCGCGCGAGCAGCGTCATGCCGTCGAACGCACGATCCGTTGGGCGCGCGAATGCCGCGAACAGCCCCGGGCCGCAGGACAGCAGGTTTTCGGCATCGTGCAGGGCGGCAGCAACGCTGCATTGCGCGAGGAATGTGCGAAGGCCCTGGTCGCAATGGATTTTGACGGCTACGCCATCGGCGGCGTGAGCGTCGGCGAACCGGAACCGGAAATGTTCAAGGCGATTGAAATGGCGGAACCGTTTCTGCCGGCGAACAAGGCGCGTTACGCGATGGGGCTGGGCACGCCTGCGCAATTGCTCGAACTCATCGCGCGCGGCGTGGATATGTTCGATTGCGTGCTGCCGACGCGCGTGGCGCGCAACGGCACCGCCATTACCCGGCGGGGCGCCTTCGGCCTCAAAGGCGGCGGCTACAAGGCCGACTTTCGCCCGATTGAGGAAGGCTGCGAGTGTTTTGCCTGTAAAAATTTCACCCGCGCTTATCTCCGGCATTTGCTGAACGTGAATGA
Source organism: Verrucomicrobiia bacterium (assembly GCA_035605035.1). Classification (GTDB taxonomy): domain Bacteria; phylum Verrucomicrobiota; class Verrucomicrobiia; order Limisphaerales; family UBA11358; genus UBA11358. The sequence goes on from DATNHI010000221.1 coordinate 7,212, forward strand.
AATTCTCGCCTTGCGGATGTTGAGCGTCCACAACGTCCATCTGTTCCTGAAATTGATGACCGATGTGCGCGCGCATCTTGCCGCCGGGACGTTTGATGAATTTTACCGCGAATTCATCGCGAATTATGTTCCATCAAAAAAAGTTTTGGATGCGCGGAAAGCGGCGGGCAATGAAAGATAACTTTTAACCACCGATGGACACGGATGGACACAGATTGAAATAGAATGGCGGCAGGTTTAGAACAAAATCTGCAACTCGATGATGTGGCGCATGCTTCCGCTGTTAGAAAAGTTTTGGAAACTTCACATCCTGCCGTTCGGCTAATCGCCTTTGCGGAACTGCAAAATGTGTTCCTTTTGCCAATAACTTATTAGTTTTCATCCGTGTTTACCAGTGTTCATCCGTGGTTTAAAAGATTTGCCCTGCACTTCGCCTTGTGGCACCTTGTTGTCATCGTAAGAACAAATTTTACAAAGTTATGGAAAAGCCAAAAATTATCGCTTATTTGAAACCGACTTGCGGCTGGAGCATGGGCGTGCGCGCGGTGCTCAAGAAATATGACCTGCCTTACGAAGACCGCGACATTATCAACGACCCGCTCCAGCGCCAGGAAATGGTGGAGAAGACCGGCCAGATGCTCAGCCCGTGCGTCGAGATCAACGGCCACATGCTCGCGGACGTGAGTGGCGACGAAGTCGAGGCGTGGATGCTCGCCAACAAAATCGTGACGCCCAATGACCGCGAAGCCGATGCGCCGACGGACCAGCCGTGTGCCCATGAAACACCGGCCAGTGCGCCGCTGAATTTCATCCGCTGAGAATTTTGTGGGGACGCTCCACGGGCATCGTTGTGGTTTGCGATGGCCGTGGAATGCACTGCCAAACCGCGTTGGAAAATTCCAGCGCGGTTTTTTTTGCAGGACAGGCATCTTGCCTGTCTCCATCTTTCCAGATTGAAGTCCGTGACAAGCGGGACGCCTGTCCCACGTTATTGCATTGATTGGCCGCGTTTCGCCGCTAACTTTGCGGTGTGAAAATCGTTGCTTCCGTCGCTGCCATGCAAAAGCTTGCCCAACGCTGGCAACGCACCGGGACACGCATCGGTTTCGTGCCGACCATGGGCTATTTGCACGCGGGACATTTGAGTCTCGTCAAACGCGCGCGGCAGGCCGTCGGCAAAAGCGGCGTCGTCGCGGCGAGCATTTACGTAAACCCGACCCAGTTCGGGCCGCGGGAGGACTTTTCAAAATACCCGCGGGATTTGAAACGTGATTTGAAACTCTGCCGCGAAGCAGGCGTGGATGTGGTTTTCACGCCCGAAGATCCGGAAATGTATCCGGCTGTGGACTGCGGTGACATGTCACCGCTTTTAAAGCGCCGACATGTCGGCGCACTCCAGAGCTTCAGCACGTACGTCGTCGAAGAAACATTGTCGCAAACGATGGAAGGGGCGGCGCGGCCCATGCACTTTCGCGGAGTGACGACGGTCGTCGCCAAGTTGTTCAACCTCGTATTGCCGGACGTGGCGGTGTTCGGACAGAAAGATTTTCAGCAGGCGGTCATCATCAAACGCATGGTGGCGGATCTAAATTTCCCGGTTAAAATCATCGTGGCGCCGACGTTGCGCGAAGCCGACGGTCTGGCGATGAGTTCGCGCAACAAATATCTGGTCGGCGACTTGCGTTCGCAGGCGACTGTTCTCTGGTGCGCGATTCAAATGGCACGCGCCACCGTTGAAAAATCGAAGACGTTTCCCGCGGCGAAATTGAAGGCCGCGGTGAAAAAGCTGGTCGAATGCGAGCCGGCTGCCAGACTGGACTACGTGGAATTTTTTGAACCCGAAACTCTGGCGGCTGTTTCAAACGTTAAGCAGGGTACGCGCATGGCGCTGGCAGTGTTTGTCGGCAAAACGCGGTTGATTGATAACGCGCGATTGTAGCCGCAACCTTCAGGTTGCGCGCCGGCTGAAGCCTGCGGCCACAAAATTGCGAACAAATGAAAAAATTTGATTTTCTCGTTTTCGGCAGTGGCATCGCGGGCTTGTCCTTCGCGCTGGAGGTCGCACCGCGCGGACGCGTGGCCACGGCTCGTGGTTTTTAATTTACCGGAGCGATGAGCGGTATCGTTTGGCGCTCAAACCGGCGGTAAATCCGAAAGTCGGAATCGAGTGTCAGCAACCGGCAGTTGCGTTTTTCCTCGGTCATCGCGACAATACAGGCGTCCACGAAATCCATCGGCGTGTCGGCGTATTTTTTCATCAGCGACAGCACGCGGTCGAGATTGTTTTCCAAGTTGAAACGAACAATAACGATTCCGCGCTCCACAAGTTCCACAACGTCCCACGGCGGAACCCCCGCGTCCTTGAGCAAATGTGTCGCTTCTGTGATGGCGCCTTCACAAGTCAAAAGCGGGCTGGACAGATGGGAAAATTGTTCGGCGGCCCATTCGTGATGCTGGTCGGAACTGTCAAGCAACGCAACCAGCGGGCCGGAATCAGTCAGGAACGTTTCCATGAGCCGAGGCTTTTGAGACCGAGTGTTTTGAGATGTCTTTTGTGGCTCGAATCTTTTCTGCCGCTGGCGTATTTGCCGACCAAATCGCCGGCGCGTTCAAGGAGGCTTTCAAATTTCTTATCGCCGTTGAGTTGCGCCAGCAACGCCTGCCGGACGATTTCAGATTTAGGGCGGTTCAGGTCACGCGCCCGGCGGTTCAGCCGTTCAAAAAGCTCGGCGGGCAATTTCACGGTCAATGTTTGCATGAGAAAGAGGTAACACCAAATCGGCGAATTGGCAATACCCAATTTGCTTTGCGTCTTTGCGTCTTTGCGTTAGTTTTTTTGTCCGGTGAAGCAATTCGACTATCTCATCCTCGGCAGCGGCATCGCAGGCTTGTCCTTCGCGCTGAAGGTCGCGCCGCGCGGGCGCGTGGCCATCGTCACCAAGAAAGACCGCGCGGAGTCGAACACGAATTACGCGCAAGGCGGCATCGCGGCAGTGACGAGCAAGGAGGATTCGTTCGAGTTGCACGTGCGCGACACGCTCGCGGCGGGCGCGGGTTTGTGCAAAGAAAACGTTGTCCGCACCATCGTCGAGGAAGGCCCGGCGCGGATCCAGGAATTGATTGAGCTGGGCATGAAATTTTCCGAGCGCGATGCGCCGGCGGAAGACGGTGGCAAGGAACTGGACCTGGGCAAAGAAGGCGGCCATTCGAAACGGCGCATTCTGCACGCGAAGGACGTAACGGGGAGGGAAATCGAGCGCGCGTTGCTGAACGCGGCGTCCCGGCAGCCGAACATTGAAATTTTTGAGAACCACATCGCGGTGGATTTGATCACGAGCTGGAAAGCCGGTTTGCCGGACGGCAACCGCTGCCTCGGCGCGTATGTGTTCGACAAAAATGGCAATCGCGTCTGGGCCTTCACCGCGCCGGTGACGCTGCTGGCCACGGGCGGTTGCGGCAAGGTCTATCTTTACACGACGAACCCCGACATTGCGACCGGCGACGGCGTGGCGATGGCGTTCCGCGCCGGCGCAACGATTGCAAACATGGAATTTGTCCAGTTCCACCCGACGTGCCTGTATCATCCGGAGGCCAAATCGTTTCTCATCAGCGAGGCGGTGCGCGGCGAAGGCGGCGTGCTCAAGTCGTTCGATGGCGCCGAATTCATGGACGCCTGGCATCCGTTGAAATCGCTGGCGCCGCGCGACGTGGTGGCGCGCGCGATTGACAGCGAGATGAAAAAGAGCGGCGCGGTACACGTGTGGCTGGACATCACGCACAAACCGGCGCGGTTCATCATCGCACGCTTTCCCAACATTTACCAGACCTGCCTGCGTTACGGCATTGACATCACCAAGGAACCGATTCCCGTCGTGCCGGCGGCGCATTACCAATGCGGCGGCGTGGTGACAAACGTGGATGGCGAGACAGGCATCGCCGGACTTTACGCCGTCGGTGAGGTCGCCTGCACGGGATTGCACGGCGCGAACCGGCTGGCGAGCAATTCGCTGCTGGAGGCGCTGGTTTGCGCGCATCGCGCGGCGGGCCGGGCGATTTCAAATTTCAAATCTGAAATTTCAAATCTCCCGATTCCGCTGTGGCAATCCGGCAACGCGCACAACCCGGATGAACTAGTCGTCGTCTCGCACAACTGGGACGAAATCCGGCGGTTGATGTGGGATTACGTCG
>DATNHI010000222.1:0-7815 GCA_035605035.1 Verrucomicrobiia bacterium
GTAAAACCAGCCTTGCTGAAAACTTTCCAGTTTCGCCAGTGGCGGATGCGATTTCAATTCAAAGACCAGATCTTCTTCCAGCCAATCGCGCCGCACGAAATCGTATTCCACGTTTTCCTCGCGCCAGCGAGCCAGCAAATCGCTGGCGCTTGTCAAGGCAGGGCACGTCACTCCGTGCGCGCCGTTCCCTGCATTCCCGCGCTCGGCGGGCAGAGGACTGCCCGCCCCACCAAACTTCAGCGCATTGACTCGCACAAACGTTTTCGGCGGCGTGTTGTTCCATGCAAGCAATTGTGAGGTTCGTTCCAGGCCCCAACGTTTTTGCCAGCGCGCGACGAGCCATGCGGGATGCGACCAGCCGAGCGCGGGTTGGGAAATTTTCAAATCGGCCAGAAGTTTTTTGGTGGCGTCGGCTTCACGCAAATAACCGCGCAGGACCGCATTCACGAACCCGGCTTGCGCGCCGAATCCGTTTTGCCTGGCCAGTTCGACGGTTTCGTTCACGGCGGCATGGCCGGGAATCCGGTCGAGCCAGAAGCTCTGATAAAGGCCGAGCCGCAAGAGGTTTTGCAGGGCGGGTTTCTGGTTGCGTCCGCCGGTTTTGCGGGCGATGAGCCAGTCAAGCGTAGCCTGCCAGCGAACGACGCCATAGGCGATTTCCTGGCAGAGGGCGCGGTCGGCGGGCGAAAGCCGCGCTCCCGCCAGCGCGTTTTCGAGCAAATCCTCAGTAAATCCGGCCGCGGCGCGCCGTTGCTGCAAAACGCGGGCCGCGATTTGTCTTGGATTTTTGCCGTTCACGTTTTTTAATAAGGACATTGTGCTTTCATGATGCGACAAAAACGATGCTTTTATGAGAGAGGAATTTGAGAAATTGGCCGCCGCCGGCAAGATTGAAGGGCGGCATGTGGAGCCGCTGACCAAACTGGCGACGGGCGGCTTTTGCATGCACCGCAGTTGGGGCTTTGGCCGGATCAGAACGGTGGATACGGTGTTCGCGCGGTTCACGATTGATTTTCCGGGCAAGCCGGGACACACGATGGATCTGGCCTTCGCCGCTGAATCGCTCAAGCCGATTTCCAAGGAGCACATTCTCGCGCGCAAGGCCGCCGACCTTGAGGGCCTGCGCCAACTGGCCGCGCATCACCTGGATTTGATCAAGGTCGTGTTGAACAGCTATGACGGCCGGGCGACGGCGGACCAGATTCAACAGGTGCTCGTGCCCGATGTCATCCGCGACGACTGGAAGAAATGGTGGGAAACCACGCGCCGCGAAATGAAAAAGGACGGGCATTTCATCGTCCCGCTGAAAAAGACCGAGCCGGTCGTTTATCAGGCGCAGGAAACGTCGCTGCAGGATCGTTTGCTGGCGGACTTTCGCAAAGCCAAAGGTTTGAAAGCGCGGGTGGCCGTGGCCGGGGAAGTATTCAAAAATGCGTCCGATTTGACTGACAAGACGGCGGCGGCCAATGAAATCATTGCCGCCCTCAACACGGAGATTGCCTCGCACCAGCGCACCCAGCCCGCCGTCGCGCTCGAAGCGGTCTTTACCCGCGACGATTTGCGCGCCATGGCCGGCCTGCCCTCCGTCGAAGGCGAAATCACCACCACGCAAATCTGGGCGCAGGACGGCGTCAAATTCGGCCCGGTGCTGGAATTGATTCCGGCGGCCAAGCACCATCGCACGCTGGAATCGTTCCGGGCGGCGAACCCCGACCGCTGGATCGAAATCCTGCGCGGGTCGCTCAATGTCGTTTCCGCCAAACTCTGCCGCGAGTTCGCCAATCTGCTGGTGCAGGAGGGCAAAATGGACGCGCTCAAGGAAACCCTCGCGCGCCTCATCAACCAGCACACCGCGGGCAGCGAATTATTGCTCTGGCTCGGGCGCGACCGCAGCGATGCCTACGCTGACATTCTCGGTCCGGAAGTTTTCCGCGCGATGCTCACCGCCATGGAGCGCGATCAATTCAACGAACGGCGCTCAAACCGCCTGCGCGAATTCATCCTGGATGACCACGAGTTGCTCGCCGAGCTGACCGCCTCGGCCGACATCGAAGTCATCAAAGACCTCACGCGCGCGCTGCAATTTTCACCCGTGTTCGACGACATGGACAAGCGTTCGCTGCTGGCGCGGCTCGTCAAGGCGCATCCCGCCGTGCAATCGCTCGTCAGCGGCGAACAGACCAAACAGGACGCCTCGCTGCTCGTTTCGTGGGAAAGCCTGGAACGCCGCAAGGCCGAATACGAGGAACTGGTGCAGAAGAAAATTCCCGCCAACTCGAAGGAAATTGCCATCGCGCGCAGCTACGGCGACCTCAGCGAAAACCACGAATACAAGGCCGCCAAGGAAATGCAGAAGATCCTCATGCGCCGCAAGGACGAACTCGAGGCCCAGCTCACGCGCGCCCGCGGCACCGATTTCTCGAACGCGCGCGCCGATGTTGTCGGCATCGGCACCGTGGTGCGGGCCGCCGACCTCAGCACGAATGAACCGGAGACGTTCACCATCCTCGGGGCCTGGGATTCAGAACCGGAGAAAGGCATCATCAGCTATCTTTCACCCGTCGCGCAGGCGCTGTTGAACCGCAAGGTCGGCGACGAAGTGGAATTCGAAGTGCACGGCGCGAAACACCGGCATCGCATTGAAAAAATCGATCCCTGGAAAATACCGGTTGTCGGTGAGCAAACCCCGCCTCCGGTCCAGACGCAGGCACAAGTCTGATTTATGATTTACGATTTATGATTGATGATTTGGTGTGCGCGATTCGCCAACCGTAAATCTGGAATCATAAATCGTAAATGCTTTCAGGCTTTGCCGCCGAAGCTCACGTAATCGTCCAGATCCAGCAAGTCAAACCACGTCGCAATGTCCGTGCGTTCGGGTGCGTTGTGCTTGTGCAGGCCGTTGAAATACTCGCGCGAATCCAGGTTGTCCGGTCCGCGCTGTTCCTGCCACGCCGACCACGCGAGAATTTCCGGCATCGTGCGTTTGTGCTTCGCGTGTTTCTGGATCCAATTCAGGATTTCCGTGTCGTTCTTGTTCAACTCCTTTTTCAACGCCTTGGCGTCAATGCCCACGAATTCCAGGAATCCCTGGTCGAGCGGACAGGCATAATGATATTCGCCGTGTTTGCCGGCCACGGTGGCCCGGCCTTTGTCCAACATGCGCGGCAAAATCACGTAGCCGCCCAGGCGCACGCGCGGACTGCGCGGCGGGAATTTCGTCAAATCAGGTGTGTGTAATGACATAATTGCCTTTCCATTGATATTGTTTCGTCCTCTTGCCGGCAACGCGCCGGATTTTTAACATGGGTAAAATGCCCCGAAAATGCCGAATTGCAAGTGGCGTCCCGAAATTTTATTTTGGTCGCGTGAAAAACTCGGGCAAAGCCCTGTTCGCCGCGCTGCGCCTCATCGGCCTCGCCGGCGCGGCGGTGCTCGCGTTGCTGGCCGTCGCCTTTCTGGCCAAATGGGCCGCCATCCTTATCCTGCACTATTTGTTGTGGGCACTGGTCGCGCTGTGGGTGCTGTTCACCGGATTTGCCCTTTATTTTTTTCGCGACCCGGACCCGCTGGTACCGACGGCCAAGAACCTGGTCGTCTCGCCCGGCCACGGCAAGGTGGACGCGGTTGACACGGTGAACGAGCCGGAATTCATGGGCGGCGAATGCCAGCGGGTTTCGATTTTCCTTTCGATCGTCAGTGTGCACGTGCAATGCGCGCCCGTGGCGGGCCGCGTTGCCTGTTTCAAACACAACCCCGGACGGTATCTCAGCGCGCTGCGAGCCGAGTCGGCGCAATTCAACGAAAACGTGCTGATCGGCCTTGAGGCTGCCGAACCGCGCGGTGAGAAAATCGGCGTGCGGCTCATCGCCGGCGTAATCGCCCGCCGCATCGTGCCGTGGGTCAAGGAAAACGACACGGTCCAGCGCGGCGAACGCATCAGCTTGATCCAATTCGGCTCGCGGGTGGATGTTTACCTGCCGCGCCGCGCGACCATCAAGGCGAAACCCGGCGACAAGGTGACCGGCGGTGAAACCATGATTGCATCTTTCGACTGAAATGACTAATTCCTAAACCATAATGACTAAAGAAATCCCAATGACAAATTTCCCAAAGCGAGACGCGCGGGAATTCTTTTCATTCGGATTTCGTCATTCTTTCGTCATTTTCCAGTGCAGAGAAACCATAAAATGAACGAACCGTCGCCACAACAACCGCGGCCGGATAATTCGGACGAAAAACTGAAGATTTATTTTCTGCCGAACCTGCTGACGGCGGGCAATCTGTTCTGCGGCTTTGTGGCGCTGACGAAAATTGTCGAGGCGGATCCCCTGGCGGATGATTATTTCAACCAGATCAAGCTCGCCCTCGCCTTCATTTTGCTGGCGTGCATTTTCGATTTGCTGGACGGGCGCGTGGCGCGGCTGGGCGGCACCGACAGTCCATTCGGACGCGAATTCGACTCGCTGGCGGATTTGATTTCGTTCGGCGTCGCGCCGGCGTTTCTGGTGCAGCGCGTCGTACTGGCGGACGTGTTTGGCCAATACCGGCAGATCAGTTGGTTCATCGCGTCCATATATTTGCTGTGCGGCGCCTTCCGGCTTGCGCGGTTCAACTGCCTGTCCATGATGGCCGGCAGCGGCGGCGGCAAGGACTTTCTGGGATTTCCCATTCCCTCGGCGGCGGGCCTGGTGGCGTCGCTGACGCTGCTCATCATCCATCTCAACGAGAAAGACAAGGACCTCGGCAAATGGAATTATCTGCTGGCCATTGTCCTCATCTTTTTGTCGGCGATGATGGTCAGCACGGTGCGGTATCCAAGCTTCAAATCGCTCGGCCTGCGCTCCCGGAGCACGTTCACCAAAGCCATCGGCGCGGCTTTGTTTATCGGTTGTCTGCTGGTCCTGCAGGAAAAAGTTCTTTATTACGTGCTGCCGGCGTTCTTCACGCTTTATCTCGTCTATGGTTTCGTGCGGCCGAGCATCTCGCGCGCGTGGCGCCGGGAAATCGAGGAGGAGGACGAGGACGAGCCGGGCGAAGCCCATTAAAACCATGCCGGACCAGATGAGCATTTTTGTGGCCGCGCCTACGGGCTTTTTGATCGGTATGCTGCTGTCCATGCCGGTGGGGCCGGTCAACCTCACCGTCATCAACGGCGCCGCGCAAAGGGGCTTCAAATATGCCATGCTCATCGGGTTTGGCGCGGCGACGATGGATGTGATTTATTGCACGATCGCCTTCACCAGCTTTTCGTCGTTCTTTTACATCCCCATTGTCAAAGCTTCGATGGAGGTGTTCACGTTCGTGTTCATGCTGTTTCTGGGCATAAAATTTCTCGCCGCCAAAACGGTGACGGCGCCCACGCATCTCGGCGCCGCGGCCAGCCGGATTGAAAAACGGATTGACGAAAAGCTGCACCCGCATTCGGCATTCATGATCGGCTTCACACGCGTGCTCGGGAACATGGGGGTGTTGCTGTTTTGGATCGTTGCCGCCATCTATTTCATGTCGCATGAGGCCTATTTCACTTCCTACGAATGGGTGGAGGACACGGTCGCCGCCAAGGCGGCGTTCATCACCGGGGTTGCCCTCGGCGCGAACACCTGGTTTTGCACACTGAGTTATGTCGTGTCGCGCCGCGGTTACGGGCGGTTCAGCGAGCACACCCTGGTGCGCATGCAACGCTTGTCCGGCTTTTGCCTGCTTGGCTTGGGATTGTATGACGGCGGACATATCGCCTGGCAACTGGCCCACCTGGCCCGGCACCGGATGTATTGAAATAAAAATCCTTTCTGCGCTGGCGGCATCGTGGTAATGCTCACCGCTCCGCGCCGATGCGGTAACCATTGACTATGCTCAAGGCCGGAATCATCGGTCTGCCCAACGTGGGCAAATCCACGTTGTTCAACGCCGTCACCCGTTCGCACAAGGCGCCGGCGGAAAATTACCCGTTCTGCACCATTGAACCGAACCTCGGGGTCGTCACCGTGCCGGAGCCGCGCCTCGAACCGCTCGCCCGAATCGCCCGCGTCAACACGCTGATTCCCACGACGATTGAATTCGTGGACATCGCCGGCCTCGTCAAAGGTTCGTCGCACGGCGAAGGTCTGGGCAACAAATTTCTAAGCCACATCCGCGAAGTGGACGCCCTCGTGCACGTCGTGCGCTGCTTCGAGGACCCCGACATCATGCACGTCACTGGCAGCGTTGATCCCGTGCGCGACATCGAAATCGTCAATACCGAACTGGTCCTGGCGGACATCGAGACGGTCAAAAAACGGCGGGAAAAAATCGCCAAGGACGTGAAGCGTGGCGACAAGCACACGTTGCTGGAAGAACACCTGCTCGAAAAGACAGGCACACATCTGAACACGGGCAGACCGGCCAGCACGCTCGGGCTTCCGCTGGCACCCGACGAAAAGCCCATTGTCCGGAGTTTCTTTTTGCTGACCGACAAGCCCGTCGTTTTCGCCTGCAACGTCAAGGAATCCGACCTCGCTACGGCGGACCAGAACCCGTTCGTCCAGAAAGTGCGCGAATACGTGAAGACGCATCTTGCGTGCGAAGCCGTCGTCGTCAGCGCGCAGATCGAAAGCGACCTCGTGGATTTGTCGCCGGAGGAGGCGGGGGCGTATTTGAAGGAACTGGGCGTGGCGGAATCCGGCCTCGGCCAGCTCATCCGCGCCGCGTATCACGTGCTCGGGCTGCGGACGTTCTTTACGTTCAACGAAAAAGAAGTCCGGGCCTGGACGATTCATACGGGTGACACGGCATCAAAGGCCGCCGGCGCCATCCACACCGATTTCGAACGCGGGTTTATCAAGGCGGAAACCGTGAACTGGGACGATTTGGTTAAGTGCGGCTCGGTCGGCCACGCGCGCGAGACCGGCCATTACCGCATCGAAGGCCGCGATTACCTCGTGAAAGACGGCGACGTGTTGCTGTTTAAATTCAACGTCTGATTTGCTGTAGCGTCGAGCCTGTGGCTCGAAATCGGCGCAGAGCACCGACACTACAACGGCCTTGACTGCCGTCCGGATTCGGCTATCTTTGCCGCGTGAACAGTACGCAAGTGAACAACGCAGCCAGCAGCCAGTATTTCTTTTATTGGTTCAGCCCGGTCGGCGCGCACTTGCGGCTGCGATAGAACTTTAACCAAACCAATCGCCGCAGGTCGCCAAATGCCTGCGGCGTTTTTGTTTTGCGACCTTCGGCCAACATATAAACAACCTATGATCATCGTGCTCAAACCCAGGATTTCGAGGAAGGAAGAGCGGGCCGTCCTCAAGGAAATCCGCAAACTCGGCTACACCACGCACGTCATGCGCGGCGTGGCGCGCACCGTCATCGGCGCCATCGGCGACGAACTCACCCACGCCAACCTCGAGATGCTGGTCTCGCAATTCCCGCGCGCGGTTGAAAGTGTCATGCCCATCCAGAAGCGTTACAAGCTCGTCAGCCGCGAGGCGCACCCGGCCAACTCCACCATCCGTGTCCGCGAACACGTCATCGGCGGCAAGCAATTCCACGTGATGGCCGGGCCGTGCTCGGTTGAAAGCGAGAAACAACTGCTCTCCACCGCCGAGGCGGTGAAAGCCGCCGGAGCAACCTTCCTGCGTGGCGGCGCGTTCAAGCCGCGCACGTCGCCGTACGAATTCCAGGGACTCGGCGAGAAAGGCCTGAAGCTGCTCGACAAGGCGCGGCGCGCCACCGGGTTGGCCATTATCACCGAATTACTTTCTGAAAACCACGCTGAAATGGTGGCCGAATACGCAGATATCATCCAGATTGGCGCGCGCAATTCGCAGAACTTTC
>DATNHI010000223.1:0-1661 GCA_035605035.1 Verrucomicrobiia bacterium
TGTTCCGGCAATACAACATGACTGCCGATCTGCTGGTGCCGTTATCACTGCTGCCGGAGGTTCAACCGCAGCCGGAACCGGCGGCGAAACCATCCCGCCCCAAACACCCCATGCTCAATTTGGGAGAATGAGTGTGGACTTGAACAAAGATGATTTGTCGGCGCTGTGCGCCGGGATGACGACGGAGGAAGTGGATCGGGTTCACCGGCTGTTGCACGAATGGTCCGTCGGGCCGGACAGCAGCTTCCCGGTGCAACTGGCGTTGCTGACCAGGGCGCAATGGCGCGTCGCGGCCAATCTGCCGCGCTTGATGAATGATTCCCGCAAATTGATCGAACTGCATCTGGCCGAATACCGGTGCCAGAGTCAAGCGATGGCAGATGATTTTGCCGGCACGGTGGACGGCCAGAACAAGGAGTTGAAAAAAAGCGTCGAAATTCACATTCAGGCAACCCGGCAGGCTGCGGAGCAAATCCAGGTGCAGCTTGCCGACGCGGAGGCAGTCGCAAAGCGGGTGAAGGCTTTGATGGAAAGTGCGGTGTCTGAATGGACGAGCATCAAGGCCAGCACCACGGCTCAATGTGAACGATTGGAAGCGGTATCCAATGACCTGCAAGACCGGTTCGCGTGGCGGGTGATGCTGCGGTCGGTCGCTTGGTTTTTGCTGGCTCTCGGCTATGGAATTTGCATCGGCCATCACTGGATTCATTGAGGTTTGCTCGTGGGCGCAGTCGCGCGGGCAAGAACGCGCGCCAATCCAGATTCAATTGTATGTCGCCGGTCGTCGCGTCAAGGTCGTTCCTCGGTATGCCCTCGGCTTCCACCTTGACCCGCCGCCCGGCTCCGGGAGTTTGCCGTTTAGGATTTGGCGCGTGGAGAATTGCGTGCGACAAGAATGGCCAGCCGCATCGGACGCATTGAAAGTCATGTGTGCGAAAACCTTTTCAACACCGGCAAAATTCGGCATCATGCCCGAAGTTTCTGAAAACGATTGAGGATTGTTGTGGGCAGAACGGCAGGCAAACATTTTGTATGACGAAACGAAAGACGACAGCCACAGGTTTGGCAAAAACCAGCGGACAGGGTGGCAAACTGCCCGGCGGGCTTCCCGCTGGTTACACCATACTCCTCGCCGACCTCAAGGCACGGGTCCGCGCGGCGCAACTTCGCGCGGTGGTTTCGGTCAACCGCGAGTTGATTCTGCTTTATTGGGACATCGGCAGAATCATTGTCGAGGCGCAAACGACCAAAGGCTACGGCAAGCAGGTGGTGGAACGGCTGGCGGATGACCTGCAAAAGGAATTTCCCGGCACGGCGGGTTTCTCGCCGCAAAACGTCTGGTATATGCGGAGTTTTTATCTCGCTTGGACCAAGGAACTTCAAAAACTCCAACAGCCTGTTGGAGAATCCACCCCGAAAATTCTCCCACAGCTTGTTGGAGAATCGGCTGGATCAAATTTGCCGCAACCTGTGGCGGAAATTCCTTGGGGACATAATTTGGTTCTGCTGGCCAAATTGAAAACCCCGCTCATCAGGCTCTGGTATGCTCACAAAGTCATCGAACATGGCTGGTCACGCGCGATCCTCACGCACCACATTGAAACGCAACTGCACAAACGCGAAGGCAAGGCCGTCACCAACTTTCAACGCACGCTGCCGCC
>DATNHI010000224.1:0-12021 GCA_035605035.1 Verrucomicrobiia bacterium
CGGCACGGGCGGCGTGGTGTTCTGGGGCATCCTCGCGCTGGTCGTGGTCGTGCTGCTGATCATCATCTCCCGCTTGCTGCCAAAATCGCCACCGTCGGCATAGCAGGAAATTTCACTTCTCCCCGATTACGCCACGGTCAGTAAGGCGCCAATTTTTTTAATGCAATTTCACCGCCGTTGCGGAAAACTCCTGTTCCACCGGGACACACGTAACGACTCATGCCTACACTGAATTGGATCGGGAAAGAAGCGGTGGTCAATCACCACCTCCAAGTCCCGTTTCATCTGCTTAAGGATGTACCCGACCTTTCCGTTGGTGATCCCGGCAACGGCAATCTGATCGTGCAGGGCGACAATCTCGTCGCGCTCAAGGCGCTGCTGCCTTACTACGCCGGCCAGGTGAAGTGCATCTATATTGATCCGCCTTACAACACCGGCAACGAAGGCTGGATTTACAACGACAACGTCAACAGCCCGCTCATCCGTGAATGGCTCGGCAAAGCCGTGGGCAAGGAAGCCGAGGACCTTTCCCGCCACGACAAATGGCTTTGCATGATGTATCCGCGGTTGGTTCTTCTCAAACAGTTCCTTCGCGAAGACGGCGTGATATTCGTTTCCATTGATGATAACGAAGTCGCCTCGCTTCGTTTGTCGATGGATGAAATTTTTGGCGCTGGAAACTTCATTGCTCATTTCATTTGGGAGAAACGGAAAAATAGAGAAAACAGAAAAACGGTTTCCATAAGACATGACCACGTCATCGTGTATGCGCGAGACGCCAATCAAGCGTTAAGTCGATTTCACTTGCTGCCCATGAATACCGAGGCACTGGCTAGATATAAGAATCCAGATAACGACGAGCGCGGGCCATGGAAATCAGACCCGGCTACAGCACAGGCTGGACACGGCACAAAATCGCAGTTTTATGTATTGAAAGCTCCGAACGGGAAACAGCATCAACTTCCGAGCGGTAGATGCTGGGTGTTTACCGAAGATGTCATGAATGAGGCAATTGCGGATAAGAGAATCTGGTTTGGTGAATCCGGCAATAATGTTCCGCGAATTAAGACCTTCCTACAGCAGAAAGAACGCGGTCTCACACCCGAAACGATTCTCTTTGCAAAAGATGCGTCAACAAATGAGGAAGCCAAGAACGAACTAAAAGAAATTTTTGGCGGTCACGCATTGTTTGAAACGCCAAAACCCGTTGAGCTTATCGTGCAGTTTTTGCGCATGTGCACAAGAAACGACGACCTGATTCTCGATTCATTTGGCGGTTCGGGCACAACCGGCCATGCCGTTGTTAAACAGAACACCGAAGACGGCGGCAACCGGCGTTTCATCCTCGTTGAAATGGATGAAAAGATCGCCCGCGATATCACCGCCGAGCGCGTCAAGCACGTCGCGCAAGGTTACACGAACGCCAAAGGCGAGAAAGTCGAGGGCTTGGGCGGCGGCTTCCGATATTGCGAATTGGGCGAGGCATTGTTTGACGAGCACGGGCAGATTAAGCCTTCTGTCCGTTTCGCGGATTTGGCGCGTCATGTTTATTTCACCGAGACCGGCGAACCGTTGCCGCGTGAGCGTGTGCTCAATTCTCCAAAAATTGGCGAGTGCCGGGGTGTGGCCATTTACCTTTTGTTCAACGGCATTCTTGGGGACAAATCCGCCAACGGTGGAAACATTTTGACGCGCAACGCACTGGCGCAGTTGCCCAAATTTGACGGGCAGAAGGTGATCTATTGTGCCGGTTGCCTCCTGGGCCGCGACCGGTTGCAGGTCGAGCGCATCATTGTCCGCCAAACGCCTTACGAAATCAAAGTTTCATGAAACCCAAGAAGCCCATTGAATCCCTGATCCTCAATCTGCGCGGCCAGAAGATTATTTTGGATGCCGACTTGGCGGAGCTTTACGGCGTGCCAACCTATCGTTTCAATGAGGCTTTCAAGCGCAACCGGGAGCGGTTTCCAGATGATTTTGCGTTTCAACTCACGGTGGAGGAGTTTGCCGTTTTGCGCGCCCCGAACTCATCGCAAATTGCGATGAGTTCGCCGCAACCCGCTGAAAACGAGGGCGGTGTGCCGAACTGGTCACAATTTGTGACCAGTTCTAAAAAACATCGGGGTGCTGCCTATCGTCCCTGGGCTTTCACCGAGCACGGCGCGTTGATGGCCGCCAACATCCTCCGCAGCGAACAGGCGGTGGAAATGAGTGTGTTCGTAATCCGCGCCTTCGTGCGCGCCCGCGAGCAACTGGCGGCGAATGCGGCCATCCTCAAACGGCTGGCGGAGATTGACAAAACGCTGCTGGAGCATGATTCGGGGTTGCGCACCATCTGGACAAAACTCCAACCACTCCTCGCGCCGCCGCCCGAAGCACCGAAACGGCGCATCGGCTTCAACCGGGAAAGCGAACCATGATCACGCCTAAAAATTACCAGACCCGGGTGCTCGATTCGCTCCGCGATTTCTTCCGGCAATGTTCGCGGGACGGCCATCCTGAAGCGGCGTTCCAAAAAGTTTTGGCTCAGAACAACCAACCCCTCATGCCTTACATCCCGGTTCAGGCCGCCGGGCTTACACCGGGGATGCCTTATGTCTGTTTGCGTGTGCCGACCGGCGGCGGCAAAACGTGGTTGGCCTGCAACGCCACCGGCATTGCCATCACCGAATTGTTGCACGCCGAACGCGCCGTCGTGCTCTGGCTCGTGCCCAGCAACACAATTCTCGACCAAACCGCCGACGCGCTTCGCGATCCCCGGCACGATTATCGCCGGGCATTGGAACTGTCCTGCGGCGCGGTGGAAGTGGTGACCATTGAAGAAGCTCTGCGGCTCCCCCGCGCC
The DNA here is from genome assembly GCA_035605035.1 of Verrucomicrobiia bacterium. Classification (GTDB taxonomy): domain Bacteria; phylum Verrucomicrobiota; class Verrucomicrobiia; order Limisphaerales; family UBA11358; genus UBA11358. Next base: position 2,846 of record DATNHI010000224.1, read on the forward strand.
ACAGTGGAGGGTCAAACGGTCGTCATCGTCGCCACCATCCAGGCTTTCCGTGTGGAGGACACCACCGGGCGCAAGGTTTACGAGCAGAATGGCAGTTTTTCGGAACATTTGCTGAATGTGCCCGCGAACCGGCTCGCGGATTTGTTGCCTGGCGCGGACGGCAAACCAAAACCCTCGCTGGTCAACATGTTGCGGCTGCGCCGCCCCATCGTCATCGTGGACGAGGCGCACAATGCACGCACCGACCTTTCTTTCACCACGCTGGGCAACGTGTTGCCATCGTGCATCGTCGAGTTCACTGCCACGCCGGCACGCAACGGCGCCGCCCCGTCAAATGTGTTACATCACGTCTCCGCGTCGGAATTGAAGGCGGCTGACATGGTGAAACTACCGTTGCGTGTCATCACCCGCCATCCAAGCCAGCGCGACCAATTGCTGGCGGAAGCCATCACGCTCCGCGCCGACCTCGAAAGGTTGGCCATCGCCGAGACGCAAAAGACAGGCGAGTATTTGCGGCCCATTCTCTTGATCCAGGCCGAACGCGTTGATGCGTGCGAACCACTGCGCGAAAGGCTCGCCAACGAGTTTGGCATTCCCAAGGACCAAATTAAAATTTCGGTCGGCACCAACGACGAACTGCCCAGCGCCGAGGACATCAAATCCGCGAAAGAACCGGCGGTGCGTATCATTATCACCGTACAAAAATTGCGTGAGGGATGGGATTGCCCATTCGCCTACGTTCTTTGCAGCCTCAAGGAAACGCGTTCCGCTACGGCAATTGAGCAAATCGTCGGGCGCATTCTCCGTCTCCCCAACGCGAAGGCAAAAGACCATCCCGATTTGAATTGCGCCTATGCCTTTTCCGTTTCCGATTCTTTGCCGGAAGTCCTGAACGAGTTGAAAGAGGCGCTGGAAAGCAATGGTTTCACCAGGGCCGAAGCCGAACGGATCATAATTCCAGTTTCACAAGGCGCGTTGCCACTTGGCGCGCAACCCCGGACCATCCAAGTGCCACCGGCGGACATTGACGCCACGGTGGCGCAGGCCCAAGTCACTGCCCTCGCCGGCAAGGCGCGGATTGATCCGGCCATCGGCGCAATCACCGTGCTGGTGCCGCTCGACAAGGTCGAAGCCGAAAAGCTGGCAGGGTGCGTCAAAACGCCGGAATCGAAGGCCAAAATTGCCGAAGCGGTTGAATTGGTGCGTGAGACGGAAAAGGCATTCGGCGGCACTGGCCAGACCCGTGAGCCCTCGCCCTATGAAAAACAGATTGATTTCATCGTGCCACTGCTCTGCGTGCGGGAAAACGACAAGTTGTTTGAATTTGAGAGCACGTTTTTGCTCGAACATCCGTGGAGATTGAGCGCAAAGGACGCCTCGTTGTCAGCCGAATACGATCCTCTTGTGCGCCCGGCTGGCAAGGCTGGCAAGTTGGATGTCGGCGCCCAAGGTGAGGTGCAGGCCGAAGTGCTCCAGGAAACGCCGGGCAGCGACTTCGTCAACACATTGCATCAGCAAGTCCTCACTTTGGGCGATTCAAGCGATTGGGCGTTGGACGAATTGGTCGCGTGGCTAGACCGGCACATTGACCATCAGGACATTCCCGCCGGCGAATCCGCCGAATTTCTGCGACAGGTGGTCCGCGGCCTCATGGCCAAATTCACCATCACCGATTTTGCCACCTTGGCGCTCGACCGTTTCCGGCTGCGTGACGAAGTTGAAACGCGCATCCAGCAACACCGCGACAGCGAGCGCAAGGTCGCATTCCAATCGTTCCTTTTGCGCGAAGCCCCGCTCGCCGTCACCGATGAACGCGCCATCAATTTCAAAACGATGCTTTACGAACCAAGCTGGCTCTACGAAGGCGGCTTCCAGTTCAAGAAACACTATTACGGCCCCAAGCCCGGCGAATTGAAAGAAACCACCCCCGGCGGCGAATTGACGGAAGAATTTAAATGCGCCCAATTTCTCGACGGACTGCCGGAGGTAAAATTTTGGATCCGGAATCTCGCCCGGAAAGAAACTGCTTTCCGGCTTCAAACCTCGAAGGATTGGTTTTACCCGGACTTCATCTGCCAATTGAACGACGGCCGCGTCCTCGCCGTGGAATACAAAGGCGGGCACCTGTACGGAACCGCCGACTCGGAGGAAAAGCGTGCCGTCGGCGCAGTCTGGGAATCTCGCAGCGGCGGCAAGTGTCTGTTCATCATGCCCGACGGCCCCAACTTTGAATCCATCCGCCGCAAAATCACCGGCGGCTAAACCGTGAGTTCACACCTGCCTCCCGACCCGATGGATTTTTCGTAGAATTGTGGTAAAATCAAAACCAATATGCATACAAAGCTATTTGTTACCATAACTGCGGCAATCGTGGTTGGCGTGGTCGTGGCTTATGCCATCATCGCTTGCCTCCGACATTACGAACAGAAACTGTTATCCCGGATGATCCAGCCGAAGGGCGAAATTGGATTCGCCGCGATTGCCAAGCAACGCGCTGACATGGCCGTTGCCTGATCCTGACGCTTGGCAACGACCGTTTGCGGATTGAGTTCAACGGTGGCGGATGCGAGCTCCCCTGTGAAAGCCCGGAGAATCTGGTTACTTGCAGCCGGGGGAATACGCCGATCGCCTACAATGCGGTGGTAAAGCTTGAGGGTCTTTGTGAAACCGAGTTGGTATTTCTGATGATCCGCTACACTTCAGGCAATTTGCTCGATGCCCAGACCGAGGCGCTGGTCAACACGGTCAACGAAGTTGGTGTCATGGGCAAAGGCATCGCCTTGATGTTCCGCGAAGCGTTCCCCGACAACACCGCTGCCTACGAAGCCGCCTGCAAACAAGGCAAGGTCCGGGTGGGACGAATGTTCGTAACTGAAAATCATGCACTGACCGGCCCGCGCTGGATAATCAATTTCCCCACCAAAAGAAACTGGCGATATCCTTCCAAACTCGAATGGGTGCGCGACGGGCTGGAGGATTTAAAACGCGTAATCCACGACAAGAAGATCAAATCCATCGCACTTCCGCCCTTGGGTTGCGGAAACGGCGGCTTGGAGTGGAATCAAGTCCGCGCCACCATCGAATCGGCTTTGGCGTCCTTGAAAGGAATCGAAATCCTCGTGTTCGAGTCGATGTCCACCAACCAGAACACCGCCAGCCCATAATCGTCACTGGATTTAACGTCGCTCGCCATGGCCCGAACTTGAGACTCCCAAGTGGAATGTCAAGTTTTCCTCTCACACCGGGGTAGTTTGCTTGAGTTCTCGATCAGGCTTCACCTACAATGTGACGGACTTCCAGAAGAGACGTGAAATATCAGAAGACCATGCGGCATCGTCAATTAGAGTGGTGCGGGCCAATGGCGGCAGTTATGCCGTCGTCGTGAGCAACGGCTCGGGCAGCGTGACCAGTCTCGTCGCTACGTTGACCTACCTCGACACACCGCCGGTTGCTAATCCCTCCACCTATGGCCGGCCGGCCGGTTTGCCGCTGAACATCCTTGTTCCGGGCAGTCTGTCAACGAACTGGAGTGATGTGGATGGTGATCCGCCGGCTTTGACCGGTGGCATCAGCAGCACCAACGGCGCGTCCGTGAGTTACGACAGCACCTACGTCCACTACACCAATGCCAATGACGTGGCCGACGCGATTGATTACACGATTGGCGACGGGTTCGGCGGGATCGCCGCCGACCAATTCCGTTGCAGGGACAGTCGTCAACGGCGATGGCAGTGTGACGCTCAACTTTGTCGGTGTTTCCAATTACACGTATCAAGTGGAAAGGACGGCAGATCTGACGCCGCCGGCGGTTTGGACGGCGATCAGCACCAACACCGCGGGCGTCGGCGGCTTGTGGCAATTCACCGACACCCAGGCAACAAATTATCCGCAGCGATTTTATCGCGCGGTATATCAGCCATAAGCCGGGGGCATCAGTTCGAAGCCAAACCGCGTCATGGTTTGACCGTGCGGCTCGTCTGACGAGCAGTGAAAGGAAACTGCCGGCGCCAATAACGCGCCTCAGTTTCCTTTCGCACAGTGTCTTGTCCGCCCAAAATCGCGGCGAAAGCGCAGCCGGAAATATCAATGGGCGAAATCCGACGGCGAAAACTTCTGGTTCACCGAAATGTTTTCGTGGGTCTGGGTCATCACCACGCCTGCTTTGAAGCCCGCTTTGAGCGTGCTTTGCACTTGTTTCATGACGGCTCGCATCTGCGGTCTCATGGCGGCAATGGCCTCCGGCGTGGCGGGTTTGTTTTGCATGGCCAGAGACTTTTTGATCGCTTCATCAATTGCCTGATCACTCGAGAGCTCGTTTTCGTCCACCTTTTCCGTGTACCGGGTGCGGCTTTGGTGAACGAGATAATCCGTTTTGCCGATCCACAGCATCGCGGAAACCGTTCCGGGTTTGCCCGCGTCGGGCTCTTTGGATAGATCCATTTCGGTCGAAACCACATAACAATCCACGTTGCCGACTTTCCCGTCCTTCTCTCTTTGGAGCGGATAGCGGCCGGAGATGGCCGGATAAACAAAAACGTCCCCGCAGTTTTGGCTGAAGAAAGCGCCCGGTACCATTGAGGCAGCGGAATACGAAAGCCCCGCGGCTCCGGCCAACGCTGCCCTCATGTTTTGCATTTTTTGAGGGTTGGGGTCGTTCTTCAGTCCGGCGGCGGTGAGGGCCGCCAACGCGCCCGGTGTCGCCGGCGACCCCGGCTCAGTCCGCAAATAATCGCCGCGGCCATCGGACCAGACGACCCCCTTGAGTCCCGTGCTCTGGGTCCAATCAACCCGATAGAAGTTCGGCCGTTGCAGCCGGATATTGAAAGTGAGCGTTATGGTTTGGCCCGCGATTTCCGAAACCACGTTCCCACTGTCGCTGTAGCTCGCAAGCGCGGCGTAAGCGTCGCGTGTTTTTACAATAATTTCCGGCGCGGTCAGTTCGTTGCCGCTGCCGGTTTGTGAGATGGCCACCGTTGCGCTGCTGCCCGCCAGAAAGGCTGCCACGCCCGCGCCCGCCGCTCGTTTTAGATCCATCCATGTCATCATCTTCATAGTTTTCACCAGGGTTAGAATTGATACTGTGTCTGTCCAAGCTCTTCTTGGGTAAAACTGCAGAAAGGTAACTCGGCTGTTCGCTTTTCTGTTGAATCGCCCATGTCCTCGCAATCGAAACAAAATCCCAATTGAGGTGGAGCACGAGGGCGAGGCAGGGATTGAGGCCGCAACCAGTCAGCGCGGCACCGGCCAGGTGCCGGCCAGACGGTCCGGCAATCCACGGTCCGGCAAGGCCAGGGAGAGAATAGCCAGGCCGCAAATAAACAAAGATGGAAACAGCACGGCGGCAAACATGTCGACCCAAATTTTCAACACGATGCCCAAAACCAGCGCCAGCAACAGCGGACTCCAGGCCACCAATGCGCGCCAGAACACCCGCAGGCGCGAAGCCCGCATTCCGTCCTTCCGGACAAAGGTCACCCTCGCGATCAGCAGCACCAGTCCGCCCCGGAACAGCAGCGCGGCGATCAGTGCGGGAATGCACACATAAATCACGAGCGTCGAGCCTGCCATGGCGAGCGGAAACCACGGCTGTTTCAATGGGTCGAATGCGTGCATCCCGGCCAGAAGCCCCTTCAGGGCCGCGTCAGCATCCTTCACTTCGTCTTGGGTCGGCGCAGGGTAATTGGCGATGCTCTGCTCCGCAAACCGCCTGGCCTCGCCCTTGATCATTTGCATGGTAAATGCGCCCGTCCAAATAGCTTCGTTGGTGACAACTGACCGGTAATGACTGGCGATGTAGATCGCAAACTGGCGGTCGGTCGGATGCGGCTGGTTTTTCAACCACCGCGAGTTCATGCTGGTGTGCTGTTGCAGGACGGTATTCAGTTCCAGCAAACCAGGATTGGTCCGGTCCCATTGTTCCAACATCCTGGCGCCCCAGATGAAGCTCAAGCCGAAGAACACCGGCCCGGCGAGGCAGCCCGCCACAATCGCGGCTCGCCGCCATCGTGTGACTCTGGCCGCGCGCTGCAACAACGGCTTCAGCGTGTCGGCCGCGGTGTCCGCGTCGGTGAACTGCGGCAGACGATCCAGTAAATCGCGGGCGTGCAGCGGCAACGGAACAGCCACCGGACCCGCCAATTCTGCAGTTGCATTCACCCGGCCCGCCATCGCGGCGGCGGCGATTTTGACCAGAAAGTCGCCAGTGGATCGAACTGGAGCGTCGTTACCTTTGGCAGCGGACGCGATGCCCGGGGCAGGAAAGTCGAGCAGCTTGGCCCGGCCGTCGCCGGTGATCCACACGCGGTCCAAAGCAAGGACCGCAGGTAATGTGTCATCCTTGGCCGCCGCGCTGATTTCCATGGCCAGATCGTAAAGCCAGTAACGCACCTGGCTCCACGGTTGTCGGGTTTGGGCCAGATGCACGAGCGGTCTTCCACCCGCGGCTTCGAACGCATCCCAGTTCTCCTCCGCCGAGCGTCGGCCGGTCAGCCAGCGCAAGCGGCCCACCCGGCCAACGTTCCGCAACGCCGCCGGGACCGGCGGAGTACCGGGCGGGACGACCCGAATCCACACCTTGCGGAGCAGGCGCAGGTCATAACCCAGCAGCCACTTCGTTCCGTCGGATTGCCCCAGCGTTTCCAGGATGTGATACGGTCCGACCGTTGGCCCGGTTTCGACGGCGGGCGGCGGCATCTCGGCCGTGACCAGCATCGTCCGTGATTCGAGCGCCGCCCGGGAAATCACGCGCGTTTTCGTAACGAGATCCTGCACGGCGGCAAAACCGTTCCGTCGGCGGGCCGCGCAAAACAGCAGGGCCAGCACAATGTAAAAGGAAAGTCCCATGAGACTTTGCGTTGCGGTGGAACTGCCAACGTAAACCTTCGGATTGGGGCCGTAAGTGATCCGGAACGGCAGCATGGGTACTATGACGTAGATCAAAGCCCTCGCTAAGGCGCGCCCGAAACCCGGCACGTTCCGATCCGGCCCGACAATCCGCAGGCGGCAGATGAGCTTGCCGACCGCGGCGCCCCAGGCACCCTCGAAAAACGCGTAGTACAGAATCGTGCCGGTCAGAATGGGGAGCAGCATGGCGAGGGCCTTGGGCGAGGCTTTTCCGGCAAGATTCAGAAAATCCAGGGGGTTGACACCCGCCAGCGAGCAAGCGGACACCCAAATGACGGTGAGGAAAAGCTGGTCGAGCACCCCGGCCAGAAAACGCAGGCCCAGCGTCGCGGGCGTCGGGGCGGCGGAACTGTAAGGGGCCAGTGCCTGGCCCAGCTCGCGATAATTTTTGAACCGTTCGCCCGGTTGTTTTTCGAGACAACGCAGGACGGCTTTGGCCAGACCTTTGGGGATGCCTGGACGGAACTTGGCCGGTGACGGCGCGCGTTGTTCGAGCACCGTGGCCAGCAGTTGCACCGTGTTCCGCGCCTCGAACGGCGTGCGTCCGGTGAGCAGGTAGAACAGCGTGGTCCCAACGGAATACATGTCCGACCGGACATTCAGCTCGTCGCCGCGCAGTTGTTCGGGTGAAGAAAAAGCGGGGGTGCCGAGAAACGCGCCGGTCGCGGTCAACGCCGGTTCGGTGCGGACGGTGGTGGAAATCGAAAGCCCGAAGTCGCCGATCTTCACCGTGCCGTTGGCGTCCCGGAAGCAATTGGACGGCTTGATGTCACGGTGCAAAATGCCGATGCGCTGGGCTGCCTCCAGGCCGGCGATGATTTGCAGGACGCAATCCACGGCCTCGGCCACGGGCAACGGGCCGCGCTCGCGCACGCGGTCCTGCAGTGTGCCGCCGGCCACCAGTTCCATCGCGATGGCCGGCGTTCCGCCAATCTCTTCGGTGCCAAAAACGTAAACGCTGTTCGGATGATTGATCGAGGCGGCCATCCGGCCTTCACGGAAGAACCGTTCGCGCGCCTCGGGTGAATCGAGCGCCTGGCTCAATACCTTGAGCGCGACCCGGCGTCCGCTCTCCAGGTCCTCGGCGTCAAATACCGCGCCCATCCCGCCTTCGCCCAACAGGCGGACAATCCGGTAATGCCCCAGTTGTTGACCCGGCTGCGGCAGTCCCCGCGAACGTATCGGCGTGGGCGCCACCACCTTTTCCGTTTTCATCCCGCCGGCCTGGGTGGGCAGGGCCGCCTGTAACAGGCATTTCGGGCAGAGGTCGGGCGGCACATTGGCGGGCAACTCGGCGCCGCATCGGGGACACCGGCGACTGGTGGCGGAATTGGTTTCACGCTCGCTCATGATGTTCTTTCCATCCTCATCTTAAGCAAAACCGGCGAAAGGCAACGCGGCAACCCGCTTTTTCACGGCCCAAACGTCAAAAACAGATGGCGGATTTCTTCCTCGATTTCCTCTGGCGAAGAGACGGTGTCGGCAATTTCGGCCTGCAAAATTTCGCGATACCGGGCGCGCAATCGGTGGACGGCCATCTTGACGGCGGCCTCGGTAAGGTTGAGCCGGGCGGCAATCTCCGCATACGGCAAGGCCGATTCGTCCCGGGCGAGGCAACTGCGAAGATATTCGAACAACTTGGCCCGGCCCGAGGCGAGATACTCTTCCTGCAGCCGCGCCATGACCCGCTCGAGCAGGGTCACGGCCCACTGCCGGTCGAACAGCACGTCAGGCTGAAGTTGGTGGGCCGGCTCCGCGGCGAAGCGCGACTCGGCCAGTTCCTGATCAATGGACACGACGGGCGCGAAGCCGCCGCGCTTTTGCGCATGTTGCCGGTCCCATTCGTTGGCCAGAAAACGTTTCAAGACCACCAGCAGAAAGGTGCGGAACTTTCCCTTCTCTCTCGCGGCGGATTTCAGGTAATCCTTTTCCAGCAGCCGGGCAAAAAATTCCTGGGTGAGGTCCTGCGCATCGTGCGGACGGCGGCCCTGGCGGCGCACGAAGGCATAGAGAGGATACCAGTAAGCGCGGCAGAGCGCTTCGAGTGCTTCGATCGAACGCGGCGAATCCTTGTCTTGCGCCGACAGCACGACCGACCAATGCGTGGTGACAAACGCCGACCTGGGCGCGCCCTCGCTCGACGGCGGCGGCGTGGCGGAAGGGTCGTTGGCCGGACGGGTGTTCATTGAGCCGAGGCGAGTCGGTGCAACGTGCAAACGTGTCCGTCAGGGCCGGTACAATCCAGACCGTCGCAGCAGGAAATATTCGTTGAA
>DATNHI010000225.1:0-8100 GCA_035605035.1 Verrucomicrobiia bacterium
AAATCCGCCAAACCCGCCGAAACCTCGAAAACTGTTCGTTCCGCCAGGACGATTCGTCCCGCTGAACCGGGCAAAACCGTTTGTTCCTCCAAAACGGTTGGTTCGGCCAAGCCCGCCAAACCCGCCGAAATTTCCGAAGCCAAATTCCATCATCACCGGCACCGGGCCAGCGGCGTCGGCGGGCGTAGTCAGGGTCAACTGGATGTCAACGTTGATGAGTGGATAAGAAGAATTGTCAACGTGGCCGACGAGCTGTTTGGTAATGACCGGGATGGCGCCATTGTTCGTCCGGCTGAGGTTGGTCACTGTCCAAGTCACCTTCGGCACATTTTTCGGGATCCGGCCATAGACTTCGCGGTCGAAATCTTCGACGATTTCCGGGCGCCGCTGCTTCCACCACGTCTTCGGCGTGGTGACCTCTTTCCCGTTTTTCAGCCTGAGCGGGTCGGGCAGATTGGGAAAAGGATTCGCTTTGGCCTCGTCGGTGTTCTGATAATTAGGGGCCTGCGGATTCATGCCCTCGGCGCCGGGCCGCAATGTCATGATGCCCAGTTGCTCCATCATGTTCCGATGGTCCTGTTCGGCGCTCCAATTCATCGGCGCCGGCAGATTGGGGTCGGCGGACTGCGCACGGCAAAGTGTAGCCGCGGTCAGAACCGCGAAGGTTAAAACGATGATGGAAGAATTTTTGTGTCGCATAATTTGTCGGAAATTTTCGCCCAAAGCAGATTTTGTATGAGTTTGCGTCAAACAAGACAGTGCGGCCATTGCCCAGGTTTCAATTGCGGAATAATTTCAGGTCAATCGCGCCAGCCATTATTTTATAACCGGCTTCATTCGGGTGCAGATGGTCGCTGCTGTCCGCCGCTGGCAGCAGGTGCGTGGGGTTTTGCGGATCACGTATGGCCGCGTCAAAATCTATCACGGCGTCAAACTTTCCGCTGGTCCGAATCCAATTGTTTACCGTCTCCCGCGCGGTTTCATGGCCCGGGTTGTCATAAAACGACCCTCCGAATGGCGTGATGGTCGCTCCATACACGCGGAGGTTCCGGGCGTGAGCCTGTTCGATCATTTTGTCATACGCCGCGATCAGATTTGTTGCCACCGACGGATCGCGGCTTCCGCCAATGTCATTGACGCCTTCCAGCACAATCAGCCAGCGCACCCCGCTCTGCGAAAGCACATCCCGATCGAAGCGGGACAGCGCCGTCGGCCCCAGCCCGCCGCGCAACACGCAGTTTCCGCCGATGCCTTCATTCAATACCGCAATATCAGCGAGCGTTTTGTCGGCCTGCAAACGCCGCGCCAGCTCGTCCGGCCAGCGGTCGTTCTTGTCCGTGCCCGAACCCCTTCCGTCCGTGATGGAATCTCCGAGCGTTACGATGGCCGCGCTCGATTTGTCCGTCTCCACGTCAATGCCGGTCAAAATATACCAGTGCTGCGTCTGCGCGGCCATTGGCAAATCCACCGCCGAAACCGCATCGCCGGATTGTAAATAGGAAGTGGACCGTGAACCGGGATGGCCGGTAACAGCGCCCGACGTGCCGCCGAAACCAATGGTCACGGCCAGGTCGGACAATGGAGTCAGATCGAAGTCGAAAGTGTCCGAAAGGACGGACTCGCCCGCTGGAATCGTCATGGAAGGCTTGCCTTGAAAAGTCAGCGCCAGGTCGCTGTTCGTTTTGATCGCGCTCCCGCCGGCAGACAACGCCAGCTGAACGGAATTCATTGTCACCGGATTCGTGCCGAACGCGTTGGAAAACCGCAGGCGCAATTTTTCCCCGCCGATGGACACCTGCACGATCTGGCGGAGTGTATTGCTCGTCAAACCCGGCGGGGGCGGCAGGTTCCGCGGTTCCGTCAACTGCGGCGACGCTCCCCACGTGCCCACCCATCGGCTGTCCAGGTCTGCGGCGCCAACTATTGGTTGGATCATGCCCAAGGTCATGGCGCCCAACGCCATGGTCGTCAAAATGAATGCGGAAAAACGTGTGGATTGCATTTGCCCAATCGTATCGCACCGCTGTTTGCCTTGGCAAAGGCTTTCTGACGTGCTGTTTCGTTTTTGGCGTTTGTGTTGACGGAAGCCGGAATATAAATTGCCACCGCCGTGAGATTTGTTATTGCCTCGTTTGTTATGCTTTCCGGCGGCATGCTGTCCGCCCGGCGTCACCGGGCCTGCCACCAAACCTTCCTGCCGCTTCACCCCGAGGCTCAGAGGTCGTCCTGTATGCTTACGCCCCGCCCACCGGGCCGGACTTGCGGAAAGGACGGGGTGCTGGTGAGGCAACGAATGGCATTGACGGTTCGGGTGCTTACGCCACCGGCCATTACCGCAATCTTTTTGTTGAAGACGGGCATTCGCAGAGTGCAGTGAACCGCAAGATCAAGACCGCCTTTAATCAATTGTTTCACGGAAATCCGGCCAATCAAACAGTCTATTACTCCGCCGGCCGCAATTCGAACGGACCGCTCGCCTACGTCACCGACATCAAGCACCACGATGTGCGCACCGAAGGCCTGTCCTACGGCATGATGATCGCGGTGCAAATGAACAAAAAAACCGAGTTTGACGCGATTTGGAACTGGTCAAAGACGTACCTGTATCATGACTCGCCCACGCATCCGTCGTACGGATTTTTTTCGTGGCAGGCGCGGACCAACGGCACGGTGATGAGTGAATTCGTGGCGCCGGACGGCGAATCCTATTACGCCATGGCGCTTTACTTCGCCGCGAACCGCTGGGGCAGCGGCAGGGGAATTTATAATTACAAGGCCGAGGCCGACCGGTTGCTGACCGATATGCGGCATCGCGCGCTCATTACCGGCCCGGTCTTCATATCCTTCCGGGGCACTAATAGTTTGCGTGCGGTGACCGCCGGGCCGCTGTTTGATGCCGAGCACAGAATGGTCCTTTTCTCGCCCAGCTCCGAACGTCCGCCCTTTACCGATCCGTCGTATCATCTGCCCGCCTTTTACGAATTATGGGCGCGCTGGGGGCCGCCGGCGGACAGTAATTTCTGGATGGAGGCTGCCGCAGCCTGCCGCGATTACTTTCCGCGCGTGACGGATCCGGTAACGGGTCTCGCCCCGAACTACGCGAATTTCGACGGGTCGCCGGTCACCAATCGTTGGAACCGGGGCGCGGCCAATTTCGGGTTTGATGCGTTCCGCGTGGCGGGGAATTGGTCGGTGGACTGGTCCTGGTGGGGCAAGAATGCCCGCGAGCGGGAACTAAGCGACCGGTTGCAGGCGTTTTTCGAATCGAAAGGGGTGACGAATTACGGATGCCAGTTCACCCTTGACGGCCGGCAACTGGATGACCGGCCTGCGCAGGGATTGGTGGCGGTGAATGCGGTGGCCAGTCTGGCGGCAACGAATCCGCGTTCGAAAGAGTTCGTCGAGGCGTTGTGGAATATGCCGGTTCCGGACGGCCTTGAGCGGTACTACGAAGGTTTGCTGTTTATGATGGCCCTGCTTCATTGCAGCGGCGGATTCCGCATCTGGTCACCGCCATGAACACCGCTCCTGGCTTTTGCGTCCCGCCGGCAAATCAACCGACGCCGTCTTACGGCCAAGTGACCCGATAAAACGCCGTGCTCCCGCTGGCGGAATTGTCAACGTTTGTCGTGGTGTAAGCCTCGGATGTAGCCGGTATCCCGCTCGCTAACGTCGTCCACGCGATCGGAGGCATCAATGAACTCGTCTTCTGCACCGTGTAGGTCGGTGCCGTCAGTGACAGCTCCGGCGGCGGTGAATTCCAGACCAACGTGACCGCAGATGGTCCGCTGCGGGAAACACTTTGGATTTGGAAAGGCTCCACTTTGGCGTAGCTGACGCCGTCATACCAGGTGCGACACGTATTGCCGGTGACTGCATTCGCGGTGCCAGTCATGACATCGTAACCATTCACGAGCACGCTGACAGCGAAGTTATTAGTAATCACGACCCGACCCACATAAGCTTGATACAGATAATTACTGGCCGGGCTGGTGTTGGTCAGCACAAGCGTGGTGTCCTGTGTCCAGGGCTGGACCTGCTCGCATTTCTCCGACCGATAGACCTGCAGGTTACCCGGCGTGAGGCCGGCCTGGATTCGCCAATCGGCGTTCGTTGTCGCGGTTCCCCAGAAATTGACCCACAAATCGTAAGTGCCGGGACCGGGCATCGTCACCTGGGTCATAAGGTTGGTCGGAGTTTCGGCGATGGAATCGGCCGAACTGATCACCGTGCCGCCGTTGCCGACACCGGTTTGTGAATGCCATTGGTTGGCCGTGGCACTCAAGACCAGCGCCGTGCCATTGGTCAGGAACGTGTTGGTGATGGTGGCATCCACGTAATGCATTTGCCCGACCACTTCCGAGCGATGCTCCACAATGCCCAGGGCAGCCGCATCAACAATCTGGGCGGAAGTATAAGTACCCCGGAACCAGAGCAAGACGAAATCATTATTGTCCCATAACGGCATGATGGGGCGGAAATTTTCACGAACCGAATTTTGCGTGATGGGCGTCCAAGTAAAATTCGTTCCGTGATTGGTGGTGACCCCCTTCCAAATTTCGTGAACGGTCGAGTAGGGCGAATTGGTGTCCTTGACTCCGGACTGGACAACGCGGGGATCGAATTCGGTTGAGAGGTAGATGGTGTTGGCATCGTTCGGATTCAGGCAGCCCAAACCGACATAGTCCGCTTCGCTGGAATACAGTTTGTACCCGGCCTGGCACAAATACGAGGAAGTCCACCGAGTGCCGTCAAAACGGCAAAAGAAAAAGGCGTGATCTGGATTGATGTTGGCGTCGTTATCTTGCGTATTGTCATTGATTCTTGCCGTGATAATGCATTCGATGGTGCCATCCGGATACCGGCAGACGTCGTCGTTCCAACATCGGTAGTTGGTCTGACCCGGCGGCATCACCGTGCCGGCCGTGAAGACAGGCGTGAAATCTTGCGGGTGGGGGATCGCAACTTTGTCAAAAATATTTGTGTCCTTTATCACGCCGAACGAATTGAAACTCATGCCATTGCTGACATAACCGTGATACATGCTCGTATCGTAATCGCGGGGATGCGCCTCGGTGCAGATGAAATCAACGCGGTCCACACCGTTGCCCCAGTATTTGAAGTACCCCTGCACATAACCGGGGATGTTGTTGGTCGTCAACTCTCCGCCATAAGTCCACGTGTTGCCAAAATCGGTCGAAATGATGGTGTTCGGGCTGCCGCCGCCATTGCCGCGGGCAAAGTCATAGGTACGCCCCTCGGCGGACATATAATTGGGGTTGGAATAGGTGGTGTTGAAGTCGTCGCCGCCGGGTTGGGTGCTCCAGTCATTGGTTGCCTCCGGCGACCAAATGCCGGTGACCGGATCATAAATGCGGTAGAGGGTGAGTTTGTCAGCATTGTGCCCGGTGTACATGGCCAGGTAGTGGCCATTCGGCAGGACCAGAAGCCCGGGTGCGTTGTGATCATCACCGCCTCCAAAAGAGAGAAGGCCATATTTTAGTGTGAACCGCGGCCCCGATCCGTCCGGGACACTCCAGATCGTTACATTAATATTACCGTCGCGATTCGTACCGCCCAAACCGGCCCCGTTTTCAACGCAACCGACCACCACTTTATCGCCATTAGTATCTACTACGGTACGTTCGTCCGAATACCAGGTCCAGATGCCATTATCGTCGAACTGGACCGCGTTTCCGTTGATCATGTCGCGCGTCTGACCTCGAACGGAATCCAGCATGATCAGCACCGCCGGTGCCGCGAGCCAAACGGTCAGGGCGACCGGAAACCAATAAATTCGGGATAATGTCTTCATGAAGAAAATACAAATGGAACGGGACGAAATATGCCTTCCCGGTATCTAACGGCAATTGGCCGTGAAGTCAAGTCCGGGCATTTCAGTTTGGCTCCGGCAGGCGTAATTTCAGCGGCGTTTACACGGGACCCTGCGCATTGGCAACGGACGGGCATACAGCGTCCCGGCGGATTTAGGCTGGTTTGAGTGGCGCGCCAGTGTTAATTAAGAGACGGACAGGATGAGCGCGGACACACTTTCATTCAGGAGCCTGCCGTGAACCGGATGTTTAAAGCCCTTGCCGGTGCGCTGTTGCTTTGGGGGATTGGGGGCGGCGCCCCTTTCCGGACGTACGGCGCCGCCGGCACCAGCGAACGCCGCAACCTGTTCGCTGAAGCCGGTCATGCGCCGCAGGAGATATCCGCCAGAATCAACGCCGTCTTCCAGCAGTTGTTTCACGGCGACCCGGGCACACAGGCGGTGTATCGCCCCGCCGGCACCAATGCCAACGGAACACAGGCATATATCTACGACCCAGGCAACCAGGACGTGCGTTCCGAAGGCATGTCTTACGGCATGATGATCGCAGTGCAATTGAATCAGAAGACCGAGTTCGACGCGCTCTGGAACTGGGCCAGAACCTGTATGTATCACGCGTCAACAAACCATCCTGCTTACGGATATTTCTCATGGTCCCTGACAACCAACGGCGTGGCCAATGACGAAATGCCTGCGCCGGACGGCGAGGAATATTTTGTGACGTCGCTTTATTTCGCCGCCGCGCGCTGGGCCAATGGCGTCGGCATTTACAATTACCGCGCCGAGGCTGACCGTTTGCTGGGAGCCATGCGCCACCGTCAACCCATCACCGGTTCAACTGTCAAAGGCACCATCACCGCCGGGGCGCTCTTTGACCCGGATCATAAAATGATCCGTTTCACGCCAGACGTTCAGAACTGGAATCACACCGATCCCTCCTACCATCTGCCGGCTTTTTATGAATGCTGGGCCCAATGCGGACCCAACGAGGATCGTGAATACTGGGCGCAGGCGGCGGCGGCCAGCCGCGAGTTCTTTCAGCGCGCGGCCCACCCCGTCACCGGCCTCACGCCGGACTATGCCAATTTCGACGGGACGCCGTGGGCTGCGCCGTGGAATGCTCAGAGCGCTGATTTCCAATACGACTCATGGCGGACGGCCATGAATTGGTCGGTGGATTGGGCCTGGTGGGGCAAGGATTCCCGGGAACGGGAATTGAGCGACCGGTTGCAGGCATTTTTCGAATCCAAAGGCATGACCAATTACAGCGACCGGTTCACGCTGAACGGCAACCCGCTTGACCACGACCACTCGACCGGATTGGTGGCCATGAACGCCGTGGCCAGCCTCGCCGCCACGCACCCGCGCGCCAAACAATTTGTTGAAGCCCTGTGGAACACGCCGGTCCCGGCCGGCCAATGGCGTTATTACAACGGCATGTTGTATCTCATGGCCTTTTTGCACTGCAGCGGTGAATTCCAGGTCTGGATGCCACAATAAAACCAAATGCTTTTATGAAATCACCGATCGCGACGATGGCCAAAGTCCTCCCGCTGCTGCTCGTTTCGGTGTTGGCGGTTCCTCGCAACAGCTTCGCCCTCGGCCAGGAGAGATACGTCGAAGATGTTCCGCGCCGGGGCAGTTTTCCCATCGTCCAGGGCGATGCGGCGGCGACCATCTGTGTGGATTCAAGCGACTTCGCGGGCGTAATTCGCGCGGCCAACGATTTGAAAACCGACATTGCCCGCGTCACGAGTCTTTCTCCGGCAATCTCTCACGAGGGGAAGGATCCCGGGGAAAATGTGATCATTGTCGGCACCCTCGGGACGAGTCAAATCGTTGACCAACTGATTCGCGAAAAGAAAATTGATGTTTCGGAAATCGCCGGCCAATGGGAATCTTTTTTCATCCAGGTCGTGCCGAACCCGTTACCCGGCGTGGCGCGCGGACTGGTCATTTGCGGCAGCGACAAGCGCGGAACCATTTACGGCATTTACGATTTGTCCGAGGAGATCGGGGTGTCGCCGTGGTATTTCTGGGCGGACGTCGCTCCGGCACATCAAAGTGCGCTGTTTGTGAAACCGGGCAAATTCGTGCAGGGCCCGCCGTCCGTGAAATATCGCGGCATTTTTTTGAATGACGAAGCACCGGACTTGAGCAATTGGATCCTCAGTAAATTCGGCACCGTCACGCCCGGTACGAATCCTCCCATCCCGCCGGGTGTGGCCAATTACGGCCGCCAGTTCTATACGAATCTGTTCGAGCTG
>DATNHI010000226.1:0-9893 GCA_035605035.1 Verrucomicrobiia bacterium
ACAACGCCGGCACGACGCTGGCGGCGGCTTCGACAGCGAGCAAGAGCACGCCGGACCGCGACCAGTTCGCGGCCAACGTGGCCAGCGCGAAGGTCATCGGCAAGTTGGCGGCCGAGGCGGCCCTCGCCAAGGGCATCAAATCCGTTGTTTTTGATCGCGGCGGGGCGCGTTATCATTGGTCGAAGGGCAAGGGTAAAGATGGCAAGCCGGTGACCGTGCTCGGCAAGCTGGCGACGCTGGCCGGGGCGGCGCGCGAGGCCGGACTGAAATTTTAACCTGAAACCAGAAAGCATACTGTGGCCGAAATCGAAAAAATTGCAGGCGAAGTGCCGCGCGGCCCGCGGGGACGCGGCCGCCGCGCGAAGTCCATTTCCGAAGCGCCCGAGCTCTCGTTCGAAGGCGGCGCGTCGGAGGAACTGACTGAAAAAGTCGTCTATATCAACCGCTCCGCGAAGGTGGTCAAAGGCGGCCGCCGCTTCAATTTCAGCGCGTTGGTCGTCGTGGGTGACAAGAGAGGGCGCGTGGGGGTGGCGTTGGGCAAGGCGGGCGAAGTGGCCGATGCCATCCGGCGTGGCGGCGAACTGGCCCGCAATCAAATGGTTTCCGTGTCGTTGCGAGACGCGACGATCCCACACGAGGTTATCTCCGAATTCGGTGGCGCCCGGGTTTTGCTCCGTCCGGCATCGCCGGGCACCGGCATCATCGCCGGCAAGACCGTCCGCGCGGTTTTGGAATCGGCGGGCGTGAAGGACATTTTAAGCAAATCGCTCGGTTCGAAAAATGCGGCGAACGTCGTCAAAGCCACGCTCAAGGCGCTGTTGAGCCTGCGCACGCGCGAGAACATTTACAAGGGCCGCGGTCTGGAAATTAAGAAAGTCGAGATCCCGAAAGCACCGGAAGCAACTCCGACCCCAGTTTGAATGAAATCAGTCCTGTCAGCAGTCAGTAGTCAGTGGTCAGTAGCAACTCACCATGGACGCCAACTGCTGACGATTGACTGCTGACTAAGTTATGCGATTACACGATTTGAAACCACGTCCCGGGGCGAAGCATCGCCGCAAGCGGCTCGGTCAGGGTGAATCCAGCGGCCATGGCAAGACGAGCGGTCGCGGCGGCAAGGGCCAGACCGCGCGGTCCGGCAGCTCGATTCGCATTGGTTTTGAAGGCGGCCAGATGCCGCTCATCCGCCGCATCCCCAAACGCGGGTTCAACAACGCGCGATTTGCCACGCGTTATCTCGCGGTCAACGTCGGTGATTTGGAACGGTTCGATAATGGCGCGCGGGTGGATGAAGCCACCTTGCGCTCGGCTGGCCTGGCCAATGGCCACGCCAGTGGCGTGAAAATTCTCGGCGGAGGCGAATTGTCCAAAAAGCTTGTGGTGAGCGCGAGCGCGTTCAGCGCCTCGGCGCGCGCCAAGATTGAAGGCAAGGGTGGCACGTGCGAGATCGTCAGCCGCCAACCTGCCGCGCCGGCCAAACCTGCCGCGCCGACCGGGGCCTGATGGTGTCTAACGCATGTTCCGCAACATCTTCAACACGTTTGCCAACTGCTTCAAAATCCCGGAGCTGAAATCCCGGATCTTGTTCACGCTTGGCTTGTTGGCGGTGTGTCGGCTGATGACGTTCATCACCATCCCCGGTCTGAACGGCACGGCGCTGGCCGATTTCTTCAACAAAAATGCCCAGGGCGGATTGCTGGGCATGTATAACACGTTCGCCGGCGGCGGATACGAACGGTGCGCCATCGGCGCCCTGGGCATCATGCCTTACATCAGCGCGACCATCATCATCCAATTGCTCACGGCGGTCTGGCCGAAACTCAGCAAACTCGCGCGCGAGGAAGGCGGCCGGGCCAAAATCGTCCAGTACGGCCGATATCTGACGGTGCCGATTTGCCTCGGGCAGGGTTTGTATTTTGCCAACGGATGGGAAAATCCCGGGAAAATTTTTCAAGGATTTCAGAGCCGGCTGGTGCTCATTGACAACCAGTTTTTGTACCTTTTTATCGCTGTGCTGGCCATGACGACCGGTACGATGCTGCTGATGTGGCTGGGCGAGCAAATCAGCGAGCGCGGCGTCGGCAACGGCGTGTCGCTGGTCATCACCATTGGCATCGTGGCGCGGTTGCCGAACGCCGTGCAGGGAGTCAAGGACATGTTCTTCCCCGCCGGCGGCACGGAATCGAATTATCATTTCATGGGCACGGGGATAATGCTGGTGCTCCTGCTCGTCTTTGTGATTGGCGGCATCATTGCCGTGACGCAGGCGCAGCGGAAGATTCCCGTGCAATATGCGCAGCGCGCCGTCGGGCGCAAACTCTATTCGGGCGGCACATCGTTCATGCCGTTGCGCGTGAATTATTCCGGCGTCATGCCGATTATTTTCGCGCAATCCATCCTGATGTTTCCCCAGACAATTCTGGAAGCGATTGCGAACCATGTGAAGTGGGCGTATGATTTCTTCCACTTCCTGGCGCTCCAATTCAACTATGGCACGTTCTCCTATATGACGGTTTATGCCTTGATGATTTTGTTCTTCTCGTATTTCTGGGTGGCGACGCAGTTCAACGAAATCCAGATTGCCGACGATTTGAAGAAAAACGGCGGTTACATTCCCGGCGTGCGCCCGGGCCAGGGCACGAGTGATTATCTGCACAAGGCGATGAGCCGCATCACGCTCGCCGGTGCAATCTTCCTGACGATCATCGCAACCATCCCCATCATTTTGTATAAACATGTGCAGGTGGATCAAAACGTGTCCCAGTTTTTCGGCGGCACCAGCATGCTGATCACCGTCGGCGTTTTGCTGGACACCATGCGCCAGGTCGAATCGCACTTGATGATGCGCCATTATGATGGATTCTTGAAACGGGGCCGGTTGCGCGGGCGATTCTGATTTTTCCGGTCCTGATGGCGCCGCGATGCGGGGCCGGATTTAGATTGCGATTGAAATTTGAAAGACGTCATTCTGAAAAGCGAACGCGACTTGGAACTGATGCGTCCGGCTTGTGCCCTGGCCGGCGCGGTGTTGGAAGCCATCGCCGCGTTCATCAAGCCCGGATTGACGACCCGCGAAGTGGACGAATTCGCGGAGGCGCAAATCAAGGCGAGCGGCGCGAAGAGCGCGTTTTTGGGCTACCGGAAATATCCGTGCCATACGTGCCTGTCGGTGAATGACGAGGTCGTGCACGGACTGGCGGGCAACCGCGAGTTGCGTTTCGGCGATATCGTGAGCGTGGACGTGGGCGTGTTTTACAAGGGTTTTGTCGGTGACACGGCGCGCACGGTGGCGGTGGGCGGTTGCGGCGTGCTGGCGCAGCGGTTGATGGACGTGACGGAACACGCGCTGTTTGAAGGCATTGCAGCGGCGGTACCGGGAAATCATGTCACGGACATTTCGCGCGCGATCCAAAATTATGTCGAAGCCAATGGGTTCAGCGTCGTGCGCGAATTCGTCGGCCATGGCGTCGGGCGCGTGATGCACGAAGAGCCGCAGGTGCCGAATTTTGTTGATGCCCGGATGAATCAAAAGCTGCGCGCAGGCATGACTTTAGCGATAGAGCCGATGGTGAACGCGGGTCAGGCCGCCGTAAAAATATTGAAAGACGGCTGGACAGTGGTCACGCAAGATGGTTCACTGTCTGCTCATTTTGAGCACACGGTTTTGATCACCCAAGGTGAACCGGAGATTTTGACATGCCCGGAGCCAAAGCCTTCCAGGTTGAAGGTCGCGTGATTGAGGTCCTGCCCAACGGCACGTATCGCGCCGAGCTGGCCAACGGACACCGGTTGACGGCGTTCGTGGCCGGGAGGGCCAAAAAAAATTTCGCCGGGTTGAAAGCCGGCGACCGGGTGAAGTTACAATTGACGCCCTACGATTTGTCGGCGGGGCGGATTTTGATAGAGCCAAAAGCAATTTGAATATGAAAGTTCGCGCGTCAGTAAAAAAATTGTGCGAGCACTGCAAGATTGTGCGCCGGCGCGGTGTCATCCGCGTCATTTGCACGAACAAACGGCACAAACAACGGCAAGGTTGACGATTACCAAAATATGGCACGCATCATTGGTGTTGAAGTTCCACCGAACAAGCGCATTGACATCGCGCTGCGCTATCTCTACGGCATCGGCCCCTCCAACTCGAAGGAGATTCTGGAGCGCGCAAACATAGATGCCAGCATCCGCGCCAAGGACCTGACCGAGCAGCAGCTTTCGCAGATCGTCCACGCGATTCAGGAAGGCAAATATGTCATCGAAGGCGATTTGCGCCGCGAAACTGGCATGAACCTCAAGCGACTGCAGGGCATCAAGTGTTACCGGGGCATCCGCCACATGCGCGGTTTGCCGGTGCGCGGCCAGCGCACGCAAACCAATGCCCGCACGCGCAAAGGTCCGCGCAAGACCGTCGGCGTGCAGCGCAACCCGAACGCCAAGACTGGAATTCATTAATGCCTCGCAACTCTCAACTTTCAACTTTCAACCAATAAATGGCCGACGAGACCAAAAAGAAGGCGCCTGCGAAAAAGGATGCAAAGCCCGCCGCGGAAAAAGCGGCGGCAAAAGAAACTGCTCCGGGTGGAAAAGCCGCTGCCGCGAAGTCGGCGGAAGAGAAGCCCGTGAAAAAGGCCGCGCCGCCCGGTGAAACCCCGGTCGCGACCGAAACGCCGGCGGCGGAAGCGCCCAAGCCGGCAGGCGTGGCGGCGGCCGGTTCCGCGCCGAGCGCCGCCGAACTTTTGGGCGAAGACGTTGCCGCCAAAAAAATCATCAAGGCCAAGCACGCCAAAAACATTGTTTCCGGCGTTGCAAACATTCTGGCCACGTTCAACAACACGCTGGTCAGCATCACCGACGCGCACGGAAATCTCATCGGCTGGTCGAGCGCCGGCCGCGTCGGGTTCAAAGGCTCGCGCAAGAGCACGGCCTACGCCGCACAACAGGTCGCCCAGGATGCCGCGCGCCAGGCGATGGCTCACGGCATGAAGGAAGTCGAAATCCGTGTCAAAGGCCCCGGTTCCGGGCGGGAATCCGCCATCCGCGCCCTTCAGGCCATTGGACTCGAAATCACCACAATCAAGGACGTGACGCCGATCCCGCACAACGGCTGCCGTCCGCGCAAGAAACGCCGCGTGTAATTCTCCCGACTCTCAACCCTCAACCTCAACCAGACAATGGCTCGTTACACCGGTCCCCGCGTTCGCATCAGCCGCCGTTTCGGCGTGCCAATTTTTGGCCCGACAAAATATCTTGAGCGCCGCAACTACGGTCCCGGCGTGCACGGTCCAAAATCCCGCCGCAAACACACCGATTACGGCCTGGGTTTGATTGAAAAGCAGAAGCTGCGTTATTACTACGGCCTGCTCGAACGCCAGTTCCGCGGCGTCTATGAAAAGGCGTTGAAACGCCGCGGCGTTACCGGCGAACAGATGTTGCAGATTTTGGAAACGCGCCTCGACAACGTGGTTTATCACCTCGGCTTTGCGAACACGCGCGCCGCGGCGCGCCAGATGGTTTCGCACGGCCACATCGCCGTGAACGGGCGCAAAGTGAACATCCCGTCCTATGGCCTGAAGGTGAACGACGCGGTGAGCGCCAAAAATTCCAACGTGTCGCGCCAGTTGGCCACGAAAAATCTGGAGATCGCAACGAGCCGCGCGGTGCCGGATTGGCTGTCCCTGAACAAGGAAGAGTTCAAAGGCACCGTGGTGCGGATTCCGACGCGCGACGAGATCCAGCCGATTGCCAATGAGCAGGCGGTGGTCGAATTTTATTCCCGCTAAAAAATAAACAAAAAAAACAATTATATGGACTTTGCCCGGCGCGGGAATAAATGAACCGGGAAAGTCAGATTAAAATTGTTGAAAGGAAAACTGTATGCCAGTTCGTTTAGGACGATTCGAAATGCCCAAACGGTTGACGAAGGAAGACTCAACCGCCACCGATACCTACGCCAAATTCGTCGCCGAGCCGTTTGAAACGGGCTACGGCCATACGGTCGGCAACTCGCTGCGCCGCGTGTTGCTGTCCTCGCTCGAAGGCGCGGCCATCACCTCGATGAAGGTGGACGGCGCGATGCACGAATTTGCGACCATTGACGGCGTGGTCGAGGACGTGACCGACATTGTGCTGAACCTGAAAAGAATCAAGTTCAAGGCGCATTCCCGCGACGAGCAGACACTGTTGCTTTCCGCCAACAAAGAAGGCGCCGTTACCGCCGCCGACATCCAGCTCAACCAGAACGTCGAACTGGTCAACCCGGACCAGCCTCTCTGCACGCTCGACAAGAAAAAGAAGTTCGAGATGGAATTGACGGTAAAAATCGGCCGCGGATTTTGCCCGAGCGACGAAAACAAAAAGCCCGGCCAGGCCATCGGCGTGGTCGCCATTGATTCGCTGTTTTCGCCGGTCACGCGCGTGCGTTACGCCGTGGAGGCCGCGCGCGTCGGCCAGCGCACCGACTACGACCGGTTGATCCTGGAAATCTGGACGGACGGGCGCATTTCCCCCGACGACGCGCTCACGCAGGCCTCGGCGATTTTGCAGCATCACCTCGATGTGTTCGTCGGTTACGACAAGAACGCGGTCGAATTCGAGGAGGCCGTGGACAAGCAGGACGAGGAAAAGACGAAGATGAAGAAGCTCCTCAACATGAGCGTCAACGAGATCGAACTCAGCGTCCGTGCCGCCAACTGCCTGAACAACGCGAACATCACCACCGTCGGCCAATTGGCGATGAAGACCGAGCAGGAAATGCTGAAATACCGCAACTTCGGCAAGAAATCGCTGAACGAAATCAAGGAGAAGCTCCAGGCTTTGGGCCTGTCACTCGGCATGAACTTCGAGCCGGGTCTGCTGGATGTGCCGGTGAAGGAAACCCCGGAGAACAATTAAGGCCAGTTTATGCGACATTTGAAGCGAACGGCCAAACTGGGTCGCAGTCCCGAGCATCGGAACGCGATGCTGGCGAACCTGGTTTGCAGCCTCATTAAACACAAGCGCGTGACCACGACTCTCGGCCGGGCAAAAGCTGCGCGTCCCGTCGCCGAGCGGATTGTCACGCTCGGCAAGCGCGGCACCATTTCGGCCCGCCGCACTGCCGCCGCCCGTTTGCACACGCGCGGCACGACGCTTCAACTCACCAAGGAAGAGCGTCGCAAATGGCGCGAACAGGAGGATGTCATACGCATTCTGTTTGAGGAGATCGCGCCCGCGTACAAGGAACGCAACGGCGGCTACACGCGTATCATCAAAATGGAACAGCGCCAGGGTGACGCCGCGCAGCGCGCCATTCTGGAGTGGGTGGATTATACTGCGCCCGCACCCGCCGGGGAAGAAACTGCGCCCGCCGAAGAAACCAAACCGACCGGGGCCGAACCGGCGGAATCCAAACCAGCCGAAACCAAGGCAGAGAAAAAGTAAGACGGCTGAAAATTTTCACCAGCCCGCTCACCTCGAGCGGGCTTTTTGTTTGTCGCTCAAGAATTCAACGGAGCCACAGAAAGACGAGGGTCACCAGTATAAGCAGCGCCATCAGCCACCAGAACCAGCGAATACCATGCGGCTTGGCGCGTCCCGTGCCAAATTCCTCTTTGACGAACTCCTTGTAATCAAATTCCTCGTCCGGCAACCCGAGATTGTCGGCGTGCGCCTTTTCCGACCAGCCGGTTTGTTCATCCGAACCGCATTCCGGGCAGGCCCTGGCATCCGGCGGTACTTCCGCGCCACAGTTGGGACAAACCTCGGGAGGCATTTCGTCAGGCTAAGGGCTAAAGGCTGAATGCTAAAGTGTTGGAAGGGAACATTCGCTGTTTAGCCTTTAGCCTGCAGCCTTTGGCCTTTGTTTTCATCCTCCCGCGCTCGTGTATTCCTCGTCCGTCTTCAGTTCCAGTCCCATCAAAATGTAATCGTGCGAGACGGCCTGCATGTCCTTGACGTAGTTTTCCAGCCGCAAAAGCTGGCTGAAGCCGAGCAGGGCGAACATCTTGATGGCCGCCGCCTGCTCGCCGATGAATTCCGCCTCGACTTTTTCCAAACCAACCTGCCGGGCGATGTCCACGATTTCCGAAACCAGCGCGCTCGCCAGCCCGCGCCCGCGGTGTTGCGGGTGCACCAGCACGCTCACCCGGCCGATGTGCCGCCGCCAGCCGCCGAGTTGCTGGTGCAAGGTCGCGTCGCCGACAATTTTGCCGCCCACCAGCGCCACCAGCGGCAGGTTTCGGCCATAGTCAATGTTCCGGCACCAGTCGCGGATGGCTTCTATTTCCGTCACGCGATGTTTGATGAACATCCGCTCGGGTTCGGGGATGCCGAGAAACAATTGATGAAAATCCTTCTCGTCGTCGCGGCGCAACGGCCGCAACGTCGCCTGCGTGCCGTCTTTCAACGCGATGACTTTCGGAAACTTCTGGAGTTCGAGTTCAATGCTGAATGACATGGCTTTCTTTCCCTTTCGCCCGCAGTTTATGCCACACGCCGCGTCGGCCGTCAATCCACCCGGCCGCTCACCGGCGGATGCCGGTGATGTGCTTCACCAGGCGGCTGTTGATCTCGGCGGGATCCAGGCTCCAACGCGCCGCCAGCAGCGGGACTTTTTTGGCATTGGTTTCCACGTTCTCGTTTGTCCCTGGATTTTCTCCATAGGCAACACATTTCATGCCCAGCTCAATCTCCGGCAGGGTCTTGGCGCCCTGGTTCCAGACCGTTTCGCCTGCCCACGCGTACGCCCGCGTCACGCAGCCCTCGTCCAGCCGCGCCCACGCGTGATGATGCAAGATACCATTTGCGTGGAAAAACTGGACGTGCCCCAGCCGGCGGCTCAACGTGAGCAAAAAATGAAAACAGGCGTCCACGTCGTCGCCGGGATTCGGCAGGCCCGGACCGGTGACGATGACCCAGCCATGCACCTGCGGGCTGATGAAAAAGTCGCGCCCACCCGTCATGCCTTCCGACCATGAATCCAGTGTGGCGCGGTTCGGTCCCAAAGCGGACTGAACGGCTTTGGGATTCACCGAGCGGATGGCCAGCCAAGTGGTCGGGCGTTGGAGAAAAGGCGGGAAAAACAAAATGGAATTCTGGTTCCCGTCGGACGCAAGCTTGAGGTCAAGATAATATGCGCGACGATGCAGCGCGTAGATCAACGAAAGGAAAACGATGCTCATACCCAGCGCTAAACCATGCAGCGCGAGCAACATCAGCGGAAGCGTGTCCGCGGAACTCATGGGCTGAGTTTACACCCGCGCCTGTCGCGAGTTCAATGAAAATCGGCAGGGAAATTGCTGCCCTATGGCCTCCTTCCAGCGGCGCGACATTCTCACCAGGAATTTATGCGGGGAGATAACGCTACCGGATCAACGATTTTGTGGCCGACGTGCAAGTCACCCCGACTCGCGGTATCAATTCGTCCGGCGGACCACAAGGGCAACTCGGCTTCCCTCAACCGATGACCAATAAAATCGCCACGGCGATGATCGTGGTGAGGATCGTGACGGGGATTCCGATTTTCGCATAGTCCCAGAAACCGATTTTGATGTGGTGCCGCGCGGATTCGACGACGATGATGTTGGCCACGGAGCCGAGGATGGTGAGGTTGCCGGCGAAGGTGGTGGCCAGTGCCATGACCTTCCACATGAGTTCGGGATTGGCAAAGCCGGGAATCCATTTGCCTGCCACGAGCACGAACGGCACGTTGGAAAATACATTCGAGCCGGCGACCGAGAACCATGCCAGGTTCCACGCCTGCGCGACGGAGCTTGAGCCGAACAACCCGTGCAGCCGTTGGTAAATTTGATCCGGCAAACCGGTGCTGGCGAGTCCTTCCACGACAACAAAAAGACCGGCGAAGAAAAAGAGGAGATTCCAGTCCACCAGCCGGAACACCTCGTGCGTGTCGCGCCGCGCCA
>DATNHI010000227.1:0-4178 GCA_035605035.1 Verrucomicrobiia bacterium
CGGCTTGCCGGCGGCCTTCGCGAGCCGCGCCGCTTCGACCGCTTCCTGGTTGTTTGTTTTGCCGCCGAAGCCGCCGCCGACAAACGGCGTGATGACGCGGACTTGCTCCGCCGGAAACCCAATCGCCGCAGCAACCTGGCCGCGCGCACCGAACGGATTTTGCGTCGAAGCCCATACCGTCGCCTTGTCGCCTTCGATCTGGCACAGGGCGGCATGCGGTTCCATCGGCGAGTGGGAAACGTAAGCGTTGAGATACGTCGCCTCAAAATTCTTTGCCGCGGATTCTTTGCCGGCGTCCAAATCGCCGCCGTGCGCCACGGTTCGCGGCGGCGGTGCGACGCTTTGCAAATGGTCAAAAACCGTCTTGTCATCGTAAGTCGCCGGCGGCGTGTCCCACTCAGCCTTGACTTTGCCGAGCGCGTCTTCGGCTACATCCGGAAATTCATGCAGCACGGCAATCAAATCGCCTTCCTGAATCACCTGCGCGCCCGGCACCGCCTTGGCCGGCGCCGTGTCCGCGCTTTTCAACGTCGCGCCGTGTGCCGGCGGACGCAGAATTTTCGCGTAGAGCATTCCGGGCACGCGGACGTCCGCGGCGTAATGCGCCTGGCCGGTGACTTTCGCTTCGCCGTCCCGGTGCGTCAGGGGTTTGCCGACAATCTTGAACTGTGACGGGTCCTTCAACGCCGGCTTGGTCTGCAAATGCCTCGTGATTTTTTGTCCCTTCGCGAGCTGGCCGTAACTGATTTTGTTCTTCGAATCCTGCTGGTCAGAAATGACACCGTCCCTGGCGACGAGTTGGTTCTGTGGAACCTTGAGTTGCTCGGCGGCGAGTTCCAGCAAGACACCCCTGGCTTCCGCCGCCGCCGCGCGCAGCAGAGGGCCAAACATCCGTGTCGTCATCGAGCCGAACGTGCCCATGTCCCACGGGCATTGGTCGGTGTCGCCCATCACGATGTCCACGGTGTCGAGCGGCGTGTCCAATTCCTCCGCCACCATTTGCGGCAGCGACGTGATGGGGCCCTGGCCCATTTCGATTTTGCCGGTGAAGCAGGTCACGCGCCCATCCTCACCGATGCGCAAAAAAGCGTTGAAGTCGGAGGGCAAGCCGGGGCGCCCGCCACGCGGCCGCGCCGCTTCCTCCTGGCCGAGCAGCGCCTCGTTGATGGCCATGAAAATGAAGATGCCGCCACCGACGCGCTTGAGAAAATCCCGCCGGCTGCTGGTGAAGAAATCCTCGTAGCTGTGGATGTCGCGGAAATTGGCCGCTAGAAAATCGTTCGTGTTCATTCAGGTTCCTTTCATCTCTGCGGCGGCGGATTGGATGGCGTCAATGATGCGCGTGTGCGCGCCGCAACGGCAGAAATTGTTGTTCATGCCTTGGACGATCTGTTCCCGCGTCGGTTGCGGATTCTTGTTCAGCAAACTGACGGCGTTAAGCACCTGCCCTGGAATGCAGAAGCCACATTGCAACGCGTCGTGGGCCATGAATGCCTTTTGCACCGGATGGAGTTTCCCATCCTGTTCCAACCCTTCGATGGTCATCACTTCCTTGTCCTTGACCGAACTGGCGGGCATCAGGCAGGAGCGATACGCCACGTTGTTCACCAGCACCGTGCAACAGCCGCAATGCCCTTCGCCACAGCCATACTTGGGGCCGGTCAGTCCCAGGTCCGTTCGCAACACCCAGAGCAACGTGCGGTCGCCATCCACCTGCAAGCGCGTGGGTTTGCCGTTGAGTTTGAAGGAAATGGTGTCAGTCATGTCAGCCTCCGTTTGCAGAGAATTATCTTTTTTACGATTTCCGGTCGTTTTACGTCCCTTGCACCGGCTGTTGTAATCCTTTGCGCCGGAGTGTCAAAGCAGAATTATTGATGATTTTTCGGCGAGGTGCGCGCTACAAATTCGAAATCCGAGGACTGAAACGCAAAAAAAATCCGAAGCTCGAATTGGTAAGCTTCGGATTTACGCCGCTTTAACGACGGCGCTTTCAATTCAAGCGGTTCCCGGCCTAGACCGCGCTGTCGCCTTGTTCGCTGGTGCGGATGCGCCAGGCATCGTCAACCGTGGACACAAACACCTTGCCGTCGCCAATCTTGCCGGTCTTGGCGGCCTTGAGGATGGCTTCGACGGCGGACTCCACCAATGATTCCGGCAGGACGGTTTCGATTTTGATCTTGGGCAGAAAATCCACGGTGTATTCGCTGCCGCGATAGATTTCGGTGTGCCCCTTCTGGCGGCCGAATCCTTTGACTTCCATGACGGTCATGCCGAGGATACCAATGCCGTTGAGGGCTTCCTTGACGTCATTCAATTTGAATGGCTTGATGATGGCTTCGATTTTTTTCATACGTCGTCTCCCGTCTATTCGTTGTAAGCGCGCTCGCCGTGTTGCGAAAGGTCCAGACCCACACTCTCATCTTCCTGGTCAACGCGCAAACCGATAAACCGGTCAACCAGCTTCAACAAAACCCAGGTGGCGATGGCTGCCAGCGCCACCGTGACCAGAACGGCCTGGAGCTGATTGAAAAACTGGTGCGCGCCGCCCGCGATGGCTGTGGTCACGCCATTGACTTTGAATGTGGCCACGAGGGCCGGGTTCACCGTTTGGCTGGCGAGAAAGCCGAGCATCAACATGCCGGTCGTGCTACCCACACCATGCACGCCGAACACGTCCAGCGAATCATCGTAGCCGAACCGCGCCTTGAGTTTCGTGACGGCGAGATAGCAGACCACGCCCGCCACCAGCCCGATGCAAAACGCCGAAGGGATGGACACGAAACCAGATGCCGGTGTGATGGTCGCCAGCCCGGCGACCATGCCGGAGGCGGCGCCGAGCACGCTGGGTTTGCCTTTGAGCCACCATTCAGTCGTGGTCCAACTCAAGGCCGCTGCGGCCGCCGAAAAATGCGTGGCCGCGAACGCGCTGGTGGCGAGTCCACCCGCGCTCAACGCGCTGCCGGCGTTGAAACCGAACCAGCCCACCCACAACAACCCGGCCCCGATGAGCGAATATACCACGTTGTGTGGCATCATCGGTTCCTGCGGGTAGCCATCACGTCTGCCCAGCACCAGCGCGCAGACCAGCGCGGACACCCCCGAACTGATGTGCACCACCGTACCACCCGCGAAATCGAGCGCGGGAATTCTTCCGCCCAGCGCCCAGTTGAACAAACCGCCTTTGCCCCACATCATGTGGCAGAGCGGAAAATAAACCACCGTCATCCACAGCACGATGAAGAGCAGATACGCCTTGAACCGGATGCGTTCCGCGATCGCGCCGCTGATCAGCGCCGGCGTGATGATGGCGAACATCATCTGGAAGAGCATGAACGTCTGGTTCGGTATGGTGCCCGCGTAATCCGGGTCCGGCGCTGTGCCAATGCCGTGCAGGAACAAATGTTTGAGCGGGTAGCCGAAAACCGCGTTGCCTTCGCCGAACGCCATGCTGTAACCGAACACCATCCACATCGTGGACACCACCGCCATGAGAATCAGACTGTGCATCATCGTGGAGAGGACGTTCTTGCTGCGCACCAGCCCGCCGTAAAACAGTATCAGGCCCGGCGCCGTCATCATCAACACCAGCGCCGCGCTGGCGAGCACCCAGGCGTTGTCACCGGAATTGATGGGCTGGCCGGTGGGCGCATTGTATGCCGGGACGAGTTGCGCCACCGGTTCCGGTTCGGCGGCAAAGGCAGCACCACCAAAGCCCAGAACCAAAACCGAAAGGAAGCATGTTGAAAGCAAGCCGCGACAAAAGCGGGTTGGAATGGTCATTGCGCGAGAGTAATCCCGATCGACAGCCACAGCCAGTCGCGTTTTGCCAAAATGTAGCCAGCTATTGTCATCAGGTTTTACGTTGTGGCCAGTGCAAAAATTCTTCGACGCGGTTGGCATTCGAGTTTAGTTTCCCCGCCGACGGCCGCCGAAACCCAATTAACGCCCATGATGACGCAGTATCGCCGCATCAAAAGCGAACTGCCCGGGGACGCGCTGCTCCTGTTCCGGCTCGGCGATTTTTACGAGATGTTTTTCGAAGATGCGCAGACCGGCGCGCAACTGCTCAATCTGGCGCTCACGGCCCGCAACGGCGTGCCCATGTGCGGCCTGCCGCATCACGCGGCCAACGCCTACATCGGCCGGCTGCTCAAGGCCGGACGCAAGGTCGCCATTTG
>DATNHI010000228.1:0-21544 GCA_035605035.1 Verrucomicrobiia bacterium
GCCTCGGACGCGGGCGAACATTTCTACGGTTTGGGTGAAAAATTCAACCAGTTCGATCAAGCTGGAAAACGGGTTCACATCCTGACCTTTGACAAAGCCGGCGACAAGCAGGACAGCTCTTACAAAGTCGCGCCGTGGTTCATCAGCACGCGCGGCTACGGATTTCATTTGGATTCGTCCGCGGAAAGCTGGTTCGACCTGCGGGCCACGGATCCCGACCGCTTCGTCGTCGAAAATTTGTTCCCGTCGTTGAAATTCAATGTCGTGTATGGGCCGAAACTCACGGAGGTCCTGACGCGTTACACCGCCTATACCGGCCGGCCGCCGACTCCACCGCCATGGGCGTTTGCGCCGTGGCTGTCGTCGGACATCTGGCGCACCGGCGGCGAAGTGCGTTATGCCATTACGAAATACCGTGCGCTCGGCATTCCGGGCTCCGTGTTCGTCTTCGATTCGCCGTGGGAGGTGGGCTACAACGACTTCACATGGAACATGACGCAGTTCGGCGCGGGCGGGGCTTACGAAGGGACAAATTACGCCGGCTTCAATTCTCCCCGCGACATGATGACGTTTCTGCGCACGAACGGTTTCAAGGTTGTCTGCTGGATGACGCCGTTTATCAACACCGATTCGACAGGTCACGGCGAAGTGGCAGGACAAAACCTGGGGCAATCGTCAAATTACGCGGAAGCCGCGGCAAACAATTACTTCGTGCGCGCCTCCGTCGGCGGCCCGCCGCTCGTCGCACATTGGTGGAAAGGCGCAGGCAGTCCAGTGGATTTCACGAACCCGAACGCGCGCCAGTGGCTGGCGGCGCAACTGAGTAATCTCGTCGCGCAAAGCGGCGGCGTCATCGGCGGTTTCAAGACCGATGACGGCGAAAGCGGCAGCGCGGACGGCAACTCATACATTCCGACAAACGCAGTTTATTATGACGGACGCACCGGCATGGAGATGCGGAACGGTTTTGCGCCGGCGTATGAAAAGGCGGTTTGGAGCGTGCTCGGCACGAACGGGATTTTGTGGGCGCGCAGCGGATTCACCGGCTCCCAGGCATTTCCCGCCAGTTGGGCGGGCGATAATCAGCCGAACTTCGGCAAAAACGGCCTGGCCGGCGTGGTGGTCGCCGGTCAATCGGCGGCGATGAGCGGTTTTGCGATTTGGGGCAGCGACATCTGCGGTTATTTGGACAGTCGCTCCATCTGGAGTTCGACACCGACGAACTTATTCGAACGTTGGACGCAATTCGGCGCGTTGTCGCCCATCATGGAAATGCACCGGCAGGTCAACCTCAACCGGCAATATCCCTGGAGCTTCGGTGACGAGGGCACGGCGAACTACCGGTTTTACGCGCAACTGCACACCGCTCTCTTCCCGTATCTTTATACCTGTGCGCAACAATGCAGCACGAGCGGCCTGCCGATTTTGCGTCCGCTGGTTTTGATGGATCAGGCCGACACCAACACTTACGACCTCCAGCACACCTTCCTTTTGGGAGACGACCTGCTGGCTGCTGTAATCGTCACGAACCTCGCAACGACGCGGACGATTTACCTGCCGGCGGGCAACTGGTATGACTTTTTCACGCAGCAAAAATTCGCCGGCGGCCGAAACATCATCTGGTCGAGTCCAGACCAGACCCGGATGCCGCTGTTCGTGCGCGAAGGAGCAATCATTCCAATGATTTCGACGAATGTGCTTTCGCTTTGCAACGCTGCGTATGTCGGAAATTCAAACCTCATGACCTGGGACGGCTCGCTGCAATTCCTCATTTATCCGGCGACCAATTCCAGTTTCACGGTTTATGACGGAACCCGTCTGCAATGCCAGACCAGGAGCGCGGTGACCACGTTGTTGCTGTTGTCTAGGCCGAGGTCGGTGATGATGAAAATCTTTTCCGCCCAACCGGTGCGCGTGGAATGCGACGGCGCGTCGCTGACTCAATTCAAGAACGGGACCGATTTCGCGCAGGCGGCGCGTGGTTGGTTTTACGACGGCCAGTTCGCCCAAATTAAATTCACCCATATCGGCGGTTCCAGCCGGATTGTGCTTCAAGGCAGCAACTTCAAGCAGTAGAAGCACCCACCGGCAATGCGTCGGTGCTATGAGTGTCCGGCAAAACCCGGCGCGCGGATTTTCAAGGGGACGGCAGACAATTCTCCTTCTCCCGCTTGTCGTGCCGCAGCGTAGCGAAGGCGGATGGAAGATGGCCGGGTTGAGGGCGGACGTGACTCAAACTTGCCGATATTTATCTTCAAATACCGAAATGCTCATTTTCCCAGAATAGCCGAAAAGTTTAAGCAACAGAAGATTGATAATTCCGGCAATTCTGGATTCGTCCAGCAAAAATTTCTTTCGCTCATCCTCTGATTGATTTGAACGTTCGTGGCCGTGAGCCAAAGGATTGCGGAGATTACCGAAGGCAATCCCTCAAGTTTTTGAAGGTCGTCTTTGCGTAAACCGTAAAACCCCTGGTTTCTTCCATGAAGCTTTGAATATCGAATGTAAACACGGGCTGCTCCTTCGCCAATTTCATAAAGAGATTGTGTTGCGTCAAGTTTCCGCAGGGAACCATAGCGTTTTTTCAACTCCGCAAGCAGTATTGGCTTGAGTTGATTCGCCATAAAAATTCAGTTCAGCGCGAAACTGGACGGATTCTTGCCGAGCGGATTGCCAGAAGGCTGGCCGCGCTTCTCGCCTTTGAAATGGAGCTTGCCAGGATATTTTGCCGGGACGCGCACCGGGTCGAGGTGGAAAACGTAATCGTCCGATTTGCTGAACCACAAAAGCGTTTCGTAACGCCCGGAAAAGCGGAGGCTGCAATGCAAGCCGTGCTCAAAATGCCAGATGATTCGGTTGCAAAGCTTCAATCCCTCGCTTTTGAACAGGTCGTAGTAATAAACGTCGAGCGGAAAAACTTCACCGTCCTCGACATAATTGCCGACCTCCCAGCAAAGGCTGCCGCCGTGCTTGAGAGCGCGTTTCAACTCGTGGATCAGTGGCTTTTGTTGGGCGAGATAATTCCGCAAAGAAGAACGTTGCTCGTATTCCTTCCCCAAATTATAGGGCGGTGAAGTGACGATGAGAGAAAAGAAATCTGTCGGCAGGGCTTTGGCACATTCCAAAGCATCGTCGCAGATCAAAACGAGCCGTTCATCGTCGGAAAACGTTTCCGCAACCTGAATTCGCTCGTTGAAAAGGTTGGTGACCATTTCGGTGGTTAAGATGGCAGAAAACTGGACAGTTGAAAATTATTTTCGCCGAAAATCTGGTCGAGCGTGTCAGACAGTTTATTAAGCTGGTCAAGGTTGTCGCCGCAATAAATGACGCGGGTATCCACGAGGGCGGAGGATTTTAAGCGGCTCGCGGGGACGCTCGCCCCACCGGAAGATTTCGCGGCTGCTTTCTTTGCCATGCGGCGAGTGTGCGCCGGAGAGATGGTGGCGTCAATTTCCGCGTTGCGCCGGAGAGTCGAATACACCGCGCCGTTCTTGCTGGTGAAACTTAACCATACGGGCGGCTCCGCCCGGCTTGTTCTTCAGGGCAGCAGCTTCACCCGATAATACCGCTGGGTGATTCCCACTGGCGGCGCATCGGTGTAACTCAGGATGAGTTGCAGCGGCCCGGCAAAATTCGTCGCGCCGGGCAGGTCGCCCCAGCCGCTGCTTAATGCGTTGGCAGAGACAACTTGATAGCCATACCCCGGCATGGAAGCCCAGCTCAAAGCGACGCCCGCCGGCAACATCTGTGCGCTTAACAGCCTGAACCCGCGCGCCGGGTCCAGCAAATCGAATGTGCCGTTGCCCAGCGAATCGCGCAGGGCGACCACGGGGATGACCAGAAATCCGTTGGCGCCGATGTTCGGTCCGCTGCCGGCGGGCCATTCCGCAACGAGCGGGCCGCCATTGGTCGTGACATAAGCCGCCGCGCACAGGTAAAGGTTCGTCGGCAGGCAACATACTTCAGTTTCCTGCGATTCCTACCGCACAAAAATGCGATGGCATCTTTTTGCAATTAGTTGATATTGTGCCGTGTATTCCAGTTCCTGTCCCGGTCGCCGTTGCCGGATTTGACAATGGCCGTAATGAATTGGAATTCCAAATTGACGCCAAACCAATTGACATTCCCGTTGTGAAATTGACATCGCCCGCCACCTTCCGCCTTCCGGGGCGAATAGTTTTCCGTGGTCTCTTGTTTCTGTGGTTGCTGGTGGCCGGCGTCCGCCCGGTCCGCGGCGAGGCGATGCTGGAGTTGTTCCAGCTCACCTGGCCGGAGATAACCCAGAAGATGCCGGAGATTGCCGAGGCAGGCTATGACAGCCTGTGGCTGCCGAACCCGGCCAAGGGCAACAGCGGCTCCTACTCGGTCGGCTATGACCAGTTTGATCCGTTCGATCTGGGCAGCACCAACCAGCAGGGGACGATTGCCACGATGTATGGAACCCAGGATCAATTGATCACCATGGTGCAGACGGCGCATCGGTTCGGCATCCGCGTTTATTTCGACAACATCATGAACCACCGGGCGAGCACGGTGCCCGGTTATCCCAGTTCGGGCACGCCGGCGAATTATTATCCCGGCCTGGTTCCCCAGGACTTTCATCTGCAAGTCGTCTCGGGTGGATATAAGAACTGGCCTTCGGTTGGCGATCCCTATTGGTGTACGACGTCGGTGGTGGAGGACCAGCCATTGTTGGGTCTGTGCGATTTGGCGCAGGAACCGGGTGTCACCAATTTGAATTTTGGCGAGAGCGTCGGCAACACAATTCTCAAGCCGGACTTTATCCGGTTCCCGGGCCGGCCGGACTTATACATGGACACCAATTTGCCAACCGTCGGCGGCAACTGGCATCCCTTCGACGGCAACGGCCAGCCGGTTCCCGAATATGTGCAGGATTATCTCGACCGCGCGGTGGCCTGGACGCTGTACATGACCAAATGCGATGGCTTCCGGCTGGACGCGGTGAAGCACGTGCCGGTGACATTTTTTGGCGTGGAAACCGGCCAGACCGACGACCCGTCTTTCAGCGGTTACACCGGCGCCATTCAAGCAATGTACGATTACGTCCACGGCTTTGGCAGCAACGACCTCGGCAACGGCTACCTCGAGACGGACGGCAACCGGAACAGCACGTTCGACACCGAGGCGCCGCGCAACGATGCCATGCTCTTCGGCGAATACGAGCCGTCAGCGCTGGATGCGGGTGATGACTTTTACGACTATCTCAATTCGGGCATGCGCCTGTGCAACTTTCCGCTTTTCAGCCAGTTCAACTCCGCCATCAACAATTACGGGGGCAGTCCGGGACTTTATGGCATGGATGGCCGCGATTTCATCCCCCCGGGGGGCAATTGCGACGCCAACGGCAATTTCAGCGCGGCGCAGGCCGTGAATATGCCGCAGACGCAGGACGGCGGCACCTGCTGCCCCGCGGATGAAACGCTGGAGAATTCTTATCTCTTCATGCACGAAGGACTGCCGATGGTTTATTCGGACGGGTTCAATCACAATTTGGC
This sequence comes from Verrucomicrobiia bacterium, assembly GCA_035605035.1. Taxonomy (GTDB): domain Bacteria; phylum Verrucomicrobiota; class Verrucomicrobiia; order Limisphaerales; family UBA11358; genus UBA11358. The sequence continues at coordinate 5,517 of DATNHI010000228.1, forward strand.
CAGCCTGACCAACGGCAGCACGCCGATCGTTTCCTATGCCAATTATCTCGGCGAGTTCGGCGACGATTCCATGCCGGACACGATGTACACGCACAATCAACTTTCGCGCGGCGGCACGCGCTCGCGTTGGAGCGACCAGAACATTATCGCCTTCGAACGCTACGATTACCGTGACGTGGATCCGCCGTCACTTTACGGGAACGCTTACACCAATCCTGCCGCAACCGTGGTGTTTTACGCCATGAATGACAACTTCGGCAATCCCGGCGACATCGCCTTTGACGACGGCGTCAGCCGGACGAGCGACGGTTATTACCTGGTCATCACCAACACGGCGGACGGCTCTCCCAACGCGGACATTTACGTCTCAAATTCGCGGTATTATGGAATGGTCGTCGGTTTTCCGCCGGGCACGCTCCTGACACAACTGTCCAGTTCCGGCGACCTCTCAGGTGGCAATCGCGCGTTCCACCAGCTGCTGGTGCATGGCGCAACGACCAGTCTCAGCACGGCCCAGTCAACCGCCAATGACCCGAACCCGGCTAATCGCCTGATTTACGTCAACACGACCCCGTCGGCGGGTGGCGGCGCCATCGAGTTGGTAGTGCCGAGTGGAGGCTGGGTGATGTACGGCGAACAATGGCCGGAACCAGGCCGCGCCAATACGGCCGCCAACGCCATCACTTTCCGCCAGGGCGGCGTTCAGGTGCCGAATCTCACGGTCTATCGCACGGACGGCATTAATGGCGACCCGAATTATGATCCGGCTTTCCCCTTCAAAATGCGCGGCAGCGTTGATCCCTATACCGGAAAACCGGTCCTCTCTCCCGACGAAGGCAACGTCTCCAATCTCACCTACGCTATTGACGTACCCGTGGTGACCAACGCGCTGTTCGATATCCTCGTTCGCAGCGACGCTTCGACCGCCAACACGCTGGTCAAACTGGACGGTGGCATGGATCTTAACAGCCAGATGGGTTTGGGTCCGTTGAGCGGCGGAGTTGGCCCCAACGGTCCCGATTTGCGTGACAACAAGCCCGGTTATGTTGACGACCGTTTTCTTGGCTACGAACAGACCGCGTTTCAATTCCGCAACGGGCCGGAGAAGTTCGCCGCGCAAAACGTCGCCAGCAACAACATCGTTTCGCTCGGCGCGGAAACCTATTATTACACCGTCGGCGGCGCGAACACGGTCGTTCCCGGCGCCAGCTTTGGCGCGGGCATCACCAACCAGACGGCGAACTGGGTTTATCACGATCCGTCCGCGCCCGCGACGGTCTTGACCAATGCCAACGTGCCCGTTGAACCGGCCAACCAGATGTCGCCGACCAATCCGGCTGCGGGCCAGTCCGTGGACATCTGGGTGAAGGCCGGCTACCAGTTCCAGTCCAATACTTGTTACATTTATTACACCACTGACGGCTCGAACCCGGAAGGCGCGTTCGGCGTCGGCGAGGGCACGACCCAGGTGGTGCAGGCGCAGTGGGTGAACCACGACAACGCCCAAAGCAATATCGACTGGTGGATAGGCACGATTCCCGGCCAGCCCAACGGCACACAGGTACGTTACAAAGTCGGGTTGTTTTCCGGCGGCAGCGTTTATGCCGGCCAAAGCATTCCGTCCATTTCCTATGCCGAACCTTCCGGTTCCAAACTGTTCGGACTGACGCAGGCGGCCATCACGAATTTCAATCCGGCGACCGCCGTGGTCTGGCTGCACAACGATCTCAACCCGAACAGTACCACCATCGGCTTGCCGTCCGGTTTTCATATTGTCCGCGCCCGGACTTTCCTGCCGGTGATTAATTACACCAACCAAAACTACGTTTATGCCAACCAGGCGCAGGTCTATAATACCTTCCTGCAAACCTTTTATTACGACGGCGGGCCGCCCACGGGCTTGATTGCCTTTCCATCAAACGACGGCGACTCGATTTCCAGCAGTTCCTACACGGTGGTCGTCCGCGCCGACAGCACGGTGACCGGCGTGCAATACAACATCCAGAACACCCTCACCAACAACTGGGACATTTACACCGGCCAGGCCAGCGGCATTGGCAACGACACCAACGGCAATCCCATTTTTGTCGGCGCCACCCGGGTTACGCCCAACCAAAGTCTGAATTTGCAGCACCCGAACGATCCGGAGGAGTTCCGGTTTAATTACACCAACGTGCCCGCCAGCGGCACGGCCACCATCAGCGTGCGCCTGCGGGATTACGCCACCAGCATCTATACCAACGAGATCACGACACTGACTCGCACCGTGAACACGTTCGCTCCCGGGCAAGTCCTGGAAATTTCCTACCCGGCGACCGACGGGAGCCTGGTGACACTGACCAGCAATGCATCATACTTTGTCCAGACCTGTTTTTCTCAGAACCTGGATACAAATGATCCCACGCTTTTCACCATGACGGTCAACGGCGTGGTACAACCAAAATCCCGTTTCAGCTTTGCGGGTGTCGGCGCCACCAACTGCCCGGGTCTGGCCTCGCTCTTTTTCCAGTGGACCCTGAGTTCGCCCGGCACCGTGACCGGCACCAATGTGTTGCTGGTGGCCTATGCGAACCGGAACACGGGCGTAAATTTGAGCGACACCCGGATCGTGATCGTGCCAGGACCGCTGATCATTTCGGGCCTCGGCGACAACAACCAACTGGTTTTGTGGAACAGCACGCCGGGGGTGAATTACCAGGTCCTCGCCACCACCAATCTCGCCCAGCCCTTTCAACCCATCAGCGGCATTATTCCCAGCCAAGGCACGACGACCTCCTTCTACGACGCCAACCCGGCACCGCAAAAGTTCTACGAAATCGAGATCGTGCAGTGATGCCGTCGCCGGAAAAATTTCGTCGTCGTCAGTGAACGACCTTGTTTTCAGTTCTACCCCGGATTGACGAGCGCTCCGACCGATCCGGCCGGGTTTTGCCACATGCGATTTGCCCCAATAAAACCAAGGGGGTTTACGGCCCATACCGCACAAACATGCGGTAGCCTTTTAGCCGCGTGATTGCTAGTCTAACAGAGCAACAAAGCCCTTATTTGTATTATCTGTAATATCGGTTAAAATTAGCGTTATGAAAACAACAAGAATCATCATCAGAAGTTTGGTCGCCGCAACCGTTGTCGGTGGGCTTGCCACGTATGTGCACGCTCAGAGCCTGAACGGAACCTTGGACTCCGGCTTCTACGGCAGTCCCTTGGCAGTACAAACCGCCGATACCGGTTTTGGTTCAGGGCCGGCGTCATCCGGCGGCAATCAGTTGGACGCCGCTTACGGTCGTATCAGCAGCGGGAATCTTTATCTCTTTTTCGCTGGCAACACATCGGACGGCAATTTCCTGGATGTCTTTATCGCCGACGGCCGGCCGGGGGGGCAGAATACTTTTAATGTTTCCAGCGGTGGAACGGTAAATATGAACGGCTCGGTTTTCAGCCCCGGATTCCTCGCCACATTCTCGGTGAATGTGAATACTTTTGCTGGCACCATGTATCCCAATGCCTATGACTTGACTCTGGGCACTGGTGGTTACACGGGTTCGGGGATTCCAGATATTGGCGGGACCATCTCGGGTGCTCCGGCTGGCAACGGCATACAATTGGCTGTGAATGAGTCCAGTCCCGCCGGCTCGGGAGTCAACACTGCGCCCGGGGCGCTGACCGTCACGACCGGGTGGGAAATGGCCATACCGCTTTCGCTCCTGGGGAACCCGAGTTCGGTGGAAGTGTTGGCAGACATAAATGGCAATCCCGATAACTATCTCTCGAACCAGTTCCTTCCGGGACTGCCGAATGGAACAGCCAACGTGGGCGGTGGCGGGCCTTACTCCGGGCCGCAGGCGGGTGCGTTCAACTTCAGCAGCACTCCGGGCGAATGGTTCACGGTATCCGTTCCGGAACCATCCACCCTGGCGTTATTCGGATTGTCCGGCCTCATGGCGATGCGCCTCATTCGCCGCCGGAAGTAAAATCTTTCAGAATTTTATCAAGCCCCGCGGAAGCGGGGCTTTTTCATTTTGAAACGCAACGCCCGCTCTCGCGCAGCAATTGCGCCAGATGTGAATTGAATTTCTCCTCCTGTTGCAATTGTTCCAGCGTCAGGTGCAGCCGGTAGCGCCAGTAGTGGTTCGGGATGGCCGGCACGTTGATGCGCTCGGCGGCGACATCGGTGCGGCGCAATTCGCCGTCCATGCCCAGCCAATCCTGCAATTGGAAGATGCTCCACATCGCCGGCGACGCGAGGTGCTGCCGCACGACCGCTTCGACCATTTGGGGTTCGCACTCCGGCGGCGCTTCGCCGGGCAGACCCAATTCGCGGCTGAAAAATTTCTGCGTCAGCGCGCGGTCTTCCCGCCACCAGCCGCGAATCGTGCTCATGTCGTGCGTGGACGGCGTAACGACGCTCAAATACGGCGCCTCCGCCGGGTGAGAAAATTCCTGGTGGAGGTCCTTGGGCATGCGTTGAATTTCCAGACTCAACAACCCGAGTTGCTTCATCACCCCCGGCACACACGCGGGCACGAGGCCAAGGTCTTCGCCGCAGATGAGCATGTTCGTCACGCGCTTGAGTGCCGGCAACTTCTGCATGGCCTCGCGCTTCCAGAAATCGTCCTGCCGCCGGAAAAAATAATCCACATACAAATCGCGCAACTTAGCCTGTGTGTCAGGCGGCAGGTATTTGAAGGACCAGGTCTGCTCCATCGCAAAGCGGAAATGAAATTTCCCTTCCGCCTCCAGCAAAATCACGTTGCTGATCAAATCGAACAAGCCGATTTTGATATTTGCGTCCCGCTCGGCCGGTTCCAGTTTCGCAAAATAGTTTTCCACCTGCCGCTGCGTGGCAAATTCGGGTCTCAGCGAGTAGTAGCCGCCGGCGTCCGCCGTCAAAAATTTGCGGCGGACGGCTTCGCTTTCGTCTCCGAAAATTTCCCGCAACACGGCGTCAGTGATGAACGGCTTCGTGAACCGGTCGCAATCGAAAGCGATGCCGCGCGCGGCAAACTCGGCCGGGTCCACCGGAATCGCCGGCACGAAATGGCCGAGAATGCCTTCGACCGCGTGCGCCGGGCTGCTCCAGATGCGGAAAAATCCGAGAATGTGGTCAATGCGAAACGCGTCGAAGTAATTTCCCATCTGCGCGAACCGCTGCTTCCACCACGCGAACCCGTCGGCGGCCATGCGCGGCCAGTTGTAAGTCGGGAAGCCCCAGTTCTGGCCTTTCGCGGCGAACGCATCCGGTGGCGCGCCGGCCTGCATATCCATGTGAAACAGCTCCGGCTGCTGCCACGCGTCCGCACCGTGCCGATTGACCCCGATGGCGATGTCGCCCTTCAAAACGAGTCCGGCGGAATGCACCTGCGCCGCCGCGCCCTTGAGTTGGAAATGCAGATGGTACTGCACAAAAAAGTGGAAGGCGATTTCGTCGTTGCCCTTGACCAGCGCGGCGACTTTTTCGGCATCAAATTTTTTATGTTCCGGCCACCGGCTGAAATCCGGCGTGCCGAATCGGTCGCGCAAAAAACAGAACGTGGCGTAGGGCACGAGCCAGTGCTGGTTTTCAGCAAAGAAATCCTTGTATCCCCTGGTGCGAAATGTTGCCGCCTTCTGCGACGGGAAAATCGTTTTTAGAAAACCAAGCTTGGCCGACATCACGGCTTCGTAATCCACGGTTTCGAGCGCGTTGAGCCGCTGGCGTTCCGGTTCGAGCGTCTGGAGCAGTTTTTGGTTACTGGCGTTCGCGGCGGCGGTGAGATTGAGATAAATCGGGTGCAGCGCGAACGCGGAAATTGCCGCGTACGGATACGAATCTTGCCAGGAGTGCGTCGCGCTGGTGTCATTGACGGGCAGGAGCTGGATGAGTTTCAGTCCGGCTTTTTTGCCCCAGTCCGCGAGCAGTTTCAAATCCGCAAATTCGCCGACGCCAAAACCGTTTTCGCTGCGCAAACTGAAAACGGGGATGGCCACGCCTGCGCCGCGCCAGTACTGCGGGGGCAGCACCATAAAGCCGTCGTGGACAACGGTGTGTTTTCCCGGAGCGATTTCGTCTTTCAAAATCCGGTTCGCACCGTCCTCGTAACGAACGAAGGTTTTTTTTGCGACATCGAAAATGCCGTATTTGTAGGCGAACGGAAAAGTCTGGCCGCGCAAATCCAGTTGGACGGAGAAATAATCTTCGTCTGGCCTGCGTCCCAGCAGAATGGGCGACTGCGTGTTCCAGTGGCCGAGCGTGGCGCCTTCACCGAGCAGGCAAACGGTCTGGCCTTGGGCGAGCAGCGGCGATTTGACGCGGAAGGTATGCGTGGGATTCGGGGGCGCCACGGTTTTAATTTCGGTGAAATTTTCCGCGAGCAGGACTTTTTTGAACGGCGCGGTGTAAAAGGCGTTCTCGAAAAATCCGGCGTCGTTCCAGGAATCAATGACCAGCAGTTCTTCACAGTCAAAACCGCCTGGCACCAAAACGCGGTCGCGGCCCCAGTCGGTTGTTTGCGCGCCTCCGGAATCGTGCAAAGTGTAGGAATAGTTCAGCGGCGTATTTTCCGCGCCGCCCGGCAGCGGAATTTTTATCTGCCACGATTCCAAATCAAGAAATTGGAGCGGCAACCGGTCAGGCAAGGGTTTGCCACCCGTCAGCCAGAGCGACTGGCTGGTCTGCGTGGCAAAGCGGACGCGAAACGTCAAATTCATCCGCATTTATTAGCAGCCACGGCGGGTGCGCGCAAACCCGCAACGACCGCCAATGCCAGAATTAAAATGTTCCGACGCTTCATTTCCAGATTTCAACTGATGGAGAATGCCCAATCAATTCAATTATGGCGGATGAGTTTGTGAACGATAAATCCAAGCCCATAAACAGCCCCAGAATTACAACGTCGGACGGGCCGATGGGGCAATCCCATTGGTAGGCAGCCCAAAATCCCACCAAGGCTGACGCGCCGCCAATCAGCGACGCAAGGGTTGCAAATTGGCGCATGGTTTTGGCGAACAAATGAGCCGTCAGCGCTGGAATCAACAGGAAGCCGAAGGAAATCAGCGGGCCGACGCTCAACACGGCCATCGAAACGGTCAGGCCGATGAGCAGATAAAGCAGCACGTCCCAGAACAAAACTTTTTTGCCAAGCGTCACGGCCATCGCGCGGTCAAATGATACCAAAAGAATTTCTTTTTGAAACAGTCCCAGCACGGCCAGCACGATGGCCAGTGTGGCGGCAGTCAGCACCAGATCGGCGTTGGAGACCGTGATGACTTCACCTTTCAGTAAATCCAGCCAGCCCACCTCGGCAAACCGGTTTTTCGACAGCAGCAGAATGCTCAACGCGGCGGCGACGACATACGCCGCACCGAGCCGTCCTTCGGGATGACCGCGTCCGCGCCGTTCCAGAAACGCGAGAATCAAAATGGCGGCAAGTGAAAAGATGGTTGAACCGGCAAACGCGAGAAGATGCTCGCTCTGCGCGGCATGTTCGGGTTGGGTTGCGCCCAGCCACATGGGAACGGACAGCGCGACGGCGACGCCCGTGGACGAAATTTGCGGCAGCGCGACTCCGAGGAACACAAGCCGGCGTAACACGAGAAACACGCCAACGAGCGGGCAGGCGAACCCGATGAGCACGCTGGTGTAAACCGAATTGCGCAACAGAAAATCGGGCGAAAGGATTTCTTTGAGCGATTCCATATCAGCCGACCTCCATTTCAAAGATTTCCGCCATGCGCTCGGGTGTCAACAGTTCTGCCGCCGAGCCATTCAGAATTCTGCCCTGATGCAGCCAGATGACTTGTTGTGCGTGTTTGCGCACGAGCGGCAAATCGTGCGTGACGAGCAGAATCGTGAGCTTCTGTTCCGCGTGGATTTGCGAAATGAAATCGAGCAATGCGTGCGTGGCGGCCGCGTCCACGCCGGCGGTCGGTTCGTCGAGAACCAGCACGTCGGGTCTGGCCGCCAGCGCGCGAGCAATGAGGACGCGTTGTTTCTGGCCGCCGGAAAATTCGGAGAATTTTTTGCGGGCAAATTCTTCCGCGCCGGCCGCACGCAAACATTCCCGCGCAAACGCGCGTTCATTTTGCGGAACGAAACGGCCGGCCCGAATGCGCCCGTAAGCACCCATGAGCGCGACTTCAAATCCGGTGAGCTGAAAGAGCGGATCAAATTCAGTCGCCTGCGGCACGTAGCCGAACACGGCGGGCGCGGCGATTTGTATTTTTTCCGGAAACTGGCGGCAGAAGTCCGAGCAACGTTTTCAGCAAAGTGGATTTGCCCGAACCATTCGCGCCGAGAATCGCCGTGAAGCTGCCGCGTGGAATGGAAAATGAAATATCTGACAACACCGGTTGGTTGTTATAGCCAATGGACAGCTTTTCAAGCTTGATAATTGGTTCGTTCATGCTCGAGCCGACCAGCGGGCCTGCCGCGCGGGAGGAACGCGCCAGCAGGCCGGTGTTCGACAAGTCTATGTCTATTTTTGCACCGCCGCAACCAGCGTGTGCATGATGTAATCCATCATTTCGATGTAGGTGTCCGTGTGCGCCACGCCGCCGGGCATGATGGGCAGTTTCACGAGCGTCGCGCCGGTTTCTTTGGCGATAAGCGCCGGAACTTTTTCCGGGAATTGCGGCTCGCGAACCACAATTTTCGCATGTTGCGCTTTCATTTCATTGACCAGGTCTTCGATGTGCCGTGGCGTCGGATCAACGCCGGGTTTGAGTTCAATCGTGCCGAGGTAATCCATGCCGAAGCGCTCGGCGAAATACGGCCAGTGCTCGTGATACGAAACGAACTTCACGCTTTTGAGCGGCGCGGCGAGCTGCTGCCACTCGGCGATTTTCGCGTCGAGTTTGGCAAGGTAGGCGTCGCGGTTGCGGGCGAAGTCGGCTCCGTATTCCGGCGCGGTGGCGACGAGGGCGTTATAGATGTTTTGCACCGCAGTTTTCGCCAGCACCGGGTCGAGCATGTAATGCGGATTGCCGTAAGGATGCACGTCACCCTGGGAATGGTCGGTTGAGAGCGGCACTTCCAACGGCGTGATGCCGATCGAACAATCCACATAGCCGGGATGGCCATCCTGGATGCGCGGGTTTTTGCTCGCTTCGAGCAGCGCGGGCAGGAACGCGTGTTCGCAACCGAACCCGACGTTCACCACCAGGTCGGCGCGATTCAGTCTCGGGACGAAGCTCGGCTTCATCGGCACGCCGTGCGTGTCTTCGATGCCGGTCGCGAGGCTGAAGACTTCGACGTGATCGCCGCCGACTTGCCGCGTGAAGTCGGCGAGGTCGGTGAGCGTAGTGACGACGCGAATTTTTGCCGCTTGAACTTGCGCCGCGCAAAGCAGCGCGATGATGGTAACGAACAATAATTTCAATTTCATAAAACAATTTCTCCTTTCAAGTTTAACGTTGTTGCCAGCCGTGTGAGTGTGCGCCGATGATCCACGCCCATTGCAGGTAGATGGCGTCGTCCGGGTGCAGACCGGACACGGCGTTGTGGTCAGTATGGGTGTATTGCAGCCGCAGTTGATTCCAGTGGCTCAACGCGTACGTGATGAACGGTGAAAAATCCATCGTCACGTCGCTGTGATTTTGCGTGTTTTGCACATAATCAAGCAGGAATCCCGCGCTCCATTGCCGGCTCCATTTGCAGGCCACGTAGGAATACAGGCCGAGCGAGCCGACATTTTCATCGAACTCGTCAGCGCTGCCAGGGACACCATCGGGGTCGGAGAGATAACGATTGTCGCTGTAAAGCACCTCCGTGCCCCAGGTGAAACTGCGGAACTGATTGTTCTGGAGTGGGACGTAACTCAGCTTCACGTCAAAACCCGCCAGCCGGCGCTCTTTTTCAGTCAACGTGCTGATGCCGTTGGGTTGCAACAGCGCGCCGCCGCGGTCTTCGGTTTTGGGGTTGATGAGGCCCGAGACGCCTGATTCAAGCTGCCAATTCGGCGTCAAATCGAAATAGGTGGAGAGCCGTCCCCAGAAATTCAATCCGTCGAACGCGCGAAAAGTTCCGGGATGGTCGGGATTCGGACTGTCGCCGCCGAAATGGTCGCCAACGCCCGCGGTCACGCTGACGTAATGCGGAATCGGCGCCAGCCAGTTCAATTGCACACCGTCCGATTGCGATTCGCCGCCGATATATTCGTCGAGCGCGAGCGGACGATTCACGAACGGCAATTCGTGATCGTGAATGTAAGCCAGCCGCCCGAATTCGGCGAAAAATCTGCCGGCTTTCAATTCCAGATTTCCCGGCAGCGAGGTCGTTTGCAATGCCGCTTCCTCGACCGCCAGCGTCGCTTCGCTGGTGGCCGAATCAGCGGAGGCGTTGATGACCGCGTAGCCTTTTGCAAACGGATCCACGGATGCGGAGGCAACCATTTCCAGCGAACGCTGCCACACGTCGAATCCACCCGGACGGTCGCTGCCGGTCAGGTCCGAGCCTTTGCTGCGATACGAAAAAATCGTTTCGCCCACAAGGCCGATGGCCGGATTGAATTCGCTCATCAGCGTTTTCTTCTGCGCCTCGACGACCTGATCCACTTTTTCATTCAATTTGTTGAATTGATTCGTCGTGACGGCTACAGGCGGAACGGAAATCGCCGCCGCCTGCCGTTGACTCGTCAATCCATCTAATTTTTTCGTCAGCGCCTCAATTTGCTGGCGTTGTTCATTTTGAGTTTTCTCAAAATTTTCCTGCATCTGCCGCAGTTGTTGTTTCAACTGCTCCACTGCATTTGTCTCCTGCGCTTGAGCGACGGTTACGCACAAGCAAAGGGCGGAAGACAGCCCTAAAATAGTTTTCAGTTTCATATTTCTTCTCCAACTTTCAAGCGCCACGCACCGGGCGTGCGCGCCTGCCCAACGAATCACCAACGAAAATCCGGTCGGTAAAAACCAACCGGCCTAGGCTTGGAAGGAAGAAACCGCAGGAGGAGCGCGGCCTTGGGGAAGATTCTTAATGACCGTGCTGAGAACGAAAACTGCAATGTGCGGGGTTGTTTCAACCAAAGCCGATGGCGGAACAACGGGAATTTTGCACGTTGCCGGTTCGATTTTTCCGTGCGCGAACATCTTGACCGCGCACTGATGGTTGTAATCGGCCGCGTCGTGGTGAATCATTTCGTGCAGCGCGGGGCACGCCGCCATCGCATCGAGCCAGAAAACCATTCCGACCAGCAAGCCGGCGACTACTGTCTTGCCGAACCGGTTGAAATGGCGCTTGGTCCTTTGCATTCGGGCTTTCAAACGGAAATGTGGAAATAAAGTATCAAGCCGGCAATCAAGCCAAATCCCGTGGCGAAGAATCCCAACACGAGTGCCTTGTGATGCTTGAAGATTTCCCCCAGCACCGCGTGAATCGCCAGATACAAAAATCCGCCGCAGGCATTGGCAAGCATGATTGCCAGCGTCAGCTCCAGCGCGGAATGGGGGACGTTCTGCAGGACTGACCAGCCGAGCAAACCGCCGACGATGGTCATGGCTTCCACCGCCGCCACCAGCCATAGCATTTTGACGCGCTGAACTCCGCCGCCCAGCAGCAGCGCACCCAAAGCCAGGCCTTCGGGAAATTTGTGGACACAAATGGCGAACACAATGGACAGTCTGATCGCTTCGCTGCTTTCTTCCAGTCCGGCCGCCAGCGCCAGGCCGTCCACCGTGCAGTGAATCGCCAACGCAATCATCATCGCCGTGGCGAACTCGGCCAGCCGGTGCGTCGTGGCCTCGTCAAAGTGGCTCGCGGCGCACGCCGGACAAACGTGATAAACGTATTTGGTGACGATGGCGAAGAGGGCATAACCCGAAGCCGCCGCCGGCAAAAACCACCACTTCAACTCCTCCCAACATTCCGGCGCAATGCCGCACAGGGCGACGCCGAGGAGCGTGCCCGCGCCGAGGCTGATGAAGGCGCAAAGCTGTTTGTGGGTCCGCGCGAACGTCGCGCTCAACGCCCCGCCGGCCACGGCGATGGCGAACGCCAGAAAAATCTGGACCAGAATGGAAGTGACATTTGCGCTCATTTATAATTGCAAATCATTCGCAATTAAATCGCAAGACCGGACCGCGCACAAGCCTTATTTTTGTCTTTTGCAGGTGTGGACTAACCGGGGCGCTTTTGGCAACGGGAACAGATCCCGAAAAACTCCAGTTTGTGGGTCACGGCGATAAAACGGTTGGCGGCGGCAAGGCGCGATTCCATTTCCCGCAGGAAACATTCTTCGATTTCCACCACCGCCGCACACCGGGTGCAAACCAGATGATGATGATGACCGTCGTCACCCTCGCCGACCAGTTCAAACCGCGCCGCGCCGTCCCCGAAATCGAACCGCTTGACAATCTCCATTTTTTCGAGCAGGTGCAACGTGCGATAAATCGTTGCCAAATTGCATTGACCCTTGGGCATGATGGCGAAAATCTCCTTGCTCATCAGCGGGTGCGGGTGTTTGCGCAGAATTTCCAAAATCGCCTGGCGCGGACTGGTGATTTTGCGCGACTGTCGGCGCAACCGTCCGGTCAAAGCGGACATTGCCTGCCGCCGCGACGAATGAGGATGAACCTGTTTTTTCAATGTTGACGATCAATTGCAAATCACTTGCAGTTGCTCAAGCATAATCTGCTCTTCCCCGACCCTGTTCGTCTTAATTCCTTTGGTGTCCGCAGTTGACGGTGGATTCAGTGTTCACTTCAATTAACCGGGAAACGATTAATGGAAGGGAATTAGCCGGCAGGAAACTTGATTGTGCGTCTTCCATAACCGGGCTGCGGCGTTCTGGTGCGCGCGAGAGGAGTTGAACCTCCACCCCTTGCGGGACCGGATCCTAAGTCCGGCGCGTCTGCCGTTCCGCCACGCGCGCATCCGGCAACAACCTGCGTCCGGCGCCGCCAAATCTCAAGCCGCTTTTGGCCGGCCGCGCCGCGCGGGATTTTGCCCGTCGCAGCGCGCGATTGCACGCGCCGCGCGATTTGAGTACGTTCGCCGCATGTTGTCCTGGATTCGTTTTGTGCTCGGCGTGGGCGTCCTGGCCGCCGGAGTCGCGCTGAATGGCTGCTCGTCATCGGACCAGAGCCAGGTGGACGAGGAAAAGGAGCCGCATTTTGTGCTCGGCAAGGGGCGCGTGAACGCGATGGATTATCAGGGCGCGATCGAGGCGTTCGCACAATCGCTGGAGGCCAACCCGCACTCGGCGGCAGCGCATTTTGAACTCGGCTGGCTTTATGACGAGAAGGTGCCCGACCCGGCTGCGGCCATTTATCATTACGGGCAGTATTTAAAGTTGTATCCGAACGCCGACAACGCCGAAGTCATCCGGCAGCGGATTTACCGTTGCAAGCAACAACTGGCAGCGGACGTGCTGCCGTTGCCGAGCGCGCCCGCCGCACAACAACAGTTGGAAAACCTGGCCGAGCAAAACCGGCAATTGCAGGACGAGGTGAACAAATGGCGCGCGTATTACACCAGCCAGTTGGCGGCGGCCAGAACCAATCCGCCGTCACCGGGCAACGCCACTTCCCCGCCCGCGCCGGTCCTGACGGCGCAAACAGCGCAAAATGTTTCGGTGGCATCGAGTGGCGTCAACACCAGCCGTCCCGCCGGCCCGGCGACGACGGTCCGGCCGCGCACGCATACCGTCGCTGCGGGCGAAACGGCGGTGGGCATCGCGCGCAAGTATGGCATAAAACTGAGCGCGCTCGAGGCGGCCAATCCGGACATGAACCCCGCCCGGATCCGGGTCGGCCAGGTTTTGAACATTCCATCAACCTGAGGATTTGGCATGATTCCACGCGTCACGTTTTTGTTGATTGCGGCGTTCTGGGTCACGATGAATGTGCTGCTGTGGCGCGCGGAGTACAGTCCGCATGGTGGCGAAATCTCCGTGCCGGTGGATCTGGTCTGGCGCAAGATTCTGACCGCGCCGGACGTTTCAGCTCTGACCATTTACCAGGACGGGCGCCGGGTGGGATTCTGCCAATTTTCCACGAGTGTCGAACAGGCCATGGCGGCGCTGGACGAAAACACCGTGCCACCGGAAGGCCTCGCGGCGCAGAGCGGCTATCAAATTCACTGCAACGGCAACCTGAGCCTCGGCGCCGTCACCAACCGTGTGCGATTTGACGGGCGCCTCCAATTTTCGCCCGCCCGCACCTGGCGCGAGTTGAATTTGAAGGTGTCCACCTGGAATGCGGTGGTGGACCTGCATTCCATCGCCGCGGAACAAACCGTGCGCTTCAAAATTACCAGTGAGGGAGCAAACTTCGAGCGCGTCCTGCGTTTCGCCGATTTGCAGAATCCCGATGCGTTGTTGAGCGCGCTGGGCGGCGAGGTTGGCGGCGGACTGGCAGACGAATTGAACCTGCCCGTTGTTCCGTCTTCGTCCACCGCCCTCGCCGACACCATCAAATGGGAGGCGTACCGTGGTCGCATCCTGATCGCTCACGAACCGGTAACGGTGTATCACCTGGAAACGCGTGTGCTCGATCATCCGGTGGTTCTATACGTCAGTTCGCTGGGTGAAATTTTGCGGGCGGAACTGCCCGGCGGCGTGACGGCCGCGCTCGATCAATGGAACAAGCCGTGATTGAACTCGTCCATCTCGTCAAGAAATTCGGCGACCTTGTTGCGGTCAACGACGTGACCTTGACCATCCCGCGCGGCGAATTTTTTGCGATGTTGGGCCCGAACGCCGCCGGGAAAACGACCACGTTGAAAATTCTCGCCGGCCTGATGAAGCCGACTGCCGGCAGCGCGCGGGTGTGCGGCTTTGACGTGCAAACCCAACCGCTCGAGGCGCGCCGCCGCGTGGCCTACGTTCCTGATTTTCCGTTCCTTTATGAAAAGCTGACGGCGCGGGAATTTTTCCGGTTCATCGGCCAGTTGTTCCAGATGGATGACGCGCGCATCGCCACCAGCGCGCAAGCACTGATTGGCCGCTTCCATCTGGGCGAGTTTGCCGATCTGCCGCTGGAGAGCCTCTCGCACGGCACGCGCCAGCGCGTGGCCATCGTGTCCGCGCTGCTGCACGACCCGGAGGTGTTCGTGATTGACGAACCGATGGTCGGCCTTGACCCACAGCACGCGCGCATCGTGAAAGACACACTCAAGGAACGGACGCGGGCGGGCGTGACCGTGCTGATGTCCACGCACGAGCTGAGCGTGGCCGAGGAAATGGCCGACCGTATCGGCATCATCCACGGCGGGAAGCTGATTGCGGTGGGCACGCGCGACGAGCTCCGCAAACAAAGCGGCGCGTCCGGCCCGTTGGAAGACGTTTTCCTCGCGCTGACGGCGGAGTAGAAGCAAGGGCTGATTCCAAATCAGGCTCGCGGTTTTTTGTCTTCTGACTCATGTAACTCATCGTAACCTTCTCCTCCAGCTACTCCATCAACAATCGAGAAGCGATGCGCCACGAGCGCCAAGACAATACCAGCAGGAATACTCGACCAAATCAAACATTGAGAGACAAGATGCCGCCAAGTGCCTGCTGGTTCTCCATACCAGATACTGCCAAAGCCAGCCAGCAACGCTGTAGCAAATGCGCCGTTACAAACTCGATGTAACCAAAGCGGCAAATAACGGTTGTGAATCATCGTTGTGCCTTGTTGCCTCATCTTGGACTACATTCGGACTACACTCAAATTTTTCTTTCGCGAATCTGACTTTGCGCCGGGCAAATCGGGTTGTTCAGCGCAAGTTAGCTGGCAAACATTTTGTTGGTAGCGACGGCGTGTCGCCGTTCCCATTTTTTATTCGCGAGTTTGGGATGCCGACACGGCGTCCCTCCCAATTTTAAAATGGCTGTGCCATCACGCCCATTTTTTAGAGTTGACGAACCTTTCAATTGTGCCAGATTGTCACGCTGAATTCTTGGTTTCGACCAATGGCGACGCCCAAATCCAGTTTTCTCGACAAAGTGCTTGGCCGCATCGGACGGCTGGACACGGAAGGTCTGCAAACGGTCGTCCAGCGGCTCGCGCGCGAACGCAGATTTCTCGAAACCCTGTTCAACATCATCGAGGATGGCGTGTTGGTCGCGGACGAGCAG
>DATNHI010000229.1:0-1219 GCA_035605035.1 Verrucomicrobiia bacterium
CCGACAAAAACCTCGAGGCGTTGACGCTTACCGAATCGCCATTGAGCCGTCTGGAACTCGGCTACGGCTGGGATCACCTCGGTTTGGGAAACCTGCCGCTGGCTTTGCGAAACGCGGGGCTGGTTCATTACAACCAGGACGAGGTGCAACTGCACAACTTCAACGCGCGCTTTCAGATTTTGAAGGAAGGCGAGTTTGACCAGAAATGGATTCCGGCGGTGACAGCCGGCGTGCATTACAAATACAACGACGGCATCAGCGAGGTCAGAAGTGAAGTCCAAAGAGACGCGGGTGCGGACTTGCTGGGCAACGCCGGCCTCTCGCGCCAGCAAGGCGTGGATTACACGTTCTACGCCTCGAAAATGTTCACGCAACTGCCGCGACCGGTGCTGCTCGAACTTGGCGGACGCGCGACAGAGGGCGTCTGGGAAGGTTTGGGCGGGTTCACCGACAGTTACCGGGTTGTCTTTGAAGGCAACGTGGTGGTGTTCGTCACCGGCAATTTCGCGCTGGCGGCGGAATACAAACAACAGCCGCGCAATTATCAGGCCATCGGCAGTTTGGTCCAGAAGGAAGGTGACTGGTGGACGCTTGACGCGGCTTACGTTGTCAACAAACACCTGACGCTCGCGGCGGGCTACGGACATTTCGGCAACGTGTTGAACGACGAGGCCAACGGCGTCTGGGGCATCACAACCAAATGGGAATTCTAAAGGCCAAAACGATCAAGGCTGGGGGAGGCGCCGGCGCCCGCTTTTGCGGCAACGTGGTGGTTCCTCCGCGCGCACCGTTTCGCGCCGCCGGTCCGCCTCCAGCCCAAACCTGAACCTGGACAATTTTTCACAAAAAATGTTGGAAAACAAAAGCCGAAACCAATCAAACCCAATCGCCTAAATTATGTCACGCATCCACAACGACATCACTGAAACCATCGGCAACACCCCGCTCGTGCGGCTGAACCGCACGGCGAAAAAACACGGCGCTCTCGCCGACGTGCTGCTCAAACTCGAATTCTTCAACCCGCTCTCCAGCGTCAAGGACCGCATCGGCATCGCCCTGATTGACGCCGGCGTGAAGGCCGGGAAGATCAAACCGGACACCGTCATCATCGAGCCGACCAGCGGCAACACTGGAATCGCGCTCGCATTTGTTGCGGCGGCGAAGGGATTGAAGCTGATCCTGACGATGCCCGAAACGATGAGCCTCGAGCGCCGGAAGC
>DATNHI010000230.1:0-2934 GCA_035605035.1 Verrucomicrobiia bacterium
GGCGACGCCTCGTCGCCACCTGGTGAACGCGACGCCCACGTCGCATTTTTACACGCACCGAATGGTTCTCTGACGGGAGGCCGGCGACGCAGGCGTCGCCGCCACGCCCAAGCGACGCGGCGTCGCTTCTACTCTTGCGCCGACTGCATCGTTCCGGCTAAGCCCCCGGCTTCGGTTTGACCGCGGTTGCGGGCGCAGGTTTGCGTTGCCGCCAATTGTCCAGCAACCGGTATCCGAGCAACACGCCAAGCACCGCCGCAAACACCAGCGGCTGGCGCACATCGGCTTTCACTTGCATGTAATAATGAATCACGCCGGCGATGGCGGCGACATAAGCCAGCCGATGCAGCGCCCGCCAGCGTTTGCCGCCTAAGCGCTTGATCATCGCGTTCGTGGATGTAAGCGCCAGCGGAATCAAGACGATGAGAGCGGTGCCGCCCACAATCAGATATTTGCGTTTGACCATTTCTGACAACGTGCCGGAGACGCTGAAAGACCGGTCCAGGCTGAAAAAAATCAGGAAGTGCGCGCAAGCGTAGAAAAAGGCGTAAAGCCCAAGCATTCGGCGAAATTGAATAAGCCAGTTCAAGCCGCTGAGTTTTCGCAACGGCGTCACCAACATGGTCAGCACCAAAAAAACCAGCGCCGACATCCCGGTGGTGAGGATGGCAAAATTGACCGGATTGGCGCCGAGCCTGTGATGCCACGCGTCCCAGGCCAGCAACGTCGCCGGCACGGCGCCATTCACGAGAATCAGAAGTTTGACGAATTGGATGTCCTTTTCCTTCATCGCATTTCCTTCGCTTCGCCCTGCGCGTGAGCGCAGGACAAGGGACGGGTCGAAGGGATTTTGGTCTCCGATTTTTGAAATACGCGCCACCTCACTCCGACCCTCTCCCCCGCTTTGCGGCGGAGAGGGAGACAGTCAGTTGCCTCAAACGACATCGTGTTTGTCACTGGCATAATCTTCCGGCTTTAAAAATTTTTGCGCAAATCCATCCCGCTATACAAATGACCCACTTGTGCTTCATAGCCGTTGAACATCAGGGTCGGACGCCGGCCCGATTCGCCAATGCGCTGCTCGGTGGCCTGGCTCCAGCGCGGATGGTCCACGTGCGGGTTCACGTTGGCATAAAAACCGTATTCGTTCGGGGCGTACTCGCTCCAAGTCGTGCGCGGTTGCGTGGCCACCAGTTTGATTTTCACGATGGATTTGATTCCCTTGAAGCCATACTTCCACGGGACGACCAGCCGAACAGGCGCGCCATCCTGAGCCGGCAATGCGCGGCCATAAATTCCGCTCGCCAGAATCGTCAACGGGTGCATCGCCTCATCCATCCGCAAACCTTCGACGTACGGCCAGTCAAGCACGGCGCTCCGTTGGCCCGGCATGCGCTTGGGATCCAGCAAAGTTTGGAAAGCGACAAATTTCGCGCCGCCCGTTGGTTCGACCACGTTCAGTAATTTAGACAGCGAAAATCCAACCCACGGAATGACCATTGACCACGCCTCGACGCAGCGCATGCGATAAATCCGCTCTTCCGGTGGACTGATTTTCAGCAAATCGTCGAGGTCGAAAACCCTGGGTTTGTTCACCAGGCCTTCGACCGACACCTGCCAGCCTTTGGTGTCAAATCCCGCCGCCGCCGGCGCGACGCCTTCCTTGTCGGTCGAGAACTCGTAGAAATTATTGTAATGCGTGATGTCCTCGAGGGAGGTCTCCGATTCGTTCACACGAAAGCCGGACGTACCCGCGGTCGCGGCTGGTGGCGCGGTCACGCCCTGGATGACAGGCGTATCCACTTTGCCCCGCCCCACCGGATTGAGATAGCGATAAGCCATGCCCGTGGCGACGGCACTGGCGGCGAGGATGCCCGCCCGCATGAACGTCCGGCGATTGAAATAGACGGCGGGCGGCGTGACCCCGCTGCCGGAAATCTGGTTCGGATTTTTCAACAGACCAATAATCAGTTTAATTTCATGGAAAGATTAACACAGATGCTTCAACGACTCAATGCCAACCGTCATGGATTGGTTCACCCGATCCGCCAGCCGCGAAACGCGGGCGAACGCGTGATCTCCACGGTTCCGTCCACGAAACATTACGTTATGGTTGTAATCGGCCAACCGGCTGGGAAGAAAACAGGCGCCATGACCGGATTATTCTCTTTTGCTCCCCGCTGCAATGGCATCGCTTCAGCCGAGAAGCAACCGTAGATTTCAGTCCGCACCACTTCAAAGGCAAACCAACGAGACGGAACGCGGCAGACGCACCACAATGGTTCCGGCGATTTTGTCATGCCAACCTTGTTTGTCCGCGTCCCACGCAATCCACAGAAATCCGAGGAAGAGCACAATCACGGAAAATGCCGCGGCCAGCGCGCGGACCAGCGCCACCAGGAACGACACGGGCTGACCATCACTGCGTACCACATGCAATTTGAGTACAATCCCGCCAACTGTTGTTCCTTTCCACGCCCACATGCCGGCGAAGTAAGCCAGCGCGACGATGAAACTGAGCGGCGCACCCCCGACAACGGCCCCAAGGATTCCGACCAGCACTACATCCAAAAAGCCGGCGCCCATACGCTCCCAAAAACCAGCCTTGGGATAGGACAACAATTCAGGCGGAACCGGTGGGGCGGCCATCGCGACGGTCGCGGCGGTTTGACCGGGCGCTGCTCCCGGTGCCGGAGTCTCCGGAGTGCCCGGCGCCGCAGGTGTTCCGGCGGGGGGGACAACCGGGTTGATTGGCGGGGTGCCCGCCATTGGCGCCGCGGCCACGGCAGCCATCG
This sequence comes from Verrucomicrobiia bacterium, assembly GCA_035605035.1. Taxonomy (GTDB): domain Bacteria; phylum Verrucomicrobiota; class Verrucomicrobiia; order Limisphaerales; family UBA11358; genus UBA11358. The sequence continues at coordinate 2,796 of DATNHI010000230.1, forward strand.
CCACCGGCGATCCGTAAGTTGGCGCCGGGCCATACGCAGCCAGTGGCGCGGCTGGTTTATCCGGCATTTCCCGGCGTCGGCCACTGAACAGGGCCATGACCGCCGCGCCCAACGCCCACATACCGGCCAGGAAATAGAC
>DATNHI010000231.1:0-22920 GCA_035605035.1 Verrucomicrobiia bacterium
AAGCCCGCAGCGCTCCCGTTTTGCCTTTGCCAGGGTCGCGGTAAATTCCTAAATTACAAAACACCATGTGGTCGCTGCTCAAAGAATTTCTGAAATTCGCCCGCCAGGAGAAAAAATGGTGGCTCATCCCGCTTATCGTCGTGCTGTTGTTGCTGGGCGCCATTTTGATTTTCTCGGCCAGTTCCGGCATCGCCTGGGCGCTTTACCCGTTTCTTTGAGCCTTGCCCCGTGAAATAATCCAGTGAATCAATGTGCAGCACCCAAGGAAAACCTATTTCACGGGGCAGGCCCGCGCCGCGCAACGTCCTGGGCATTTCGGCGTTTTACCACGATGCCGCCGCGGCGTTGGTGTGTGATGGCAAAATCATCTGCGCCGCCCAGGAGGAACGCTTCACCCGCAGGAAAAACGACCCCGAATTTCCCGCGCAGGCGATTCGATTCTGCCTCCGCCACGCCAACCTGGCGCCGGCGCAACTGGGAGCGGTGGTTTTTTACGACAAGCCGGTGCTGAAGTTCACGCGCCTGCTGGAAACGTATCTCGCCGTCGCGCCCGGCGGCTGGCGGACGTTTCCGACGGTGCTGGCCAACTGGCTCGGCGGGAAACTGGATTTGCGCAAAACCATTCGAAGTGAACTGCCGGAATTGCGCCCGGATTGCCCGATCCTTTTTACGGCGCACCACCAATCCCACGCGGCCAGCGCGTTTTATCCGTCGCCGTTTGACGAGGCGGCCATTCTGACGATTGACGGCGTGGGCGAATGGGCCACCACGACCATCGGCTACGGGCGTGGACGTGAAACCAAAATCTTGAAGGAGTTGCGCTTTCCGCACTCGCTCGGGCTGGTTTATTCCGCGTTCACGGACTATTGCGGGTTCCGCATCAATTCCGGCGAATACAAGCTGATGGGGTTGGCGCCCTACGGCGAACCGAAATATGCCGACGCCATTCGTCGCGAATTGCTCGACCTCAAACCCGATGGCTCGTTCTGGTTGAACCTCGAATTCTTTGATTTCCTGCGCGGCACGACCATGACCAATCAGCGGTTTCATAAACTGTTCGGCGGACCGCCGCGCGGGCCGGAGGAACCGATCGAACAACGCCACACGGATGTGGCGCGTTCGATCCAGTTGGTCACGGAGGAAATCATGCTGCGGCTCGCGCGGCACGCCCGCGAAGCCACCGGCATGAAAAATCTTTGCCTGGCCGGCGGCGTCGCGCTCAATTGCGTCGCCAACGGGCTGATTCTCCGGGAAAAGATTTTTGAGCGGATTTGGATCCAGCCCGCCGCCGGTGATGCGGGCGGCGCGCTGGGCGCCGCGCTCGCCGCGTGGTATGCGGAGCCAGAGAATCCACGGGCGGCCGTCCCCGCGGATGCAATGCAATCGTCGCTGCTCGGTCCCGGATTCACGGACGATGAAATTGAAACCGTGCTGCATTCGCACCACGCCGTGTTTCAAAAAATGGAAAAGGACGCGCTGCTGGATTTCACGGTGGAACTTCTAAAGGCGGAAAAGGTCGTCGGCTGGTTTCAAGGCCGGATGGAATTCGGGCCACGCGCGCTCGGCAACCGCTCGATTCTGGGCGATGCGCGCTCCCCCAAAATGCAATCGGTGATGAACTTGAAGGTGAAATTCCGCGAATCGTTCCGCCCGTTTGCACCCATCGTCCGCCGGGAGCGCGTGGCCGATTATTTTGAACTGGACGTGGAATCGCCTTACATGTTGCTCGTCGCGCCGGTAAGGAAAGAACTGCGGAAACCGTTGCCGGCGAACGTGACCGGCCTTGAATTGCTGAAGGCCGAGCGTTCGACTTTGCCGGCCATCACGCACGTGGATTACTCGGCGCGGATTCAAACCGTGTCCCGCGCGGGCAATCCGCTGCTCTACGATTTGCTCCTGCGCTTCGAGCGGGCGACCGGCTGCGGCGTGCTGGTCAACACCTCCTTCAACGTGCGGGGTGAGCCGATTGTTTGCACGCCGGACGACGCGTATTGCTGCTTCGTCAACACGGAGATGGATTATCTTGTCCTGGGCGGTTTTGTGATCGAGCGTGCCGCGCAACCGCGGCAAAAAATTCAGCGGCGCATCGCGCCGCGGTTGGATTGAATGAAACTCAACCTGAAAGATGAACCGAAGGAATGGCGCAAGTCCGCGCTGCTGGCGGCGTCGGGTCTGGCGGTTTTAAGTTCGGTTTTGCGCTGGCGTCACGTCCTGACCCACACAGTCTGGCTGGCCGTGCTGGCCATGTCCGGGCTGGTCGCGATTTGCGCGCTGTTGCAACCGCGCTGGTTCGGCGGCTACCACCGGCTTTCAATGCGGGTGGGATTTGCCGTCAGCCAGTTCGTCGGCCGCGTCGTGCTGGCGCTGTTTTTTCTTTTCATCCTCACGCCGGCGGGCTTGCTGCTCCGGCTGGCGGGCAAAGACCCTTTGCAGTTGAAACGTCCGCGCGACGCGGCAACCTGCTGGCGGCCGGCCAAAGATTCCAGTCCGTTAGATCGGCTCTTTTGAAACTGGAACCGTGAAACACCGCCTGAACAAACAAAAGCCCGGACGTAAACCGGAAAAAAAATTCCCGCCCGGCAAGACTCCCCCGTCCGCGCCGGCGGCGCCGTTGTCCGCCGGGCGCAAATGGCTTTTCCGTTTTATCGCCTTGTTCGTCGTTCCGGTGTTGTTGCTGGGCGGCGTGGAGGTCGGGTTGCGGCTGGCCGGTTACGGCTATCCCACCGGCTTCTTCAAAAAAATCCATCGCGACGGGAAGGATTATTTTATCAACAACGAAAATTTTACCCTGCGTTTTTTCCCGCCGCAACTCGCGCGCTGGCCGGACCCGTTTTTGATTCCAGCGGTCAAATCGCCAGACACCATCCGCGTTTTTATTTTCGGCGAGTCCGCCGCGATGGGCGACCTGCAGCCGGCCTACGGCGCGAGCCGGTTTATGGAAGTGCAGTTGCGCGAGCGGTTCCCCGGAAAGCAATTCGAGGTGGCCAACCTCGGCATCACCGCCATCAATTCGCACGTCATCCTGCCCATCGCCCGCGAGTGCGCGAAGCACGACGGCGATTTCTGGGTTATTTATATGGGCAACAACGAAATGGTCGGCCCGTTCGGCACCGCGACGGTCTTCGGCGCCCAGGCCCTGCCGCGCCAGGTGGCGCAAGTGAATATCGAACTTCAGCGGACGCGCCTCGGACAACTGCTGGTTGCCGCCGTGCGCCAATCGGGTGGCAGATCGAAAAACACATCCTGGGGTGGCATGGAAATGTTCCTCGGCAACCGCGTCGCCCCCGATGATCGGCGCAAGGAAACGGTCTATCGGAATTTCGCGGCCAACTTGCGCGACATCGTGCGGGCCGGGCTGAATTCCGGCGCGAAAGTCGTTTTAAGCACCGTCTCGGTGAACCTCAAAGACAGTCCGCCGTTTGCCTCGCTCGCCAACACCAATCTGCCGGCGGCGGACCGCGCGCAATTCGACCAGGATTTTGCCGGGGGGAAATTATTGCAGTCGCAGAGCAATTTCCTCGCTGCCGCCGAACGGTTCAGGCAGGCGGCCCAATTGGACCCGGAATTTGCCGAGACGCATTTCCGCCTCGCCCAATGCGAGCTGGCACTGACGAATGTCGCGGCGCGGGAGCAATTTCAAATCGCGTGTGACGACGACGCGCTGCCGTTCCGCGCCGATTCGCGGATCAACACCATCATCCGGCAGGTCGCGCAACGATACGCTGGCGAACGGCTGGCGCTCTGCGATGCCGAGCGTGAATTGGCCGCCGCCAGCCCCGCTGGCATCGCCGGAGAAGACATCTTTCTTGAGCACGTCCATTTCAATTTCGACGGCAATTACCGTCTGGGAAAACTCTGGGCGGAGCAAATCGCCCAAAGCCTGGCGGCGGCGGGCGTCAGGCCCGCCGGAACCAACTGGCTTTCGCCGGAAGCCTGCGACCGGGCGCTGGGCTTGACGATTTGGAACCGGCAGTTCGGGTTGCAGGCGAAGATCCAGCGGTTAGGAGATCCGCCGTTAAGCACGCAGTTCAACAATCCCGAGCGGATCCGGAAGTTGCAGGATGAAGAATTGCAACTCCGCCAGCTCGAGGCGCAACCCGGCGCCGCCCAGCGCGCGCGCGAGGTCTTCGCCGCCGCGTTGGAGCGCGCGCCGTCGGATAAATACGTTTACGAAGGGCTGGCAAATTTTTGCGAGGCGAACCATGACTGGCAAGGCGCCCTCGCTGCTTATCGGCGGATGACCGAATTGATGCCGGCGGATTTTTACGCCTGCCTGCAACTGGGCCGGTTGCTTGGCGAGCAAGGGCAGCCGGCGCAGGGCGAACCGTTTCTCGAAGAGGCCGCGCACCTGCGCCCCTCCCTCCCCACCGGCTGGCTCGAACTGGGCTCGGTCCTGCTCGCCCAGCAGAAATATGCGGCGGCCCTGGATTGCCTGAAGCACGCGATGCAGTTGCGCCCGCAGGATCCATCCTACGTTTGTTCCGCCGGCCGGATGCTGGCCAAACTCGACCGGCACGCCGAGGCGATGGCTGATTTCCGGCGGTCCATTCAACTCGATCCAAATTACTGGCAGGCACATTTTGAACTCGCGGACGAGCTGAATGCCGCCAATCAACCGGAGGAGGCCGCCCGCGAATACAACGCGGTGCTCAACCTCAACCCCCGTCACGTGCCCAGTTACATCAAGCTGGGGCTGGTGCTCGTGCGATTCAACCGGCTGGACGACGCGACGGCCTGTTTCCAAAATGCGCTGAAGCTCGAGCCGGACAACCGGATTGCTCAGGAATGCCTCGCCGCGGTTCTTGCCCGGAAAGCACAGCAGCGGTGAAAGAGCCGTTTGCGCGGCGCCCATCACCGCACAAACATGCGGTAGCTAGTTTGCCCGCCTCGATTAGACTGTCCAGGTAAGCCTAAAAGCCAAAGTGCGGTGTAGCAATACCGTGACAGGTGCGAGGCATGCATAACCAACAAACGTATATGAAAGATCAACTCAAAATATTCTTCGCGGTGGCCGGACTGTTAACCGCCTCGCTGTTCGTCTCACAGGCGCAGCCATACTATGTGGCTGGCGGTTTCAACAGTTGGAACTCGACAACAAACGAGATGACCGCCGGGCCCAACGCCGGCGAATACAGCTGTACGATTACCGGCCAGGTGGCGGGCGCCTATGACAATGTAAAAGTGACCACTGCCGGTTTTGCCAGCGCATGGCCGAGCGGCAATATGATGATTTTGTATGATACCACTGGTTCGGCCACCATCCATTTTTGGCCCGGATTCAATCCCGACGGGTGGCTGCCGACTGCCAACCGCGTCGGCTACGACGACCCCGACAATGATCCCGGTTGGACAATCGCCGGCTCCTACAACAGCTGGAACGGGACGGCCGCCGGGACGAACACCGTGCTGAACGCCCTTGGCAGTGGAGTTTATTCCAACACTGTTGTTGATGCCACCGGGCCGGGCACCGGATTTTACAAGTTTCAGTCGCCACAGAACAGTTGGAGCGACATCAATTTTGCCAATCCGGATTTTGCCAACGGCGACGGCAACGGCTCGTATATAACCACCGCCAACCCGCAAAACGTGCCGATCGTTCTGGACTTGCCCAACGGCCGCTTTTATGCGCTTGCCCCGATCCCGCCGCCAACCAATTACGTCACGTTCCAGTTGGATATGAGCGAACAGGTTGCGTTTGGCAATTTCACCAACACTGATACTACTACATTGCTTCCTGTAAATTCCGTCGCGGTGGGCGGCTTTAACGGTGACTGGGGCACGGACCAGCAATTGACCAATTATACCATATTAAATCCCGGTGATCTCAATCCGGGTCTCAAAACCAACCTTTACATCGGAACCTATGGGACGCAGGGCTATCTGCCGATAACTTTCAACTGGAAATTCCGCGTGAACAGTCTGGATGGCGGTTACGAACAACCGGTTTCCACGTCCGGCGGGAACCGCACGACGACCCTAACGCAACTAAATACTACCATGCCGGTGATATCGTATGACGACCTGGGCATTGGCGATTTGGTTATTTCCCCCACCACGGTGACTTTCTCCCTCTTGCTTACGAATGGGACACCGGACGATACTGGCTATCAATTTATAAAAGGCACTGACTTTCCTTACATCACTGGCCCTTGGGCGCCGTCTGCGGGGCCTTCAGGTTGGGGTTGGGGTTATGGCGCCATGCCGGCGAGCCAGCAGATGGTGGAAGTGGGCACGTCTGACGTTTACACCAATTCCTTTGTCTTCCTGCGGGGCGCTTCAGTCTATGTGACTTACAAATATAGCTATAATGGAGTTGACGATGAGAATGGTGGAAATACGAACCATACCCGTGAAATCCGCTCCTACGGGCCGACCTATTCATTCCCGCAGGATGTGTGGTCGTGGACCGTGCTCCAGCCGGGCAACGGCAACCCCTATCCGCTGGCGGGAATCGCCATCACTAACATCGTGGAACCGGACTTTGGGTACCTTGCGGCCGGCGCTCCTTCAGGCGGCAATATTCCCATCACCTGGCTGGGCCGTCCGGCAGTCATATTGCAGAACACTGCCGATTTGACGACGCCAAGCTGGAATGATAATAACGGAACCGATGGCACCCAGTCCACCAACTGGCCCAATGCCGGCGGCACTCAATTCTTCCGACTGATGAAGAAATAGCAGGTTGAAGGAACGACAAGTGTCGGGAATCCCCGGCTGGGCGTGTTGGGCTGGCGCCCAAGCACCAGCCGGGGAAAATTTTGGGCAGAGGGCAGATTAAGGGATTTGGTTGACAGGAAAAAGATGACCTGCAAAAAACCCACAAGTACTGGGGGTTGACAGAAGAAAGACGACAGCCGAAAGTAGTTTAAATCCACATGAAAAAGATGACCTGCAAAAAACCACTTACGGGCGCTTTTACCTTGATTGAACTGTTAGTGGTAATCGCCATCATCGCCGTTCTGGCCGCCATGCTTCTGCCCGCCTTGTCCAGGGCCAAAATGCGGGCGGTGACCACCTCTTGCCTGAGCAACTACCGGCAAATGGGGCTGGCGTGGTTCATGTATGCCAACGACAATCAGGACCATCTGGTGATCAATTCCGACAAGAATTCCGGCGCGGTGGGAAATTTGAACTGGATCTGCCCGTCGGAAGGTGGCACGCTGCCCGTGTTGGATTGGACCGCAAGCGCGAACAACTTCAACACCTCGCTTTTAACCGTTGACCAACCCATTATGGGAACCCGTTCATGCGCCTTGCTGGGATCCTATGTCTCGAGCTCGCTCACTATTTTCATCTGTCCGGCGGACAATTATCTTTCAAGCGCACAACACGCGTCAACGTTTCCGGCGAAATACCTGCTGTCAAGCCGCCTCCGCACTTGTGCCATGAACGGGGCGATGGGCGACGGCTCAAAATGGTTTGGTTCCAAAGCGGATGGCACGCCCAATGGCGGTCACACGGGTCGTTGGACCACGTACTACAACGTCAAAAAATTGACGGACATGCACAGCCCCGGACCTTCGGATTGCTGGGTGGTGACGGATGAACATCCCGACGCCAACGATGACTGCGTGCTCTTCGTCTGCCCGGCGGATACGGATGGGACGGGAACCAGTTTCACGGAGCTTCCGGGAAGTTTGCACGCCAAATCCGCCGGGATGTTCTTTGCCGATGGCCATTCGGAAGCGCATCCTTGGAAGGGCGGCCTTGATACGCCGCCAGTCACCTATGTCGCTTATGCTGGTCAGGGGGTCAATCTCAGTGGCGACACCGCGGCGTTGAATGACTTGGTTTGGTTTGCCCTGCACACGCCGAAGAATTGAATCTCCGGTTGATGCGCTTTGCCCGTTGGCAACCCGGCTTGGAAGCAAATGAATAGACGACCCTTTGTGTCGTTGCCATGCTTCGGCAAAATTTGACAGACGACGATGCCCAATGACATTGTGCCCCGCTATTCGTCCATGGCGTTTCCATGTCCAGCCTCTTTATCTTCTGGCCGCGCTGTGCCTTGTAGCGACAGACTCGCCTGCGCAATCCAACAATTTCTGGCGGACACAAAGCATTTACCAGATTATCACCGACCGTTTTTACGACGGGGACACGAACAACGATAATGCGGAAGGGACTTATGCGCCCCGAAATCCGCGCGGAGTGCATGGCGGGGATTTCAAAGGCATCGAGCTAAAGCTTGATTACCTCAAGGCGTTGGGCGCGACCGCCATTTGGATTTCACCGATCGTGTTGAACACGGAAGGGCAGTTTCATGGTTACTCGGCCTGGGATTTTTACCAGGTGGCCCCGCATTGGGGTTCCATCTCCGATCTGCAGCACCTGGTCCAGGCGGCGCACGCGCGCGGCTTGCTGGTCATTGACGACATCGTCGTGAACCATGCGGGCGACCTCGTCAAAAGCAGCGGTGCCACTTTCAACTACCCGGCCGGCTATGCGCTCCGTTACCGGAACACTTCAAAAACCTATCCCGCCCCTTTCAACCTGTCCGCGGCCAATCCTGCCCTGACCAACCTCTTCCACAATTACGGCAACATCCAGAATTTCAACGACAGCACACAAGTCGTGTTGGGCTGGTTGTCCGGGCTGAATGATTTCAGGACGGAAACGTCCTACGTGCGCTCGAACATGGCGGCGATTTACGAATATTGGATCAATCAGATTGGCTTTGACGGGTTCCGGGTGGACACGGCGCTGGAAGTTGACATGGGGTGCTGGCAGAGCTTTTGTCCGGCGATTCATGCCTATGCGGCGGCCGGCGGCAATACCAACTTCTTTATGTTTGGTGAGGCTTTTAACAGTTCTGAAACCCTGGTGGGTTCCTATACCGGAACCGAAGGCGGCGGGCCATTCAAGTTTGATTCCGTTTTGGATTATCCGCTTTATTTCACCATCAACAGCGTATTTGCCACAGCCAGCGGAGCCACGTCATTGATTCAAAATCATTACAACGCGGTTGCGGCCGATTACGATCCGGCCGCGCAGATGCAATTGGTCACCTTCCTCGATAATCATGATAATCCCCGGTTCCTCAGCACCAGCGCGGCGAACAACAATACCAACCGCCTTGAGCTGGCCCTGGCTTTTCTTTACACCTCGCCAGGCATCCCGTGCCTGTACTACGGCACCGAACAGGGTTTTGACGGCACGACCGACCCGAATGACCGCGAGGATATGTTCGCCGGGGAGTTCAAGGATGGCCCGGGGGGAACGGTTTTACAACTCAGTTCGCCGGGCGTTGATAATTTCAACATGACCCACCCGCTGTTTCTGTGGGTCGCCCAATTGAACAATTTTCGGCGGTTATATCCTGCGCTCTCGCTCGGCTCATACATCAATCAGGCCAACAACTCCACCGGCCCGGGTTTGTTTGCCTATTCCCGCGTGCTGAATACGCAGGAGGTATTTGAGGTGTTCAACACGGCCGGAACAAGCCAGACCTTGCCTGCGCGCACGATGACTTATCCTGCCGGCACCGTGTTGGTCAATTTGTTGAACACCAACGAAACCGTCACGCTGGCGTCCGGTTCGCAAACTCCAGCCATAGCCGTGCCCGGCACCACCGCCAAAATTTTTATCGCGCAATCGCAGTGGCAACCGCTTGACCCGGTGGTGGTGAGCAACTCACCGGCCCACTGGGACGCCAATGTGCCGACCGCTGCGCCCATCGTGCTTCAATTCAGCCGGCCGATGGATACCAACAGTGCTCAGGCTGCGTTTTCCACCACGCCACCCGTCAGCGGTTCATTTTCCTGGTCGCCGGCGCATGACGCAATGACCTTTGCGGCGGACGGCGCGGGTCTGCCGGCTTTGACCAATATCACCGTGAATCTGGCCAATTCGGCCTTTGACGCGGCATCGGGCAAAACCATGTTTGCGCCATACCACTTGTCGTTCCAGACTGCCGCCGGCGCCGCAAAAATTTTATGAAATTGAAGTCGTGCCGAGATGGAAAACTGACCATGAAAATTCAACGGTTGAATAAAATCGTTTGCGCAATCGTGCCCGTCGTTTTCCTGCACCTCAGCGGATGGGCAGGGCAGGCCGCGGACCCGCCGCCGGTTTCGGTTCGGAATGATACGGCAAACGGCGGCTGGTCGTCGCTCGGCGCGATGCCCGCTCCAGCCTGGGATGGCCGGACGCTGCGGTTTCAAGGCAGCCGGGGCACGCTCGCGATTACACCCTTGTCAGACGATGTCTTCCGCGTCCGGTTCACCACGGCCAAATCCTCTGGCCGCGATCATTCTTACGCCGTCGTCAATCGCGATTTCGGCCCGGTGCTCGCGAAAGTTGAAATCGGTTCCAACGCCACCACCCTGGCAACAGCGTCAGTCAAAGTGACCGTGCAACCGTCGCCGGTACGGATCGCTTTTGCCGATTCCGCCGGCGAAATTCTGGATGCCGACGATCCGGAACGCGGAATCGCGATGGCCGGCCCGGCGTTCCGCGTGGCCAAACAATTGCGCGATGACGAGCACGTTTATGGTTTTGGCGAAAAGAACGGCAAGCTGGACAAGCGCGGCTGGAAACTGGGCGGCTACAATTACGTCATGTGGAATTCCGACACCTTCGCCCACGATTCGAGCACGGACCCGATTTATGTTTCCGTGCCGTTCTATCTGGTGGTCCGCCACGGGCAGGCGCACGGGATTTTTCTGGATGACACCTGGCGCAGCACGTTCGATGTGGGCCGCGAACGGCCGGACCTCCTGACCTTCGGCGCGGAAGGCGGCGATCTGGATTATTACTTCATCAACGGGCCGGATCCCAAAAAGGTGTTGGAACGTTACACCGCGTTGACGGGACGGATGCCGTTGCCGCCCTTGTGGTCGCTCGGCTTCAATCAATGCCGTTACAGTTATTATCCCGAATCGAAGGTGCGATGGATTGCCGACACTTTCCGCGAAAAGCAGATTCCCGCCGATGTCCTCTGGCTGGACATTCATTATCAGGATAACTTCAAGCCGTTCACCTGGGACCACAAACGTTTCCCGGATCCGAAGAAAATGATTGCGGATTTGCGCGCGCAAGGTTTCCGCGTCGTTTGTATCGTGGACCCGCATCCGAAGGCTGAACAGGGTTATGCGCCGTACGACGGGGGCATGGCGGGAAATTATTTTGTGAAAAATCCCGACGGCTCGGTGTATGAAGCGCCGGTTTGGCCTTCGCTGGCGGACAAGAATCCCGGGCCAAGCGTGTTCCCGGATTTCAGCAATCCGGCGGCGCGCGCGTGGTGGGGAACGCTGTACGAAGATTTCCTGGAGCTGGGGGTGGCCGGCATCTGGAACGACATGGACGAACCGGCGGTTTTCAACACGCCACGCGGGACCATGCCCTTGGATGTCGTTTTCAACAACGAGGGCCAACCCGCCACCCATCGCGAAATCCACAATGTGTACGGACAGTTGACGAGCCGCGCCACATTTGAAGGATTGTCACGTTTGCGGCCGAATGAGCGTCCGTTTGTGCTCACGCGTGCCAGTTTCGCGGGCGGCCAACGCTACGCTGCCGTCTGGACGGGCGACAATACTTCCGATTGGACTTCGCTGCGGCAATCCATATCCACCTTGCTGGGCCTGGGATTGTCCGGATTTCCCTTTGCCGGCTGCGACCTCGGCGGCTTTGACGGCGCCCCCTCCGACGAACTTTACACCCGCTGGCTGCAGGCCGGAGTGTTTTTCCCGTTCATGCGGTCGCATTCCACCTGGGGTTCGCCTGACAAGGAACCGTGGTCGTTCGATTACCGTCATGAAATCATCAACAAACACGCCATCGAACTGCGCTACGAATTGTTGCCGTACATTTACCATGCGATGCAAGAGGCCAGCCAGACCGGCGTGCCCGCGCTGCGCCCCTTGTTCCTCGAATTTCCCGATGACGAAAAGGTCGCCGGTACGGATGATGAATTTCTTTTTGGCGAAGATCTGCTCGTGGCGCCGGTTCTGTATGAAGGCGCGAGCGAACGGGCAGTTTACCTGCCCAAAGGGGAGTGGTTCGATTATTGGACCGGTCGCCGGTTCGCCGGCGGCCAGACCATTCATCTGCCGGTCACGCTCGATTCAATACCCCTGTTCGTGCGCGGCGGCGGTTTTATTTTCCGTCAACCTGTCGTCCAGCACACCGGCGAAATGCCGGGAAAACCGCTGCGCGTCCTCATCGCTCCGGCGCATGAGTCGGAATCCTTCCTCTACGAAGACAATGGAGAAACACTCGATTATCGCCAAGGCGCCTTTATGCAGCGCCGATTTCATCAAGCCAGGGAAGATCGAAGACTCATCGTTGACGTGTCCGGACCGGAAGGGACGTATCGCCCTGCCGCACGCGATTTGGTTCTGGAGACGTGGACAGACTATGAACCTGGAAACGTCTCCGCGCAAATCGGTGACCTGGCCGCGGATAGAATTATATTGCCGCATTTGGACGCGGCTGCACTGGAGCATTCGCCGCAGGGATGGTCATTCGCCGACGGCCGGCTGACCGTGAAGGTCAGTGACAGCTTCAAACCGATGCGATTTGACGTTGAGCGTTAAACGGAGACGTGAATTCGCAGAACTTTCATGGAGAATTATAGTTTGCGCAGCCGATAAAAGGTCGCATCGCCCGTCGGGTTGACGTTGATGAAAATCGTTGTCGAGTCGGTCTGGTATTGCAACGCCGGAACCTGATTCCAGGGCGGCGGATTTCCCGCCAGCGTCGGGCTTGAATCCAGCAGCCACTCGGAATAGGTGTTTGGCCAGGAGACGTTCACGGTGCCGTTCGTTGGCGTAATCGTCAACTGCGGCAGGGCGTCGGGCGTTTGCGACAGGATCAGCGCGCTGTAAGGTCCGATGGTGATGTTAGCCGTGGCCGGGTTGCCACTGGCGGTCACAACGGAACTGCCGTTGTTGCCATAGTCCAGGCCATAGTTGGTCGAGTCACTGTTCAAGTGGACATACCAGTTGCCTGCCGATGGAAAGTTCAGGGCATAATTAGTGTAGGTGGCGTTGGCAAAGTTGGCGATCACCACCGCGTCCTGATTCGGGGCGGCGGATTTCCAGCGTTGAAAAGCGACCAGCTTGTTGACGTTGTCCACTTGAAGCATGCTGCACTGATCGCCTTCCAGGCCGGGCGTATAACCCTTCAAGTCGCGACGCGCGGTGATGAGATCGCGGTAAAACTGGACGATGTAGCTGTAAGTATTCGTTTTGCTCCAGTCCACGGGCAAGTTGGAATCGAAGGCATTACTCTCGAGCATTTCCTGGCCTTGGAAAATCATCGGCACGCCGGGTGCCGTGAGCGTCACGGCAGCTCCGAGGGTGGAACGTTTTCTCGCCCAATAGCTATTGGGTGTGACCGGGTCAATCGCCGTCACCAACCGGACGCCACCATTCAAATCGCCGACCACATCGTGCGATTCGAGAAAGGCCACCCGACCCGTACCCGCGGTGCCACCGTAACGGACGTTATACTGCACCGCGTTCGCGATCGTGGGCATGTCGCGGCTGGAATCCGACGTAGCTGTCAGCACCGGCGTGAAATAACCCGGGTAGCTGGTGTCCCAGGCGCTGTCGAATCCAAAAGAATTATACACATCCTCGGAGATGCTGATCTTGCCGGTGTAATTGTAGTGAATCATGGTGTTGATGGCGTTGATGAGATTGCCGGCGGCGGGGATGTAACCGTAGCCGCTGGCGTTCATCATCAGGTTGGGCGTGTCCCAACGGAACCCGTCCACATGACATTCGCTGAGCCACATGGTGAAGTTGTCTTGAACGAAATTGTCAACTTGCTGGCTGTTGAAGTTCGGTCGCGTAGCCCCGTAAGAAGTGTTTTGAAGATTGATATTACTTTGATAGAAGTAAATGCCGCCACCCCCAAGCGAGTTCGTACCCGACCAGCCATCGAAATTCCACATATCAAGATCCCCCGGCCCGTAATGGTTGTGAACGACGTCCAACAGCACTGCGATACCGCGGGCGTGACAAGCTTGGACAAAGGTTTTGAATCCATCCGGTCCGCCGTATTGGCTGTTGTCCGCCGCAAACGGTTGGGCCGGGTCGTAGCCCCAACTGCTGCCGCCGTTGCCGAACTCCGCAATCGGCATGACTTCAACTGCGTTGACGCCTAAACTCTTCAAGTAATCCAGCTTGTTGGTGGCCGCAATGAACCGGCTGGGAACCGAACTGGACGGAAACGTGCCCATGTGGAGTTCGTAAATGAACAAGTCATTCAGTGCCGGCGGGGTCAGGCTGTCGCCGTTCCAGTTAAAGGCGTTGGGATCGTATACTATGTCGTTTGCGCCGGCCGGAGTGCCGGGATTGGTCACCCAGCGCGCTCGCGGATCGTGCTTCCAATTGCCGCTGCCGCTGTAATTGATGTAGTACTTGTATTGCTGGCCCGGCGAGGCGCTGGTCACATCCGCCGACCACACGCCGTCTCCGATGCCGTTGGTGAGTTCCAGGCCGAGCGGCGTGGCCGTCGTGGACCAACTGTTGAACTGGCCGGGAACATAAACGCTCGTCGCATTCGGTGCCCAGACCCGGAAGGTGACACCGGTTCCCTGCGCGTCGTGATACGGGGTTGCTCCCCACCCGGGCCGGCTGGATTGGGCCGGTGCCGTGGTGGCCATGGACAGCGCCGCCCACAACAAGGCCCCGGCAAGTTGTTTGAATGCGGGCAACCAACGGTAGAAAATTGGATTCACGCTGGCAGGAGAGGTTGTTGGCGGTTTGCGCGGATTTTATAAATTCAATATACGCTTGCCCGGGCCGAATTCTATGTCCACATTATCGCCCCTTAAAATCCCAATACCACCGCATCTTTGTGCGGTAGGCTTTCGGGGGAATCAGTGTATGTTGAGCGCCAGACACGCTTCATGCGCCTCCGGCAGAATCAGATGAAGATTTGACGGGGAAAATTTTTGACGGGTATTTGATTGTCAACGGGAACGTGAAAAACAAATCTGGAATTGGCCGGATGATCCTCTGGGTGGCCGCGGGCCTGCTGTTCGCGCCGATGTTTCTGCGCGCGGATCCGGTTTCGCGCCAACCGGCACGGACCTCGCCGGCCTGGCTGCGCGAGGGCGTAATTTATGAAATCTTTCCGCGCGACTTTTCCCCGGCGGGCAACCTCAACGGCGTCACGGCCAGACTCGACGAGCTGCAAAGCCTCGGCGTGAACATCCTGTGGGTGATGCCGATCCATCCCATCGGTGAAAAGGCCCGCAAGGGCGAATTCGGCAGTCCCTATTCCGTCAGGGATTACTATGCCGTGGATCCGAATTACGGCACGCTCGACGATTTCAAGAAACTCGTCGCCGGGGCCCACCAGCGCGGCATGAAAGTCATCATGGATCTGGTCGCCAATCACACCGCGTGGGACAGTGTCCTGATGCAGCACCCGGAATTCTACAAACAGGACGCAAGTGGAAAACCCATGCCGCCGGTGCCCGAATGGACCGACGTGGCCGGCTTGAATTACGCCAATCCTCAACTCCGCGAATACATGATCACCATGATGCAATACTGGGTGCGGACGTGCGACATTGACGGCTTCCGCTGCGACGTGGCCTACATGGTGCCGACGGATTTTTGGGTGCAGGCGCGCACCGCGCTGGAAAAAATCAAGCCGGACATCATGCTGCTGGCCGAAGCCGGCAAACCGGAACTGCTCGTCAACGCGTTCGACCTTGATTATGACTGGCCGCTGCTCTCCACGCTGAATGACGTCTTGATTCGCGGGGCACCGGCGTCGGACCTGGAGGCGACCTGGGAGAAAAGCCGGCGGGAATTTCCGCTGGGCGCGCTCCACCTGCGGATTTCCGACAACCACGACGAAGCCCGCGCCGTGGCGCGTTACGGCGTTCGTGGCGCGCTGGCGGCTTCCGCGCTGATGTTCACGCTCGACGGGGTCCCCCTGCTCTACAACGGCATGGAAGTTGGCGACGCGACCGAGTCCGGCGACCCGGCGCTGTTCGACAAGCTGACCATTTTCTGGCAGCCGAAAGAGCGTCCGCCGCTCCGCAAGATTTATCGCGGCCTGATTGACTTGCGGAAACAATATCCCTGTTTTGAAAATGACCGCGTGACGTGGCTGCAGAACTCGGATGAAAACGACGTCGTCACCTTCATGCGCGCGGACGACCAGGACGAATTTGTCGTCGTGATCAACCTTTCCAACCGGCCGGTGGCGGGACGGGTGGAGCTGAAGGACGACAAGGGTTTCCAGCCCGTGCGGATTGCGGGTCTGCCGGACGGCAACACCGATGGCCTGCCGGCTTTTCGTCTGAACGGCTTCGAATGGCGGATTTACCACCGCGCGAAATGATGGGAGCGCCAAGCACTGCCTCGGCGCGAGCACCAATTGATGATTAACGCACCGAGGCGATGCCCGGCGCTCCGTCGGGCCTTCGCATCCGCCGCCGCTGCGAAAATGAAATCAGTTGTCAATTTCCGGCAGGTCAATGTCCGCTGCCGCTGCCCGCGGGCAATGTTTCCTCGCCGGTCTGCTTGAAGGTCACTACCAACCACGTCAACAGAGCGGCCAGTCCCATGCTCGCGCCGCCCAGGACGAGGGCATTCATGGGTTCGTCGTGTAAACAAGTTTTCAGAATCCATCCCAGCAAGCTGGAAGCAACAATCTGCGGCAGCACGATGAACAGATTGAACATGCCCATCAAGACCCCGATCTTTTCCTTCGGCAACGACGGCGCCAGCATGGCGTAGGGCATGGAGAGAATGCTCGCCCACGCGATGCCGACCCCGGTCATGGAAATCAACAGGTAATATTTGTCCGGAGCCAGGGGAACCGTCGCCAGCCCCAGCGCGCCCACCGCCAGACAGAGAACGTGCATCAGCTTGGGGCCGGTGTATTTCGTGGCCCACAGCAGCACGAATGAAAAAAAGAAGCAGACGACATTATACGCGGCAAAACAGTTGCCCGACCAGGAACCGGAGGCTTCCATTCCCACCGAGCCGGGTGCCGCATGAAATATGTTTTTTGCGACCGCGGGGGAAAAATAAACCCACAACGAGAACATCCCGATCCAGGTGAAGAACTGAACCAGTCCCAGCTCCCACATCCGCCGGGGCAGGTGAAATACCAGCGCTAAGATTCCGGGCTCCTTTGACATGAAAAACAATTGAATGATTGAATAAATTATGCCGTGTATCCCAAACAGAACCGCAACCAAACCTATGGACTTTGGCAGGAAAACAACGCTTAAAAGTGCAATGAGAATGAATACGTAATTGTATGCGATCGCCAATGCTCTGGCCCAATTCAATTTCAAACAAAGGCCAATTCCGCTGACCAAAAGTGTTGCTCCGCATATTGTCAGTACAGCGTATGTTTCGTTGCTATATTCTCCAGAAGGAGTCAATCCAAGGGACACGGCGGAGCCAATCAAAACGCAAAACGCGAATATGATGTTCAGAATACCAAAAATCATTCCCTCGCTCATTCCCTCGCTGACTACCGGTTTAAATTGCTCGGGATTGTTGCCCATAAAGCCGAGCGTCCAATCGAATTTTCGCACGCGGATAGCAGCGAGTTCTGTTTCGGATGGCGGATATTCCTTGGTCTTGAAAACCGTCCAGAGCACCGCGCCCAGGAACGCCGCTGCGCCAATGTAAAATGCGAGCCGGACGGAACTGGGTATATGCCCCTGCCCGGCGCCTTCGGGGGCAACGCCAAACCAATTGGTCATCATCCAGGGCAAGGCCGATCCGATGGTGCCGCCCAAGCCAATGAACAGGGATTGGATGGCGAAGCCTTGCGAGGTTTGTTCATCGGGAAGATTGTCCGCCACCAATGCCCGGAAAGGCTGCATGCTGGCATTGATGGTTCCGTCCAGCACCCAGAGCAGTCCCGCCGCCATCCAAACCGACGGGCAATTCGGCATCAGAACCAAAGCGATGGATGCCAGAATCGCGCCGCCCAGAATAAACGGACGGCGCCGGCCCAGCCGGGTCCAGATGCGGTCGCTGGATTGCCCGACCAATGGCTGGATGAGCACGCCGGTGACCGGCGCAGCCAGCCACAAGTAGGCCAGGGTATCGGCGTTCGCCCCGAGGTAGCTGTAAATGGCGCTCATGTTCGCCATCTGCAGGCCCCAGCCGAACTGGATGCCGAGAAAGCCGAAACTCATGTTCCAGATTTGCCAGAAATTCAGGCGCGGTTTTTGCATATCGGGACTGTGAATGTGAAATTCCAGCTTGCGATAACATCGCGCCTGAAGCAGTTCAAGGTTTTATTCCCGCATGTTTGTGCTGTTCGCCGTTCAAAGCCCTGTTGCGGGACACTCAGAGCGGCCGATGATGGTTCCCGCATCGCAAGCTGAAGCTTGCGGCTACGGTTTTTCCCGACGCACCCGTTCCTTTTTCTCTTCCAGCTCGGCTTGGAGTTTTTTGCGTTCGTTGACCAGTTGCTGTTGTAGCGTTTCAACCTTCTCGAAGTCACCGGTGGCAGCAACCTTGGCGATCTCGTCCTTCAATGCGATTTCGCGCTCGGCCGTTTTCGCCGCGTATTGCGAGTCCAGCTCCGCCAGTCGCTTCTTCTGTTCGGCGGTCAGTTTGACGCTGGGCGCGATCTTGCCCAGCCGCTCCATTGCGAGTTCGTAGGCAGTTTTCATTGTCTCTCAACCACGAAATACACGAAATACGCGAAAAAGAAACGGAAGAAATGATTCAGATTTGTTTTGGCAAATCCTTGCAACGGAGAACGACTTCCTTTCGTGTCATTCGTGTATTTCGTGGTCTCAACTCTTCTTTTTCCACGGCTGGCTTGGAAATATGACGGTCGGCGGCGGCTTGGGCCGGGCCATTCGCAATTCAGGCGTATCACCCGTTTTCGCGCCGGACGGGCCGGCCCCGGCGTCGGCGCGCCACGATTCAATTTTCGCCTTCAATCCGTGATGCTCCGCCTTCTGCCGGTCGCCGCTTTTCATGTAGAAGAGCGAAAGATTTGTATGGACGAGCTGTTCTTTGGGGCGCAACGCCTCGGCCTTGTGACCTTCGGTAATCGCGAGCGCAAAGTTGCCTTGCCGATAATAAGCCATGCCGAGGGCGAGTTGCGAGTCAAAGTGCGCGGGATCGGCCGCCAGCACGGCTTTGAGTTTGCCGATGGCCCCGTCGAAATCGCCGCGGCTGAAATCAAACATCGCGTCATCGTATTGTTCCTGCAACGTCATGCCCATCGTCAAAAGCACGCTACGCACAATGACGGTCCGGCGCAAGGAACAGGTGACTTCAGCCGAAAAGATATTTTGTCCGAGTCGCCGGCGTTCATAAACCGGGCTACTTGCCATCTTAAGAGCAAAAAACGTGTAGTCTGTCTAAGTTATATCTTGTTGATTGTCAAATAGATAAATCATAGATTAGAATTTGACACGTTCACCTTTAGTGGCTTAGTGTGACAGGGCAGGCGGGCCGCGCTGTTTGGCTTCGGCCGACGGCCCGCTTTGCGGCGCAGAAAATTTTAAACGTGAGGATTCATGAGTGAGATAACCACATCCACCTCGCCGGGCGGGGCGTCGAAAGTTTCGCGGATCAACGAAGCGGTGATCCGCCTCGCCGGCAATTCGCAAGACGGCATCCAGGCCATCGGCGGTTTCCTGGCGCGGCTTGCCGGCCGCAGCGAGCAGGAGGTCATGACCTTCATGACCATCCCGGCCACGATTTCGGGCGGCCCCTCGATTTTCCAGGTGCGCATCGGCTCCGGCGAAGTGTTGAGCGCGGGCGACGACGCCGACGTGTTGCTCCCGTTTTACCAGCATTCCTACGAAGACCACATCGGCTCGCTCAAAAAAGGCGGCGTCGTGCTTTATGATTCCGACCACGTCGTGCCGAACCCCGAATGGCAAAAGGATTACCGCCACGTCGGCGTTCCCATTTCCACCCTGACGGTGGAAGCCATTGGCGGCACGGCCAAGGACAAGGGCAAAAACATCTTTTCACTCGGCTTGATCGCGCGAATTTTTGATCTGAACGTGCCGAAACTGGAAAAGCTCATTGCCGAGCGTTTCGGCGGCAAGGACGAGAGCATCGTCCGCAACGCGCTCGTGGCCTTCCACGCGGGCAATTCGTATTCCATTGGCGATGTGCTGGAGACATTTCAGTTTTCCCCCAGCCGCAAACGCGAAGGGCAACAGGTCGTCATGAACGGCAACGAAGCGCTGGGGTACGGACTCATCGCCGCCGGGGTGCGTTTTGGCGCGGGTTATCCCATCACGCCGTGGACGGAAGTGATGGAATTGCTGCGGCGCGAACTGCCCAAATACGGCGGCACGTTCGTCCAGTGCGAGGATGAAATCGCCTCCGTTTCGATGGCCATGGGCGCGGGTTACGCCGGGCGCGTCGCGGTCACCGGTTCCAGCGGTCCGGGCATTTCCCTCAAAATGGAATCGGTCGGTTGGGGCGTGATGGCCGAGGTGCCGCTGGTGGTGGTGGATGTTCAACGCGGCGGCCCGTCCACCGGGCTGCCGACGAACGTTGAGCAATCCGATCTGAATATCGCCCGCTTCGGCAGCCACGGCGACTCGCCCCGCGTCGTGCTGGCGCCGGCCAACGTTGGGGATTGTTTTTACACCGCCATCGAGGCCGTCAACATCGCGCGCAAATACAACGTCCCGGTTTTCATTTTGAGCGATCAGGCCATTGCCACGCGCATCGAGGCGTTTCCGGAGCCGGACCTGGAAAAGATCTGCCAGGACATTTCGCCCGATCTGACGGTGGTCCCTGATTACATGCCTTACGATTTGTCTGCGCCGGACGGCGTGACTCCGCGGGTTGCGCCCGGCACGCGCATTGCCAGCGGCAAATATCCCATCGCGACCGGCCTGGAGCACGATGAAGCCGGCCACCCGACCGGTTCGCCCAAGATGCACCAGGCCATGGTCGCCAAGCGGCGCAAAAAGCTGCTGGCGCTCCAGGCGACGCTGCCCGTGCCGAAAGTTTATGGCCCGCCGGAAGGCAACGTCCTGCTCGTTGGCTGGGGTTCCACGCAAGGCCCGATTCGCGAGGCGGTGGATCGTGCTCGCGCCACCGGCGACAGCATTTCGTCGCTCCACATCAAGCATCTCCATCCGCTGCCGAACGGCTTGGACAACATTTTCTCCGGGTTCCATCACGTGTTCGTCGTGGAGATGAACGACGAAGGATTTTATGGTTACGGCCAGTTGGCGGGCATGTTGCGCGCCCGCTATTGCGATCCCCGGATTCGCGGCATCAACAAAACCGATGGCCTGACGTGGAAGGTGAAGGAGATTCTCGCGGCGGTGAAACTGAAATTGTCGTCAAACGGCCAAGCCGCCAAGACTGTCTAATTTTTTAAATTTAATGATGTTATGAACGAAACGATGGCTGAAAATCCAGTGCGAGCGGATGTTCCCGTGGCGTCGCCGCCACCGGCGATCGAACGCAAAGGACTGACGAAAAAGGAACTGGCCGCCGATCATCCGACGTGGTGTCCCGGTTGCGGCGATTTCTCGGTGCTCGCGTTGTATTTCAAGCTCATCGAAAAGCGGAAGCTGGCGCAGGAGGAATTCGTCAGCGTCGCGGGCATCGGCTGTTCCAGCCGGTTTCCGTATTTTGTGCAGGCGCACGGCGTGCATTACATCCACGGGCGCACGCTGCCGTTTGCCACGGGCGTTTCGCTGTCCCGGCCGGATTTGCACGTGTTCGTTTTCGGCGGCGACGGCGACGCCTTTTCCATCGGCGGCAACCATTTTAATCATACCGCGCGCAAAAACATCAAGCTTACTTACGTGGTCATGGACAACTGGGTCTATGGCCTGACGAAAAAACAGACCTCGCCCACGTCGCCGCTCGGGTTCAAGAGCAAGACCGACCAATGGGGCGCGGTGGATTATCCGATCAACCCGATGAAACAGGCCATCGCCGCCGGCGCCTCGTTCGTCGCGCGCACCACGTCCACGAATCCGAACCACGTGTTGGCGATGATGGAAGCTGCAATGGACCACGATGGTTTCAGTTTCATCGAATGTCTGAGCGAATGCGTGGAATTTTACGAAGGCGCCTTCGACGCCGCGAACCCGCGCAAAGGCGGCATGTTCAAGGAAGTGCCAAAGGACCACGACGTGAGCGACGAGGTGGCCGCCTACCAGCTCGCCGGCACGGATTTCCCCGGTTACTTCGGCATTTTTTACAAATCCAACAAGCCGACCAAAAACGCGAAGGAAGCCGACATCAACAAGGCCATGATGGAAAAGGTCAAAGGCCTGAAACCCTGGCAGATTCTCCAGAAAAACTTCGACCGGCTGAAGTAACCCGATTTACGATATACGATTTTCGATTTACAAGCCTGCGGATTTCCCCGGCTCGTAAATTTTTTGTGGCAGAACAAGTTGGTTCACAGGGTGGGGCGAGCGTCCTCGCGAGCCGAAAACCAACCGAATTCCGGCGAATTTGCGGCTCGTCAGTAGCCTCGCCCCACCAAGTCGGCCCAGTGCCATATTTTTTTGTGGCGCGTCAATCGTAAATCGTGAATCGTAAATCCCAATGCCGATTTACGAATTTGCCTGTCCAAAATGCCGCCGGATTTTCAGCTTCCTCTCGAAGCGTGTGAATCCGGGCCGCCTGCCCGTCTGCCCCAAATGCGGCAACAAAAAAATGTCCAAGCAGGTCAGCCGCTTCGCCATGTCGCGAAAATTAACAGAGCCGGCCCCCAAAGCTGAATCCGAATCCGGCGAACCGCCCATGCCGGATTTTGACGACACGCGCGTGGCCCGCGCGATGGCCGAGATGGAACGCGACATGGAGCATCTGGACGAAAACAATCCGCGGCACATGGCGCACATGATGAAGAAAATGAAGGACCTGATGCCGCCCGGTTCCGTGCCCAAGGAACTGGACGTGGCCATCAAACGCCTGGAGGCCGGCGAAGACCCGGAGAAAATCGAGGCCGACATGGGCG
>DATNHI010000232.1:0-2588 GCA_035605035.1 Verrucomicrobiia bacterium
CGGACCATCCGCTCATTGAGGCGCGCATCGAAGCCATTGAGGCGCGTGGCGGGAATTCCTTCAGCGAATTTTCCCTGCCCGAGGCCATCCTGAAATTCCGCCAGGGCGTCGGCCGGTTGATTCGCACCCGGACCGACACCGGCATCATCGTGGTGCTGGACAATCGCGTGTTGACGAAGCAATACGGGCAGGCGTTTCTCGACGCGCTGCCGAAATGCCCGATGGAGATTGTGTGAAATGTCACGAACTTGATACAAAAATGTCACTTGCCAATTCGTGAAGGCGGGTTAAGTTGGCTGCGTCGTATAAAGCGGGTGTTGGGTATGTCGTTTGTGTGTTGCCCGACGCCCGCTTTGCTTTTGCAGGCGCGCACCCGTGCCCAGAGTTTCCGAATTGGCACTTTTCCCGGACCCCGAACGCGCTATACTCGTTGGCATGTATCGGACGCAGGATTTACACGTCAAAGAAATCGTCCGCCTGCTGTCGCCGCGCGAGTTGAAGGCGCAGTTGCCGACGGCCGAGGCGGCCAACGCCACCGTCGCGCGCAGCCGGGAGCGGGTCGTCCGCATTTTGCGGCAGGAAGACCCACGCCTGCTCGTCGTCATCGGCCCCTGCTCGATTCACGACGAAAAAGGCGCGCTCGACTACGCGACGCGGCTCAATGCGTTGCGCGAGAAATACGCTGACCGTCTGGAAATCGTCATGCGCATTTATTTTGAAAAACCGCGCACGACCATCGGCTGGAAAGGTTTGATCAACGATCCCCACCTCGACGGTTCGCAAGACATCGAGGCCGGCCTGAAAATTGCGCGGCGGTTGTTGCTGGCCATCACCGGCATGGGTTTGCCGGCGGCGACGGAATTTCTCGACCCCATCGTGCCGCAATACATCGCCGACCTGGTCACGTGGGCGGCGATTGGGGCGCGCACGACGGAATCGCAAACGCACCGCGAAATGGCCAGCGGCCTTTCGATGCCGGTCGGCTTGAAAAACAATACTGACGGCAGCTTGCAATCGGCGATTGACGCGATGGGCGCGGCGCGGCAGCCGCACAGTTTTCTGGGCATGGACCAGGACGGCGTCACGAGCATCGTGCGCACGACCGGCAATTCCAGCACCCATATCGTGCTGCGCGGCGGACGGACGCAGACGAATTATGACGCCAAAAGCATCCGCGCGGCGGAGGAGAAATTGCAATCAGAGCATCTGCCGCCGGTGCTGATGGTGGATTGCAGCCATGCCAATTCCGGCAAACAACACGCGAAACAAGAAGACGTCTGGCGCAGCGTGATTCAGCAACGCGTCGGCGGCACGCGCTCGCTCGTCGGCCTGATGGTCGAAAGCAACCTCAACGAGGGCAACCAACCGATTCCGAAAAATCTGGCCGACCTGCGTTATGGCGTGTCGCTGACAGACTCGTGCATCGGCTGGGAAACGACCGAACGGATGCTGCACTGGGGTTACGAAGCGTTGGCAAAGGCGATGTCCGAAGCGGTTTCAGCGGCGTAGTTTGACACAACTGCCGTAACCGCAACCTTCAGGTTGCGTCCGTGCACGGTTTAACAGACTGCGATTACGTTTCTTCCCGCGCGACTGAAGGTCGCGGCGACGTTCGGGTTCAAAGTCGAGTGCAGCCGGGAGCGATGACACAGGTTACGGCCAGGACCAGGAATAGGGAAAGCGCAGGCGATAAAACCACACCGGCGCCTCGGCTGGGACAAAGATTGTTTCCGTCGCGTTGGTACTGCTGAAGTTTGCCTGGACTGTCCAGTTCGTCATCAGCAGATTCGCGCAACCATCCACGAAACCATTCAGGCCAATCGGAAGGCTGGCCACATCCAACTGACAATCCTCCTCGAGCAATGTGACGCTTGTGATTTGCGCTGGTGAGATGAGTTGCTTGGTTATATCGGCCAGCACCGCATGGAACTTTGCAGTTGGATCCGATGAATCCCAAAAAATATAGTTCGTCCCCGGTCCATTCAAAGACTTGTCCGTCAAAGAGCTTTCAATCACATCGGTGCTTTCCCCGCTGGAGAGAACGTTAGTCAGTCCATAGGCGGCGGCGTTTGTCAACACGTTGTCCAGCAGGCTGAAAACGTCCGGCTCGTAAATCGTAATCCCGGGAAGGGACGTTCTTGCCTGATTCAAAAGGGCGGTAAAAGCAGCGTTGAAATCAATGACCCTTTGACGAACGAAACTTTTATAGGCGGAAGACGCAACGCTGTCGTATTCCGGAATCTCGGTGATGTCCACGGCGTTCGGCATGACCAAAGTGCGAGTGTTTTTGGCATAATATAGATTTGTGATGACCTTCCAGTGGTTAGTCAGGGATTGATTGATGGCATTGGTCCACGAGGTTATATTTGTACCATGGTCTGAATTATTCGGCAGGCCGAAAGTATTCATGTCGCCGACAAAGTCAGCATTGTTGACCCATACAACAAACAAGGCGGTATTCGCGTCCGGTCGCACGGGGAAGTTGGTGAGGTTTGCCACCAGATTGCTGCTGTACTGGCCCCAAAAGGACCAGTTGTTGCTGGAATTTGACCAGTTGACGTTAGTGATGGAATTCGCGCCCAGTCCCA
>DATNHI010000233.1:0-12341 GCA_035605035.1 Verrucomicrobiia bacterium
TGCCACCCGTAGGTGTCTGGACCGTGTCTCAGTTCCAGTGTGGCTGGTCGTCCTCTCAGACCAGCTACCCGTCTTAGCCTTGGTGAGCCGTTACCTCACCAACTAGCTGATAGGCCGCGGGCTTATCATGAAGCGTCAGGCCTTACGGTCCCCAGCTTTGAAAATCAGAAGATGCCTCCCAATTTTCACATCCGGTATTAGCTCGCCTTTCAGCAAGTTATTCCAGACTTCATGGCAGATTACCCACGTGTTACGCACCCTTGCGCCGCTCCGACCACGAAATATTGCTACCTCGTAATCAGCGCTCGACTTGCATGTCTTATCCACGCCGCCAGCGTTCGTTCTGAGCCAGAATCAAACTCTCCGTTAAAAAACGTTAGTTTAATTCCTGTCCGATGATTAATCGGACGAATTACAATTTTTAAAACTCTCCAAAGCCAGCCACTAACCGACCGGCCTTGAAGGGGCTCTCACTTATCGCACAATTCAATTTTCAATGAGCAGCGGATGTCCAAACACCCGAAAATTCAATCAAAACTTCCACGATTTTGCCCATTCAAAGGACAAAAAACCTGACCGCCGAATTCTTCTTCTTCAACTCGGCATTCAGATTCGAGTTTTGAGGACGCGAAAATTATCAGGTTCGCGCCGGTTGTCAACAGGTTTTTTTCGACCCGTTTGCTTCCGCATTCGGAAGCGTCTGAACCATCAATTTACCAGTGTCCCGGACGCATGCAAGAGTTTTTTACCTGTTTTTTCGAGGCGCAACAGCCTTGTATTCCGACGATTTTGCCATGACAATTTGCCTCAACCTCCTTATTTTCAGGGGGAATGGCCAAGCCGCCCCTGATTCTCATATCGCCCAGCATCGAAAGGCGCGGGGTCGAGTTTCACGATTTATCTATCAGTCTCTCCGTCAAATACGATTTCGCAGTCCTTCAATCCGGCGGTCTCCCGGTCACAGCGCCCGCGACGGCTGACCGTGCCCTGCTGGCCGAAGCGGTGCGCCGCGTGGATGGCGTCCTGCTTACCGGCGGCGACGACATCAATCCAGACCTTTACGCCGATCGTTTGCCGCGCGCCGTGCGCCAGACCATTGGCATGACGCCGGACGGTGGCGGACGTGATTTGCGCGAGTTGAGACTGATTGACGAGACGCTCCGCCAGCGCAAGCCGCTGCTGGCAATTTGCCGCGGGCATCAATTGTTGAACGTGGCGTTTGGCGGCGATTTGGTCGCCGACATCCGCCGCCAGGTGCCCGGCGCGATAAACCACCAGCGTCTGGACAAGGCGGGTGATTTAGTGCATGAAGTAACGTTGACAGCCGGCTCGTTGCTGGCCAAGATTACCGGCAAGCGAACTTTGGGAGTGAACAGCTCGCATCACCAGGCGGTGCTCCGGCCGGCGGGACCGCTGGTGGCGGTGGCGCAAAGTCGCGATGGAATTGTGGAAGCGATGGAATTAAATTCGGAAACAGCGCGGGTGGTGCCGTTTTTGTTGAGCGTGCAATTCCATCCGGAACGGTTGACGGAGCGATACCGGAGACATCGCGCCATTTTTGAGCGATTCATCCAGGTTTGTGCACAACCCAAATAACGCGAATTATGAATGGAATAGTTCTCATCGTTGATGACGAGGCCGATACCCGTCGGCTGCTGACGCAGATTCTGGAGGACGATTATGTGGTCGCCGAAGCAGACAGCGGCACGGCCCTGAAAAAGGCATTCACCCAAAGCCAGCCGGACGTGATCGTGCTGGACGTGATGCTGGGGAGCGGGCCGGACAACAACGGACTCGAACTGTTGCCCCAGGTCAAGAAACGCTGGCCCGACACCGAAGTCATCATGCTCACGGGCAAGGGAACGATGGAGATGGCCGCCGAAGCCGGCAAACGTGGAGCCTACAATTTCCTCTCCAAGCCGTTCGAGAACGAAAAGCTGCTGGCGGACGTCAAGTGCGCCATCGAACGCAAACAGCAAAGCGAGGAAAACAGCAGCCTGCGGCGGGCCCTGGAAACCATGAGCGGCACCGCCTCGCCGATTTTCAAAAGCGCGGCCATGCAGGAGGTGGTGCGCACCGTCGAGCGCCTCGCGCCCAGCGACGTGACGGTGCTTATCACCGGTGAAAGCGGCACGGGCAAGGAAGTCATTGCCGACCTGATTCACGCACTCAGCCCGCGCAGCAAAAATAAAATCATCAAAATCAATTGCGCCGCTCTCCCGCGCGAATTGATTGAAAGCGAATTGTTCGGTTCGGTCAAAGGCGCCTTTACCGGCGCGCATTCGGATCGCGAGGGCCTGTTCCGCCAGGCCGAGGGTGGCACGCTGCTGCTGGACGAGATTTCCGAGATGCCCGTGGACACGCAAAGCAAACTGCTGCGTGTGTTGCAGGACCAGGAAGTCCGGCCGGTGGGCGGCAAGACGAGTTACAAGACCAATTGCCGTCTGCTCGCCTCCACCAACCGTAAACCGGAAGAAGCCATCCGGGACGGCAAACTGCGCGAAGACCTTTTTTACCGCATCAGCACGATTTCCGTGCATTTGCCGCCGTTGCGCGACCGGCGCGAGGACATCCCCCCGCTGGCCACCGCCTTCCTCAAACGGTTTGCCGCCCAGGCCAACCGCGTCATTCACGGCTTCACCGCCGCGGCCGTTGACCGTTTGACCGCCTTCGATTGGCCGGGCAATGTCCGCCAACTGCAAAACGAGGTTCAACGCGCGGTGCTCCTGTGCGAAGGCGACAGCGTGGGCGCTGCGGATCTTTCCATTGCCAGCGCCAGGATCGAACCCAGCGAAGGCGGCACGGACACCAGTTTCACCCTGCTGGAAGGCGTCGAACGCAACACCATTATTCAGATGCTCAAGGAAACCGGCGGCAACAAACTGGAAACCGCCAAACGCCTCGGCATCGGCCGCCAGACGCTCTACAACAAAATCAAGGCGTACGGGATTGAAGTGTAATCCGTTTTGACTCGTAGCGGCGTCTCGGCAGAGCGCCGCTATTTTTGTAGTCGAGAATGTAAGTTCGCTCTGAACGATAAGCGTTTACGTTCGGAATTCTGTTGAGTCGTAAAATTGGGTAGGCTACAAAACTTGCAGCCTACCTAAATGTTAGGCCACATCGAGCGCGATGATTAAAGATGATTCACCGTTAGCCGGAAGCGGCGAGGAGGCTGACCCGGAGCAGCAAGTGCGTTTGATTGACTTGTCGGGCAAGCAGCTAGGTATTGTGACGTTTTCTCAAGCCAGAGCGATTGCGGTGAGTCAGCAGGTGAGATTATTGTGCATCGCTCCATCAGCCAATCCGCCGATTTACCGTTTATATCGAGGCGACGAGAAGAAGCCTAGCGAGAGGCGATGGAGCATGTGATGAGGTTGTGGCCTAATTAGAGGATAGACCGCAATCGGCGCCGAAGCAGCTTCAAAGTTTCCACAATTCTTCCCGCAGCATTTTCGCAATCGGCTGAATGGTCTTTGCGCTGAATTCAAATTTGCAGCCCGCCGCCTGAAATAATTCCGGCAACGGCCGCGAACGGCCCAAACGGAGCGCGGTTTGTCCCAAACCGCAGCACATTAGCTCGACAGAGTGACACCAAAATTCCAAAAGCATTTCCCCGTTCTCACGCTGCTGCGAGTTGGGACAACTCGCGCTCCACACAAAAATCATAACTTTTCCAGTTCTTCCCGCAGCATTTTCGCAACCGGCTGAATCGTTTTGGCGCTGAATTCAAATTTACAGCCTGCTGCCTGAAATAATTCCGGCAACGGCCGCGAACGGCCCAAACGGAGCGCGGTTTGTCCCAAACCGCAGCACATTAGCTCGACAGAGTGACACCAAAATTCCAAAAGCATTTCCCCGTTTTCACGCTGCTGCGAGTTGAGACAACTCGCGCTCCACGCGCCGGTCACAGGCGCAGATTGCCATTTCCGTCTCGGGACCGGGCGCTACTCCACGGCCATTCCTTCGGCCCGCGCACCAGCAAAGCCTTCACAGGATTATTTTCAATGTAACGCTGCGTCTTGAGTTCATGTTGCGCGTCGCGCATATAAGTATCGAAGTAATCCTCGAACCAAAATGCGCCGGTCCGTCGTAAAATCTTATTTGCCTCACGGGACGTGTAGCGTTTTAATTCCTTGACGATTTTAGAAAGCGGTGTTTCTCCGACTTCGACCAGGAAATGCAGATGATTGGGCATAATTACCCAAGCGCGAAGGTCATACCGCTGCGGATGGTGGAAACGCAGGGCGTCTTCCACCAGCTTTCCGATTTCCGGCCGGCGCAAATAACATTCGCCTCGCCCTTGATCCAAATACTTTTCGAGCTGTAACCGGCGTTCGCGGTCGTCTTCGACTTTGAGCACTGCTTCCCATTCGGAACGCAGTGTTACCGGGAAGCAATCGGCAAGATGAAAGGTTATGAATTGGATGAGGCCGGGTTCGTCACGGTGCGGTAAGTAACCGCGCTCACTCCAGCCGCGAAAACCGCATGTCGCTTCTTCCCGGCTCACTGGCACCGACCATTCCCGCTTGCCGGAAACAAGCTCGCGCACACCGGGATTGTGTGGTGGACCGGAGCGGCGTGTTTCAGGTGTTTCAGGCACGCTGAAATTGAATCAAAAAATCGTGGGGTTGCAATGATTTGGTGTGCTGCGAGTTGGGACAACTCGCGCTCCACACAAAAATTATAACTTTTCCAGTTCTTCCCGCAGCATTTTCGCAACCGGCTGAATGGTCTTGGCGCTGAATTCGAATTTGCAGCCCGCCGCTTGAAACAATTCCGGCAACGGACGCGAACCGCCGAGCGCCAGGGCTTTTTTGTAATCGCCCAACGCCTTCGCCTTGTCGCGCTTTGAATTGGCCCAGACCTGCAACGCGCCAAGCTGCGCGATGCCGTATTCGATGTAATAAAACGGGTGCAGGAAAATGTGAAGCTGCCGGTGCCACAGATTGGCCCGCGCGGCCTCGTGCTCGCTCCAATCCACGTCGCCGCCGAAACGGTCCATCAATTCCAGCCACGCGGCGGCGCGTTCGGCACGGGTGTGATTCGGATGCGTGTAAATCCAGTGTTGAAACGCGTCCACCGTCGCTATCCAGGGAAAAACTCCGACGATGCCTTCGAGATGGACGCGGCGGGCGCGGTTCGCGTCGGAAGATGGCAGTGGCACAGGCGTCTCGCCTGTGTGTTTCATTTCTTTCATTGCTTCGAACGGGCGGGACGCCCGTGCCACTTCGCCTGCCGGATAAAATTCCTCGATGAACTCGTTGCCGAGCAATTCCATGCTCATCGAGGCGACCTCGCAGAATTCAATCGGGGCATTTCGGTACGCGCGCAAATCCTCGTCGCGCGTCGCGAGCGCGTGAAAGGCATGGCCGGCTTCGTGCAAAATTGTTTCCACGTCGCGCTGCAAGCCGACGGCGTTCATAAAAATGAACGGCAACCGCGCCTCGTTGAGCGTGTCCTGATAACCGCCCGGCGCCTTGCCCTTGCGATTGTCGAGGTCGAGCAGACGCAGCTGCTGCATTCGGTGAAAGCCCCCGCCCAGCTCGCGGTCGAGCCGGTCGAAAATTTTCTGCGTGCGCGAAACCATTTGCCCGACATCCGTAAACGGCTTCAGCGGCGGACGATTCAGCGGATCCACGGCCAAATCCCACGGACGCAATTTCTCCAGTTTCAATTGCGCGCGCCGTTGTGCCTGCAATTCGCGCACGACGGGCATGAATTCTTTTTCGACCGCGTCATGAAATTTGCCGCAATCTCCCGGCGTGTAATCGAAGCGGCCCAGCCGGCGAAAGGCGTAGTCACGGTAATTTTCAAATCCGGCATGGTGCGCGATTTGCTGGCGCAACTTGATTTGCGCGTCCAACAGGCCGTCGAATTTGTCCGCTTCCTGCAAGCGGCGTTTGGCGACGAGTTCCCAGGCCTCCTGCCGCAGGCGGCGGTCTGGCTCTTCGAGGTAACGCGCCATTTGCACCAGCGTCTTTTCCTCGCCGCGAAAATTTACCGTGAGCGAGCCGCTCAATTTCTGGTATTGCTGGGAAAGTCTGGCTTCCTCGGTCTCCAACGGAACGTTTTCGGGACGGAACAATTCGACATGATTTCTCACGTCGCGGTCGAAGACTTCGTAGCGGCGTGGTTGGAGTTCGAGCTTTAGCTTGTCCCCCGGAGCGCAGGCTGAAGCCTGAACTCCAACATTGAGCAACTTTTCACGTTGCGTATGCGCGACGTAAATCTTTTCGAGCGCGAACTGGCGCGGCTTGAGTTGCGGATCAACCTTTTCGACAAAATGCAAATACGCCTTTTCCGCGTCCAAATTGTCCGTGTGGCACGTCATGGCGATGTAACGACGGGAGGCTTCCTCGTCGAGCGCGGCGGTGAGTTCGCTCCAATCGAGCAACCAGTGCTCAAGCTCGGCGGCAGATTTGCACTGCGCGGCGCGCTGTTCCAACTGGCCGAACAGCGGCGCAATCTGCGGCCAGTCGCCGAGGTCAACGGTTGGCGGGACAAATTTTCGCGGCTTGTGCGCGGGTAACTTTCCGAAGGGCAGCAAATTCATGCGCGCAAAGGATAGGGAAACCGGGCCTGATGAAAATGAATTTTGCATTCAGGAATCCGTGGACGCCCAGGGGTTCCCGCGCTACGATGCCCGCGCTTGAACGCCGACCCGACAAAATCAGAGGGTGCGGAATATCGTCCGGTTTCGCGACGGCCGATCGGGGATGCGTTCCGAAAAACGGCGCACGGGGCAGTGAAGGTCTGCGTGCGGTGCAACATTCATCCCGATGTCATTTCCTGTTTTTCCATGGTCGCGGCGGCGGCGGCGGCGGTTTGTTTCTGGCAGGCGGGCCGACATCCGTGGTTGCTGGTGTGGGGACCGCTCTTTTGTTACGTCAGGTTGTGGTGCAACATGCTGGATGGCATGGTGGCGCTGGCTTCGGGCAAGGCGAGCTGGCGCGGCGAAATCCTGAACGATTTTCCCGACCGCATTTCCGACGTGTTGATTTTTGCCGGCGTGGCACATAGCGGATTGAACGCCATCATCAGCGGTTACTGGGCGGCCATCTTCGCGTTGCTGACGGCGTACGTCGGAACGTTTGGCCAGGCGGTGGGCGTGCAACGCGAGTTCAGCGGGCTGATGTCGAAACCGTGGCGGATGGTCACGTTACACATCGGCGCATGGCTCACACTCGGTTTGATTCTTTGGGGCAACGGAAAAATCCAGTGGTGCGGATTGACGGTACTGGACTGGGCTTGCGTGATCGTCATCCTGGGTTGCCTGCAAACCATCGCGCTCCGGCTTAAGCGCATCATGCACGCGCTGGCAGAAAAGCAATCCAGGCAGGGCAAAGGTTGAACATGACTCCGCAACTGGCGCTCCAAAGCGAAATTTTTCGGACTTACGCCATCATCGTCTTTGGCGTGCTGGCGGCAGGTGGGCTGGCGCTGTGTTTGCTCAAGTGGGGATTTAGAAAGGACGTCACTTCCCTCTGGCTGACCTACCGCAGTTGGCTCGTGATAGCGCCGCTGATTTTGGGTTGTGTGTTTGCCGGGCGCGTGACGGTGATTGTTTTCACCTGTTTGCTGGCGGGTTGGGGCTTGAAGGAGTTTGCGCGCGCGACCGGACTTTACGGCGACTGGTGGATGACCGGCGCCGCCTATCTGGGCATTGTCGCCGTCGGCGTCACTTCACTGGTTTCGCAGCCTCAAGGCGAAGAGCCGGGGCACGGTTGGTATGGATTGTTCATCGCGCTGCCGGTCTATGCCGTGGCATTGATTTTGTTGATCCCCATTCTTCGGAACAAGGTCCAGGGACAGCTTCAATACATGTCGCTGGCCATTGTGGGCTTCCTTTACATCGGCTGGATGTTCGGCCATCTCGCGTTTCTGGCGAACGCCACCAACGCCTACGGCTACCTGCTTTACATCCTGTTTGCCACGGAAATCAACGACGTGGCGGCGTTCACCTGCGGAAAACTTTTCGGCAAAAGGCAGTTCCGCAGCAACATCAGCCCGAAAAAGACGTGGGGCGGCGCAATCGGCGCGCTGGCGGTTTCGATGGCGTTGCCGTGGGTGTTGCGATTTTCCTTTCCGCACTTTGGCACGACGCAACTGATACTCACCGGCTTGATCGTGGGCATCGGCGGCCAACTCGGCGACCTGGCCATCAGCGTGATCAAACGCGACATCGGCATCAAAGACATGGGCGCGGTCATTCCCGGACACGGCGGCATCCTGGACCGCATTGACAGTCTTATCTATGTCGCACCGTTGTTCTTCCACATGGCCGGTTATTTTTATGGGCTGCGGTGAGGCGCCGGCATTCATTAGGTCAATGTTGAAGAGTTTTCTTTCAATTAACGCCCCGCGCCCGGCTGTGGCAGGGTGGTGCCGTGCAAAGCCAATCCAAACTTTACATGACCTGGCAATACGAACCGGCGCCCGACCTTGACCAGCCGCTGGCCGAACGCCTCCGCCGATTCCCCCGCGAACCGGACCTCACCGTTTACGGCCTGCGCTCGCTCGTCGCGTTGCTCCTGCGCGGCTGGCTGCGACTCTATCATCGCCTGGAGCTTGTCGGACGCGAAAACCTGCCCGCACAAGGCTCGTTCGTCATGGTCTCCAACCACACCAGCCATCTTGACACCCTTTGCCTGTTGTCCGCATTGCCATTGCGCAAACTGCACCGTGCGTTTCCAGCCGCTGCGCAGGATTATTTTTTTGTGAGCGTGCCGCGCTTGGCCGTGGCCGCCGTGGTGGTCAACGCCCTCCCGTTCGGCCGGCAGAAACACATCCGGCAGAGCCTCGAGCATTGCCGACTGTTGCTCTCCAACCCGGGCAATGTCCTCATCCTTTTCCCCGAAGGCACGCGCACCGCGAGCGGCCAGATGGGTGAATTCAAACCGGGCATCGGCTTGCTCGTGGCCGGGACGGAATTGCCGGTCGTGCCGTGTCATTTGAGCGGCGGATTCCAGGCGTGGCCCAAAGGAAAATCAATTCCGCGCCCGTGCAAACTGGTTCTCCGCATCGGCCAGCCGCGGAATTACTCCGGCCTGACGCCCGGCAAGGAAACGGCGGAACAGATTTGCGTGGATTTGCAACAAGCTGTTATGGATGCGGGCCAACCAACGCAACCAAAGGCAGGCAACCGTGAGAACAACCGAACAAACGTTCACTAGCTGGGACGGCACGAAATTATTTTACCGTGCGTGGCAGCCGGCAAAACCAACCGACAAGGCGCTGCTCCTGTTTCATCGCGGGCACGAACATTCCGCGCGCTGGCAGGAAACCATGGCGGCCCTCGGCCTGGAGGATGTCGCGGTATTCGCGTGGGACGCGCGCGGGCACGGCCATTCGCCGGGCGAACGCGGCTCGGCGGAAAATCTTGGCGTCATCATCCGCGACGTGGAAGCGTTCGTACGGCACGTTGCAGCGCAACATCAAATCCCCATCGAGAACATGGTCGTGCTGGCGCACAGCGTCGGCGCGGTCACGGTGGCGGCGTGGGTGCATGATTACGCGCCACCGATTCGCGGCTTGATTCTGGGCGTGCCGGCATTTCGCGTGAAGCTCTATGTGCCATTTGCCGTGCCGCTGCTGCGGTTGAAGCAAAAATTGTTCGGCCACGGCTATGTAAAAAGTTACGTGAAGGCAAAAATGCTCACCCACGATCCCGAACAAGCCGCCGCTTACAAAGCCGATCCGATGATTTTCCGCCAGATTGCTGTGAACATCCTGCTCGACCTCCATGACACCTCCACAAGATTGATGGCCGACGCCGCCGCCATCACCACGCCGACACTTTTATTCGTAGCCGACGCGGATTGGGTGGTGAAAAAATCCGCGCAGGAAACCTTTTTCGACCGGCTTTCATCGCCGGTGAAACGGCTGGAACGGTTGCCCGGCTTTTATCACGCTATTTTTCACGAGCGGGAACGGCGACTCGTCGTTTCTAAAGCCCGCGAATTTATCCTGGAATGTTTCCACCAAACCCCGCGGCGCGATTCACTGCTCGCAGCGGACCGGCATGGTTTTACCAGGGACGAATTCG
The DNA here is from genome assembly GCA_035605035.1 of Verrucomicrobiia bacterium. Lineage (GTDB taxonomy): Bacteria > Verrucomicrobiota > Verrucomicrobiia > Limisphaerales > UBA11358 > UBA11358. The sequence continues at coordinate 10,046 of DATNHI010000233.1, forward strand.
ACCGGCTCTGCGGGCCGGGCAATCCGTTGTTCGGCCTGGTGCGTTTCGGCCTGAAAACCGTTGGGCGATTGAGCCGTGGAATTCAATTGGGCTGGGAAAGCGGATTCGATTCCGGCCGCACGCTGGACTACGTTTATGAAAATCGGCCGCAAGGCGCCACTCCCGTGGGGCGCGCGATTGACCGTTCTTATCTCAACAGCATCGGTTGGCGTGGTATCCGCGAACGCAAAGTGAACCTCCAGAAAATTCTCCACGCGACGATTGAAAAGGTTCGTGCTCAAGGCAAGCCGGTAAACCTGCTCGATATCGCTTCCGGGCCGGGACGTTACGTTCTGGAAACTGTCAAGGAACTGCCGGGTATTCCCACAGCGGTTCAACTGCGCGATTACAAACCGGAGAATGTGGACGCGGCGCGTCATCTTGCCGTTGAACTGGAGTTAAAAAATGTCACCGTCACGCAAGGCGACGCCTTCAACCGCGCGTCGCTGGCCGCTGTCACGCCGAAACCGAACATTGCCATCGTCTCCGGCCTGTTTGAATTGTATCCATCGAACGAACCGGTTTTGAATTCATTGCGTGGACTCGCGGATGGGGTTGAGGCGGGCGGATACCTCATTTACACCAACCAGCCGTGGCATCCGCAGGTGGAATTTATCGCCCGGGTGCTGACCAATCGCGAAGGGAAGCCATGGATCATGCGCCGCCGCACGCAGGCCGAAATGGACGAACTTGTGCACGCGGCGGGCTTCGAGAAAATCCGCCAGGAATCCGATCAGTGGGGCATCTTCACCGTTTCGCTGGCACGCCGGATGAAATAAGCGCCAGCGCGATGAACCGGCCATCAAAGCTCGCCGCCGCCGCCAGCATGGGAGCATCGTCGGCGCTTTTTATGGTCGTTTATGGCGGCTGCAATTGGATTACCGCACACCGCAGCGACGTGGGGACGTGGTATTACTCATGGGAACGTTTCATCCCGTTCGTGCCGGTGATGATTATTCCGTACATGTCCATTGATCTGTTCTTTGTGGCCGGGCCATTTCTGTGCCACAGCCGGGAAGAATTACGTGCGCTGGCACGCCGGATCGCGTTTGCCATTCTGGCTGCCGGGGCCTGCTTTTTATTGCTGCCCTTGAAAATTGCCGTGGCGTGCCCGCAAGTCAACGGCTGGATGGGCGCCCTTTTCAATTTTCTCCACGGTTTCGACCAGCCCTACAATCTGGTTCCTTCGTTGCACATAACGCTGCGAACCATCCTCGCCGACCTCTACGCGCGCCACACTAGGGGCGCACTGCGCGTGGCCAGCCACGTCTGGTTCAGCCTGATTGGATTTTCCACCCTGCTGACTTATCAACATCACGTCGCGGACGTGATCGGCGGTTTCATCCTGGCGGCCGTCTGTTTTTATCTTTTCCGCGAAACCAGTGCACGGTTGCCGGTGATACCGAATCGGGAAATCGGCATTTATTATCTTGCGGGCGCTCTAGCCTGCTTTGCGGCGGTGTTAAGCTGGCGGCCTTGGACCGGCATTTTGCTATGGCCTGCGGCGTCGCTCGCGATCGTCGCCACGGCTTATTGGTGGGTTGGCCCCGCAATCTATCGAAAAACGAATGGCCGTTTGCCGTTGAGCACACGCATACTACTCGCTCCCTGTTTATTTGGCCAATGGCTTTCCCTCCGGCACTACCGCCGCCAGGGCGACGCTTGGGATCAAATAACACCCACCGTATGGATTGGCGCGAAATTGAGCGAGCGCGAAGCCGGGGAAGCCAAACGACAGGGAGTCACGGCGGTGCTGGATTTGACCTGCGAATTTACCGAGAACAGGATTTTCCTCGGCCTCACTTACCGGAATCTGCCCATCCTCGACCTGACCGAATTGCCCGTGCCGCAATTGCGCGCGGCGGTGGATTTCATTTTGCAACATTCCACGCGAGGCGTCGTTTATGTGCATTGCAAGGCCGGCTATTCCCGCAGCGCTGCCGCAGTGGGTGCCTTTCTGCTTGCGACGGGTCAAGCAAAGAGTGTTGACGAGTGCCTCCTGAAAATGCGTCGCGTCCGCCCATCAATCATATTTCGGCCGGAAGTAACCGTCGCACTGAATGATTTTTGTGCTTCCAGAACCGGCGTTTGAGCAGCCCATTTGCAGCGCGATGAAAAGAATTTCGGCGCAAGAAAATTTTGCGCGGTCAGACTTTGGTTTTGATGCCGCAGGCGCGGACCACGCACCATCGCGCTACGGCTTCAAAAATAGCGAACAAGCCCGCGACGACGAACACCAGCCCGAGCCACAGCGAAT
>DATNHI010000234.1:0-1631 GCA_035605035.1 Verrucomicrobiia bacterium
CGCGCACAAGGTCGTTGCGCATCCGACGCTGGAACAGATTCTGGCGGCGGACACCTGGGCGCGGCGAACCGCCACAATTTGAAATGGCGCGCGGCCTTTTTTCCTGCTACCTTCAATCTTTGTTGAAATGAGCGTTTTACATTACACTTTTATCGCGCTGGAGGTGGTGGTGCTTTTCAACCTCCTCATTGCCGTCCATGAGCTGGGACACTTTCTCGCTGCCAGATGGCGTGGGTTGAAAATTGACCGCTTTGCCATCTGGTTCGGCAAGCCGATTTGGAAAGCCAAAATCGACGGCGTCGAATACGTGCTGGGTTGGATTCCGGCGGGCGGCTACGTTGCCTTACCGCAAATGGCGACCATGGAAGCCATCGAGGGCAAGAGTGAAACACCTGTGGAACAACTCCCGAACGTCTCTGCGCTGGACAAAATCATTGTCGCTTTCGCCGGTCCGCTGTTCAGCTTTCTGCTGGCAGCGGTTTTTGCCGTCGTGGTCTGGCAGGTGGGCAAGCCGGTAAACACCGCCGGAGATTCCACGGTCATTGGCTGGGTAGCTCCCACCGGCCCGGCAGCGGTAGCCGGTTTGCGCGTGGGCGACAGGATTATCGAAGTCGACGGTCATCCGGTCTCGCATTTCTCGCCGCCATCGGAGAACAGCGTTAAATGGCGCGTCATCACCAGTGAAGGCGCGAATATTCCAATCAAATATGTCCGCGATGGCAAAGTGGCGATGGCTTATCCTGTACCCATCCATCAGCCAACCAAATGGTACGAGCGAAAATCACTGCGGCAGATCATGATCGATTCGGCCGTTCCGGCGATAGTGGGCGACACGATTACCAACAGCCCCGCCGCGTTGGCAGGATTGAAACCGGGTGATGAAATCATCGCTATCAACGGTGGAAAAATTTACAGCTTTGACGCCATCATGGAACTGGAGCAGGAGTTTACCAACCACTCGATTAAACCCGTCGTCTTCACCACGCAACGCGGAACGAACCAATTCAACCTCTCGTTGCTGGCCGCCAGACCCATCAAGCCGTCGCACGCCGGGCCGTCGTTCGGCATCGAATGGCAGGTGGACACCAATGTGACGCTTACCTATCCCAAACCATTCGACCAAATCCGCGACAGCGCCGAACAGATTTTCGCCACGATTGCGGCCTTGCTCGCGCCCAAGAGCGACGTCGGTGTCCAGCAGCTTGGCGGCGCGGTAATGATTGTCCGCGTTTATTACAATCTGTTTCAGGACGAAGACGGTTGGCGGCGTGTGTTGTGGTTCAGCGTCATCCTTAATGTGAATCTGGCACTGATCAATCTCCTGCCATTGCCGGTGCTCGATGGCGGGCATATCATGCTGTCGTTGCTGGAGGTGGTTCGACGCCGTCCGGTGAGCGCGCATATTTTACAGTCCATTCAAACTGGTTTTGCCGTCTTGCTCATCAGCTTCATGGTTTATATCGCATTTTTTGATACTGGCGACTGGCTCCGTAGCGCCCACGACGACCGCGAGGTGCCGATTGTCTTCGCGCCCGCGAAATAACCTATGCGTTATTGCCCATCGCCATTTCTTTATCAGCGGCGGAAGACGCGTGAAGTTGTCATCGGCGATCCGAAGAACGGCGGCGTCA
>DATNHI010000235.1:0-14301 GCA_035605035.1 Verrucomicrobiia bacterium
AAGAAGCGTTCACTTCGCCCCCGCCTTCGACCAGCAGGCTGGTGACGTTTTCTGAACCCAGTTTTTTCAATAGCCAATGCAGATCAATTTGCTGGTGGGGCGAGGCTGCTGGCGAGCCGGCTCGCGAGGACGCTCGCCCCACCTTGATTGTGGGTGCGACGATGATATTCACGCGTTTCGCCAGCGCCGCCACGCACTTTTTCGGCGCGTGTTTGCTCACGACAACGGCGGTCAGCCCGGCGAATTTATCGCACACCACTTTCGCGTTCAGCGGCGTTCGTGCCATTGAATCCAGGATGATTCTCCGGACTGGTTTTGCCATCTTCCATCTTCCACCTTCTATCTTCGCCCTCGCCGTCAGGCTTGGGTTATCCGCCAGAATCGTGTTGATCCCGGCGAGAATTGCATCCACCCCCTGCCGCAACTTCATTACGTAAGCGCGCGCCTTTTCTCCTGTAATCCACTTCGATTCGCCGGATGCCGTCGCGATTTTGCCGTCCAGTGTCATGGCCGCCTTGACCGTGACGAATGGTGTGCGATGGACAATCCAGTGATTGAACGCTTCGTTGAGCCGCTCACATTCGTCGGCAATTGTTTGGTGGGGCGAGCGTCCTCGCGAGCTGAACCTGGAGTGCGGTGACACGTCACCGCCTTGCCAAGCGCCGACATGTCGGTGCACTCCCAAAACTTCCACTCCCGCGCGTTTCAAAATTTTGAAAGCCCGACCGGCATGTTTCGGGTTCGGATCCATCGTGCCGATAACCACGCGTTTGATACCGGCGGCGATAATGGCGTCCGTGCAGGGCGGTGTGCGGCCGTGCGTGGAACACGGTTCGATTGTCACATAAAGCGTCGCGCCACGCGGGTTATGCCCGCGTTTCTGCGCATCGCGAAGCGCCTCGATTTCCGCGTGCGGCAGGCCAGCGCGCCGATGCCAGCCGCGTCCGATGATTTTGCCGGCTTTGACCAGCACGGCACCGACCATCGGGTTTGGCGACGTCCAGCCATAACCCCGGCGGGCCAGCCTGACAGCCGAGCGCAGGTAATTCAGGTCATCCGCTGAAATGATTTTTTGCCGTGTATCCATTGCCCGTACGAATCAAAGTCAGTATAGCCCCCATCGTCGCAACAGGAAGTATTCGTTGAAGGGCTGGTCATCCGTGACCTGGATTGCCGGGTCGGGGTTGAGGACATCCTGGATGGGGATTTCCTGTGACAAAGCGCGCCCCAGAAAAGCCGGCGCGGTCTCCGTGGGATTCCACTCCAGCAGATCTTCCCGGGCGCGAGCGGGCATGCGATCGGCGAGTTCCGCGGCGGTTCGCGTTTCGATCGGTTCCATGGAAGCCAGCATGTGCTTTCCCCCTCCCTCAACCGAACCAAAACAACGCACGTAAGGGAAGGATTCGTGGAGGGAGCGGAGGACCGCTTGAGCGGTCAGGAATTCGCCACCGGGGAACCAGGCTTGAACGATGCCATGGGGATTCAGGTGCTGTTTCGCCAGCGCGTAAAATTCCGGCGTGTAGAGCAGGCTGGAACCCGCCGCTTCCACCGGTGGCGGGGGATCAATCACGATGACATCGAATTTTTCCCGGGTGCGTTTGAGGTAGCGCCGCCCATCATCAATGACGATCCGCCCCTTGGGATTGTTCAAGCAGCGCATGGCGTCCGCGTGATAAAATCCGAACGCGCGGGTCACCCCGGGCACCAGTTCCACCGCCGTCGTTTCTATGTCCCAACTCAAAGCGGCGCGGTAGGATGTGCCCATGCCAAAGCAAATAATCAACGCGGATTCAGGCCGGCCCGTATGAAACGCCAGCGGCAGGTGCGCCATGAGCTTGGTGACAGGAGTCAACCCGGTCATCCCCACGCCGTTCACAAAAAGATGTTTGCGTCGGCCCTCGCCAAAGGAAATGGTGGACGCGGCATAATCCCGGCGGACGATGGTTTCTCTTTCGGTTTTGACGAGAAAAGTTTCGTAACCCTCGGCAAAGAAAACCGTCCAAACCAATGCCGTGCACGCGATCAATCCCCAACCCCAACGCCGCTGCGGCGATAGGGACCTGCGCAGAAACAAATAAAATCCAAGGAACGGCAGGCTGAGGAAAATCAACGCGTTTTTTTCGCTCATCCACGGCAGCAAAACATACGAGGCAAACAGAGGTCCCAGAATGCAGCCAATCACATTGATGGCATAGGCCTTGCCGGCCTCCGCCGGACGCCCGGTGGCGTAGCCGTCAATCAAACCCGGCGTCAAATATCCCAGCACGGCGCAAAACGGACAAAGGCTGGCCAGCAGAAGGGCGGCGCTGCTCAAACTGACCTGGCCCAGCCAGTTTGCTTTCAAGAGCCGGAGATCATTGGTCAGCGCCGGCAGGAACGCCGTGAGCGCCAGCAGGGAAACCAGGACCGCCAGGGAACGGACCCGGTGCCGGCGCAGTTCGCGGCGATACCACCAGGAACCCAGGAACGTGGCCCCCAGGTAAGCGCAGACAATTGAAGCGAAGGAATACACTTGCGTTTGCAGGACCGGGGTGAAGGCGCGGGTCCAAACCACTTCCATGCCCAGGGCGCTGAATCCGGTTGAAAACAACAGCCATTGCACCAGCCGGGCGGGCGCTTCTTGAAACGGAGAGGCAAACACTGGATCTGTCGGACCCGATGTCTCCGGCCCGGGGGTTGCAGAAGCTCGGCGCCGGTATAGTCCCAGGAACACGCTGATGACAGCGATCAGGCAATTGCCGGCAGCGGCGTCCCAAAGGGTTGTTCGAAAGCCCAGTATTTCCACCGAAACCACAGCCGTCCACAATGCCCCATTCATCGCCCCGAGGACATTGGCCAGATACAAGTAACTGAAACTCTCCTGGTTATCGCGATCGCGCTCCCGGATGTAGGCCATCATCAGCGGGAACGTTGCGCCCATGCACACGCACCAGGGAAACAGGGAAATGGCCAGGACCATTGCTGAAAGAAAAAGATAACTGAAGGAATCAGTCTGGCCGGCTGACAACAGCAAACGTTCGCCGCGCCGGAACAATTGGGGAACTGCGCAGGCCCCGCCAAAGCCAATCATCAACTCCGCTCCGGCGTAAAAAAAGGCGGCGGACCAGCCGGTTTTGCTCGTCCAGGGACCAACCAGCCGTCCTCCCGCCCATGCGCCCACGGACAACCCGAGCATGAATACGGAGAGCACCACGGAAAGCACCGGCGTGATGATGCCGAATGACGCAAACGCCATGCGCGTCCACACGACCTGATAGACCAGACTGCAAAAGCCGGACAGAAAGAAGAGCAGAAACAGCAGCCGGCGCACAGACGAATTCATGGCGCGGGAATGATACAGAACCGGCGATTTTGTCCAAGCCTTGCTGCCTGCCGCCGGTTTGTAGCGACGGAAAAGAAAAATGCCGAAACTATTTCGGCAGTTCACGGCCAGCCCTGCGATAAACGGCTCTGCGGACAAATTCTGGTTTCCGGCGACGACCGCCAAAATTTATCCATGCTTCGATCCATTTTTCCATTTCGGCAACATTTCCCAAGGCACAGTAAGCAATTGCCAGGTGCTGGAAAGTGTCGAAGCGACTTTTGGAATCTCCCTCGACCGACGCCAACCAGCGTCTGCAATTCTCCAACAAAGCATCCCAATCTTTGCGCTGCTCAAATACGTCGCCGCGAATCTCCCACGCGTCACCATTGGCTGACTCTACGCTTAAAACCCGCTCTGCAATTGCGGACGCTTCGTCGAAACGCTCCAAGTGAACGAGCGTATCTCCTTTGCAAGTGAGCGCGTCAGACCTGTTAGGTTCATCAGCCAGAACCCGGTCAAGCACAGCGAGGCAGGATTCATATTGGTCGGCGTAATGAAGCTCCCATGCAAATGCGAGTCTTGATGCCGCGAGGGTTTCACACTTCGGCAGTTCATCAACCCATGATTCAAAAGCGCTGGAAGTTGTAAACGCGAACCTGACCAGACCATTCCGAAGCGTGCTTCGGGAGTCTCCTGCAAAAAATTCGAGGGGAAGCCGCAAGCCGCCCCAGTGCTCCACGAAATCGAGCAAATCTTGCGTCTCACTCGGGTATGACTTTTCCAAATAGGGGACGACTACTGCTCGCGTCCATTTATGTTCCATGTTCTCTGCATACCACTCCACGTTTTCTTTTCGATCGGCCAGCCAGCGACCACGGGCTACTCGGTGAATCTCGTCGTGATGGTGGGCAATTTCGTGGACGAATGTTTGCAATGCCTTCAGTCGTAAGTAAAGTTCACACGCCTTCCTGCCGATTGGCAACTTCGCTGGGTCGTAAACGTATGCGTGCAGCGCGATTCGACCGGCACGTGGAGAATAAGTCCCCAAGTAGACACCGGAATAGACGCCCGGCAGAATTTGACAGGATAGTCTTCCCGTAAATGGATCACGAACGTCATGCTCATCTGCGCACCGTTCGTCCATATATTCTTTTCCGAGTATCAGTTTAACGGATGAAATTCCTTCTGTCGCTGCGGGCGGCAACGACGCCAATACAACGCGCAAGTCCTCAGTCGAGGCACTGTGATGAACAAACTGGCTCGCGTGATGTACTTCAATCGGAATTGTATTAATGTTGGTTCCTGCCAAAGGAGGCACCGAGAGACGCCGCTCTTCCGAAACTTGCCGTTTGGTGTAGCGTTTTCGTTGGAGTTGGCCTCGGACATTGTTTAAAGCGTCAGTTTTTTCCTTCGCAGACGCGAATTTCTTTTTCGCAGTCTGCGAGAGTGTTCTTCGGGTTGTGTGAATACTGCGGGACATGGGAAGATTATTCCTCAAACAACGCCTGCGCGAATTGTTTGGCGTCGAACGGTTGCAAATCGTCCGGCTGCTCGCCGAGGCCGACAAACTTGATAGGCAAGCCGAGTTCCTGCTGGATCGCCACCACCATGCCGCCTTTGCTTGTGCCGTCGAGCTTGGTCACTACCAGGCCGCTGAGCGGCACGGCCTTGTTGAATTCGCGCGCCTGGTTCAGCGCGTTCATGCCGGTCGTCGCGTCAAGCACGAGCAACACCTCGTGCGGCGCGCCGGACAGTTGCTTGCCAATGACGCGGTGCAATTTCTGCAATTCCTGCATCAGGTTGTGCTTCGTGTGCAGGCGGCCGGCGGTGTCAATGAACAGGTAATCCGCCTTGCGTGAATGCGCCGCGGTCACAGCGTCATGCGCCACGGACGCGGCGTCCGCGCCGTAAGCGCCCGCCACGACTTCGACCTTCACTTTTTGTCCCCACAATTTGATTTGTTCGATGGCCGCGGCGCGGAACGTGTCGCACGCGGCCAGCAGCGCGGTCTGGTGCCGCGATTGGATCAGGTGCGCCAGCTTGGCGGCGGTGGTGGTTTTGCCTGTGCCGTTGACGCCGACAATGGATACCACGGTCGGGCCGTGCGCGGCCTTGATCAATTCAGCCTTGTTCGATGCCAGACTTTTTTCAACTTCGGCCCGGGCAATGGCAAACACGTCCAGGCCGGCGCCGCCTTGAGTTTCGTAAGCCAGCTTCACCGCCGCCACGATTTGCGCGGTCACGGCCAGACCCAGGTCGGCGGCAATGAGCGCGGCTTCGAGTTCTTCGAGCGTGGCGGCATCGAGTTTCGGCGAGCGCGTGACGATGCGTTTGATTTCGTGAGCCAGCTTGGAGTGCGTTTTTTGCAGGCCGGCGCGGAATTTCTGGAAGAGACCCATGGGTCAGTGCGGAATTTCTGGCTTCGACCTTCGACTCGCGACTCGCGACTTCAGTTTTTCGACATGTTCGTAAGGCAGCTTGACGGTGCCGATGAGCGGTTTGCCCTTGCTGAAACCGTGGCAGTCCGAGCCGCCCGTCACGAGCAAATGAAACTTGCCGGCGATTTCCAGATAGCGCGCGGACGTCGCCGTCGAGTGTTTCGTGTGAAAACATTCAATGCCGTCCAGCCCGGCGTCCACGAGCACGGGGATGACATCGTCCGTGCGATTCAAACCGGGATGCGCCATCACCGCGAGGCCGCCGGCCTGATGAATCAACTCGACGCCTTCAAGCGCGGACATCCTGGCTTTGGGCACCCAAGCCGGCCGGTTTTTTTTGAGAAAACGCTCGAAGGCCTCGTCGAGCGATCTGCAAAGCCCGGCCTTCACGAGGGCGCGCGCGACGTGCGGGCGTCCGGGGGATTTGCAGTTGGCCAGCGCAAAAACGGCCTCGGCCTCCAACGGCACATTCAATTCGTTGAGGCGTGCGGTCATTTCACGGATGCGGCTCTGCCGAACGGCCTGGAAACGGGCCAGATCCGCCAGCAACTTTTCGTCTTGCGTGTCCACGAAATAACCGAGGAGATGCAGTTCGGTGTCGTTGTGTTCGGCGGTGAGTTCCGTGCCGGTGATAAACTCGATGCCCGCCGCGCCGCAAATCTCCGCCATGCGCGTGCAGCCTTCGACTGAATCGTGGTCCGTCAACGCCAGCGCCGCGAAGCCAAGCCGCTGGGCGTGTCCGGCCAGTTCCTCCGGCGAGAACGTGCCGTCGGAAAAATGCGTGTGCAGATGCAAATCAGCGAATTTCATTTTACCAGTCTCGCCGGGCGCATCAATTCGCCCTTCACCTTGTCCAGGATGCCGTTGACGAATTTGCCGCTGTCCTGCGTGGAAAATTTTTTGGCGATGTCCACCGCCTCGTTGATGCTGACCACCGGCGGAATATCGTCGCGGAACAGCATTTCGTAAATCGCCAGCCGCATGATGTTGCGGTCCACCGTGGCGATGCGATGGAACTCCCAGTTTTTCGCGTGCTGCCGGATGCGCGCGTCAATGTCGTCGCGGTGCCCGATGACGCCGCGAATGAGCGGATCGGCAAACAAGCGCGTCTCGGCCTCTGCGGCGGTCGGCGGCGGCAGTTCGACCGGCTGGCCCCACGTCGCCGGGCCTTTTTCCTCGGCGATGGCGGCCGCGCGCTGTGTGTCCCAGAATTCATTGAGCGCCCGATCCAAATCCTCCGGCGGATTCAAATCGTGCTGGAACAGAAACTGCACGGCGCGTTCGCGCGCTTCGCGGCGTTTGCCCATAAATCAACTCCATGATGCCGCAGAAAATCGCGTCGGGAAATGAAAAACTGGCGGTGAATTCTGGAAACCAGCCCGCGACCGGGCGGCGGACTTTTTGTCTTGCGTCTTCCTGTGCCCTGCGGAACAATTATCGCGTGAAAACCAAAATCCTCCTGTTCGTTGCGGCCATCACCAGTTTGATCCTTACCGGTGGCTGCGTCTCCATCGGTTAACCATCAAGTCCTGGCGCCACTTGACGCCACCCTGCTGCGCATGAAAAAACTGCGAGTGAACAAACTCCTGCACACGCGCTATCGCGTGAATGATCTGGAACGCACGGTGAAATTTTACCGCGACGTTTTGGGCCTTCAGGAAATCAACCGGCACAAATCGCCGCGCGGTTCGGAACTGGTTTTTCTCAAGGCCCCCGGGAGCGAAGAGCAGATCGAAATCACGCATTTTCCCGGCAGCGGCCCGGTGCAGGTGCAGCCCGACCTCACGCATCTTGCCTTCGAGGTGGACGACCTGGAAGAATTCGGCCAACACCTCGCCACACACGGTCTGAAATTCTCCGACGGCCCGACGACCACTGCCACCGGCACGGTGTTCGCGTTCATTGACGCCCCGGAAGGTTACGAAATCGAATTAATTCAAAAGGGCAAAGGCGGGTACTGAATAAAAGGCCAAAGGCTAAAGGCTAAAGGCTGAAGAAAAAAATCCAAATTTGCTTTAGCCTTTAGCCTTCAGCTTTTAGCATTCTCCCCATGAGCGTTCTCATCGTCGGTTCCACCGCGCTGGATTCCATTAAAACTCCGAGCGCGGAAAATCCACGTTTGCTCGGCGGGTCAGCCAGTCACGCCGCCGTGGCCGCGAGTTTTTTCAGCCCGGTCAAATTGATCGGGGTTGTCGGTGACGATTTCCCGAAGAAATATCTCCAGCTTTACCGGCGGCACAAAATTGACCTCGAAGGCCTGCAAATCCGTCCCGGCAAAACCTTTCACTGGTCGGGCGAATACGAGGAGAACATGAACCGCCGCCGCACGCTCGAGACCGAACTCGGCGTGTTCGAGACCTTCACGCCCGTGCTGCCGGAATCGCACCGGCGCGCGGCGTTCGTCCTGCTGGCGAATATTGCGCCGGCGTTGCAGCATCACGTGCTCGACCAGATGGCGCGCCCGCGCTTTGTCGCCGCCGACACGATGGATCTGTGGCTGAACATCGCGCTGGCGGATTTGCTGCGCCTGCTCAAACGCGTGGACCTCTTCATTCTCAACGACAGCGAAGCGCACCAGTTGACGAAAGAAGACAATGTCATCGCCGCGCTGCCCAAACTCCACAAGCTCGGTCCGCACTACGTCATCATCAAAAAGGGCGAACACGGCGCGATTCTCTCGTCACCGAAAGGCATGTTTGTCGCGCCAGCCTATCCCTTGAAAAAAATCGTGGACCCGACCGGGGCTGGCGATTCGTTCGCCGGCGGTTTGATGGGGTATCTGGCGACGGCGCGTGGCCCGATCGAGGCGAACCTGCGCCGTGCGATGATTTACGGCAGCGTGGTGGCGTCATTCTGCTGCGAAGGTTTTGGCCTGACGCGAACCGCCAAAATCAAACGCGCACACATTGACCGGCGCGTCCGGGAATTGGAAAAGCTGACGAAGTTTTAACCGCGGATGACGCGAATTGTGCAGATGACTTTTCAATTCCCCGCCGTGAAAAATCCGTGTTCATCCGTGTCCATCCGTGGTTAAATTTCCCGCGTGAAAGCTGTCATTCTGGCTGCCGGCAAAGGCACACGCATGCGGGAACTCACCAGCGAGTTGCCTAAACCCATGTTCAGCGTTCAGGGCAAACCCATCCGCGAAGACATCGTTGAAGGAATTCTGGCGATCGGCAGCCGCGACATTTTCATCGTCACCGGCTGGTAGTCGTGCCACAGCCATTCCAGAGCTTCGGGCAAGGTTCGTTGTTTCACTCTGCCGTCCCCCATGCCCGGCATTGCGGGCAAAAACGAATTGGCAACTCGCCTCAACGTGCTTGCGATCCGCGCCGGTAAGGTTCGATCTGGTTGAGCAGGTCCGTCAGCAATTCGCGCAACGCGGACGGGTCGGGAGAGCCTTCGCGCAGGAGCGCGACGCGGTGGGTGGGCAGGTCGCGCATCGGCACGAGTTGATTGGCTTCGAGCAGATTGGCGGCGGTCTCAGCCAGGTTCAATCCCTGCGCATACGACGCGTTGGAGTCGTTCAGCCAGGCCACCCCGTTCGTCACCGTGCGTGTGACCCAGCCTTCACGGTCGGGAAATTCCAGCACGACGTTGGTGCCGCGGTTGCGATAGAGGCCGAGCATGGCGGCGGGAATCGAAGGGTCGCGAACCGTGCCGTCGGGATAAAAAACCCCGTGAACGTCGCCCCAATACTCGGTGATCATGAGTTCCCAGATATAAAAACCGATGTGCGCATTCGCGTATTCCTGGATGACCATGTCATAGGGATTCGCGCGGCAGGTGCAGCCGATTTCCGTGTTGATGACGGGTTTGTTGACTTTGGCGGCAAAGGCCAGTGCGGCAACAATGTTGCTGTGAACGCCCTCGCGCGTCGGACTGTAATCGTGGTAGGAAAGCACGTCCACCATGTCGGCGTTCGCTTCCATATTCGGTTCAAAGGTGAAACCGATGGTGACGGGTGTCCGCGGCCGACGCGTGTCGAGCTCGCGGAAGAGATGGGCCATCACGCGCGCGTGGGTGATGCGTGCCGGATAATTGGTGCTGTTCGGCGGATAATCGGGTTCGTTGGAGACATCCCAGAACGCCAATGCCGGCTCGTTACCGACCGCGGCAAGCAGGTCCTTGGCCCAGGTGCGCGAGAGCGGGTACGGCTCGGGTTCGTTGATCATTTGCCTTGAGTAAGTCACGACGGGCATCAGGCCGATGCCGTGAGCCTCGCACGCGCGGGTGAGGAGAACGAGATTTGTCAGGAAAACTTCTCTGTTGGTGAGATAAGCCGGATAGCTCAGGAAAACGCGGATCTGATTGATATTGATTTTTTTGGCGTAATCCAGATCGCGGTCGGTTTCCTTCGGGTTATAATGGAGCCAATGCTCAAGATGATGGCCCTCGGCGGCAGTGTAATTGGCGCCGCGAATGGCGGAGTAGTCCACTGAGAGAATGTTGGTGCCGGGCGTTGAACTCGCGCGTGTGGCGGCGCAGGTGATGAGGCAAATCAGAAGGACAAACGGAGAAAAGGCTCGCATAAATTGTTGGAAAGCTAGTGAAATCGAGACGGCTTTCAATCAAAAATCCGGCACGGCGAGGACGTTAAACAGCCAAAGGGTGGCGCAAACCAGCGTGCAGGTAGTGCGTGTCCCGCCAAGTCGGGTCGGGCTGCGGCAGATGCTGGCGTCCAATGCCGAGTTGGCCCGCAAGCTGGAGGCACTGGAGAAGAAAGCCAAGCGCTCCGCGAATGCCTCTAACGCTCCCACATCAATCGTCATCAGTTCTAACGGCGGGCCTGACAGATGTTTGAGAAGAATCAGCGTATGCTTAAACACCCAGCCGATGTAGCGGGTGAGTTCAGCTCTCCAAGCCCGTTCAGCAGACTCGCAATCACCTTTCTTGGATAACTCGAAAGCCTTTCCAATTAGGCCTTCATTTCCCCGGCAACATTTTCTGAATTGGAGGCCACTTCCGCCCGGGCATTTAGTATGGGGGTCGATCTCCCATTTCAACTTTAGAACGTGTGGTTTAGGCATCGCAAAACAGTCTGTAGGCTTGCAGTTCGTTTCGCAAGCTGCGGGTCGCAGACCCGTGCGCCGTCCGCGAATCCCAACGGGATTCAAATCAATCAGCCCAGGGTTGGCGGTCCGAGCCGGACGGGCGAGGAGCGACTACCCTGGGAAACCGTCCCCACAAATTCATTAACTCTGAAGGAGTTGCATCAAATCCCCCTTCGCCCGACACAACTCCTTCAGAGTTGTTTTCATTTTCCTGTCGTCACCCAGCGTAGCCGCTCCCGTCTTCGCTGCGCTACGACGAGGCAAGTCGCGCCAACGCTGGGCTGAAGGCTGCAACTCCGTTGGGGTTGCCCTACACCCTCAGATAGACATAAATGGCGAAGATGATGGCTGCGATGCCGGCGGCGGCGGCGAGCGTCCAGAGCAAATTGCGCTGGCGCGCGGCCATGGCCAGAGTGGAAACGATGACGGCGGCCTGCGTGGCCAACATGCCGAAGAAAAACCTCGTGCTGCGCGCGTGATGCCGCTCGGCCGAAATGTTCGCCTTGCGGACTTGGAGTTCCAACAGGTTGGCGATGTTCTGGTTTAAACCGGCTTCGGCGTCGTAACGCGTGGCGGCAAAGCGCATTTTGGCGGCCGTCAAATCCCGCGCGGCGGATTTGTCACCGGCCGGCAGCGATTTTTCAAGCTGCGCGAGGGCTTGATTGGCCGGGGCCAGCGCCGTATCGAAGTCACGCGCCTGATCGCGCGCGGCCTGCAACGCAGCGGCGAGTGTTTTGTCATTCACTGGCTTCACGGCCGCGGTGATTTCGCTTTCGGGTTTCTCCGTTGAAACCGCGTCGAGCGCGGCTTGCAGGTTGGCGTCGAGTGCGGGCGCAGTCACGGAAGGAATCTTTTCCAGTGCCGGATTTGCGAGGGGGCGGACGTCGGTCGTGGCTTGCAGGATTTCGAGCGAGCTGTGCTGGATGGCGCTGCGCAGTTTCTTGGCCTGGAAATAACTCCACTGGTCCCCCGCCTTGGACTGCAGTTGCGCGCCCAGGGCGCGGTCGTATTGGGCGCGGGTCATTTCGCTCGAGGCAAGTCCGGCCAACAAGGTGGCAATGACGGTCATGATGACCGGCGTGGCGGTGAGGATTTTGCCCCACGGGGTTGGCGGCATGTCCTTCTTCAATTCCTCGGGTATCGTGGTTTTCATTGGCCGCAGCTTAACAGAAACAGCCGGAATTCCTATTCTCCTTTTTGCCCTGCGCTGCGGCTCCACCTTGAGCCTTCATACTCCCCGGTGAGCCTCAAGGCAATTGTCGAAGCTGATAAAATTGTTGGCTCCCGGCGGGGGCATTGGTGACGACAACGATTCCGCCCGTCCCGACAAGGTTGCTGGCCATAATACTCCACGAACCGGTCGTCAGGTCGGCACGGCTTCGGAGTTCATACAACTGATTCGACGCGCTGGAAAAGCCGAGCATCACATTGGTCTGCGTAGCCGTGATCATGGTGAAACGCGGACGGATCGGCAGGATAATATAATTAGTGTAGGGACCAATTTGCGACAGAAGCGTGTCGGAACCACCGTAGGGAATGAGCGCATGATTAAGGATTTCCTGTTCGCTGAACAAAGAAAGGGTGGCCTGGTATCCGCTGTCGAAACCCTGGAGGATCAAATTAGCAAAAATGCCCTGCAACGTGGTATTGGGATGGAACCCGTCCAAAACGAACGCATTGGTCGGTTCCAAGTTCGGTGGTCCGGGATCAATCGCCCGAAGAAAAATGGTAACGTTGCCGACTTTGAGGGTGGAATTGAGGTTGGTGTTCGGGCCGAGGATTGTTTTTTCAAGCGCGAACCAATCCATGAGCGGCACTTGATATTTCTGGGCCAGAGTTCGCATGCCGAGGTTCAGGTCCTGAATGGCAGCGGCGACGCGGTCGCGCTTTATCGGATCGCTGAAAAAGGGGTTTGTGGCTATGCTGGGCGAAGCGCCCGGATCCAGAACCGTTGCGACGACCATCGCTACGCCGGCCGTGCGAACGGTAGAGAGGGCCGTCTCGATGTTTGTCAGCACCTGCCCGTTGTAGGATTGAATCTGCCCGACGCTCCAAAGGCCGTTGTAAATGTTTGAATAAGTGTCGGTACGGCTGGGATTGAAATCATTGATGCCGATTTCCAGCACGGCGTTGGAGACGCCCGCGGAACCGACCTGGCTCAGCAATCCGGTGTGCTGTCCCTCGGCAAGCAGGTCTGCGGAGCTCGCGCCGGAGCGCGCCCAGTTATACTCGTAACCTTGCCTGCGCGGTTCGCCCCAGGAATTGGTACCGGCTTGCACAGCCGTCGGCCCCAGGTCGATCCCCCGAAACAGGACCACCAGCGGCGTCCAATTGGTGGCGTAGCCGCGACCGCCGCTGCCGTCCCAGTATTCGTCGGTAAAACTGTCGCCCATGGCTCCAAGCTTGCCGAAGCTTGCCCAGGCCGTTATCGGCGCCATGAGCAACAAAACGAGCAATCCCCATCTCGGTTTCATCAGGACAATCTTCTTGAACTTCGCAACATGAAATTGCTACATCGCTGAATATAGCAGACAAATTGCTTCGGTAAAGGACGGATCGAGATCGGTCTCTCCGCGCATGTTTATTTTTCGTGCGCTTCTCTCAACCGCCAGTGGGCTCACGCACTCTTGAATGATTCCCGCTTTTATTTCGTCACCGGATGATAGTCGTGCCACAGCCATTCCAAAGCTTCAGCCAACGTTTGTCGTTTCACTCCGCTGTCGGTGTGGCCGGCGTTGCGGGCAAAAACAAACTGGTAATGATAGCCCTTCGCCGCCAGCGCCCGGGCCATGCGCTCATTGGCGACGACCCAATCGTGCATGTTGTCGCGCATGACATTCGGATTCAACAGGTCGCGGTCGCCGACTTCCATCCAGATGCGCAGCGGCCTGGCCGGGCTGTCCGGGATGAGGCGCTCATGGAATTCCCATGCGCCATGCGGCGTCGCGGGGTTGTAAGGCCATTGCTGGTTCACATAGGTTCCCGAATACGTCAGCACACGGTGATAAAGCTCGGGATGATACCACGCCATGATCAAGGCGCACGAACCGCCGGAACTGCCGCCCATCGTCGCCCGGCCGTCGGGATTTTTGGTCAAGGTCACGTGGCATTGATTTTCCACGAGCGGCAGCACCTCTTGCTCGACGAACTCTGCGTACAAGCCGGACATGGTGTCGTATTCCAGTCCGCGCTCGCTGCCTTGGGCGTCACCGCTGCCATTGCCGATGGAGATGGCAATCATCACCGGCACTTTTTTCTCTGCAATCAAATTATCCAAGGCCGTGAACAACGCGTGGTCGGGTCCGTCCGCTCCGACAATGAAGGGCGCAATGGTTTCGGGGACGTATTGCTTGGGGACATAAACGGCCACCCGGCGGGTATAGGGTGCCGGGCGGCTGGTGGTCACCACCAGTTTGGCAGGATCGGCGGGGTCGGGCGTGCCAAAAGTGCCACGCTGGCGCGCGATGCCGGGATAGATTTTGCTGTCCGCCGAATTCATGGTGAA
>DATNHI010000236.1:0-5724 GCA_035605035.1 Verrucomicrobiia bacterium
CTGCCCCAACTCACGCGCCTCGCTGGCGCCCTCCCCGCCAGTCCCTGTACGTTGGGATGGAACCAGAGTCCGCCCGGTTCGGTTGCGGGTTATGTGCTGTATTACGGAATTGTCGGCGGGACCACCAATCGTCAGGTCGTGGGAATGGTGAATACTACCACGCTCTTCAACCTGCTGGCCTCTTCAAATTACTTCTTCTATTTGACCGCGTATGACGCTAACGGTGTCGAAAGCCCTCCCTCCAGCACGGTGTATTACCAGCCGCAAGCCCTGTCCCGGTTGACGCTGACCTCCCCGGTTCAAGGAACCATGAATCTCCAATTTCGTGCGGCGCCGGCCTCGGTTTGCCTGATTCAGTACACGCCCACGCTCAGTCCGGCCCAATGGCAAAACCTGGAAACTGCGACGGCCGATTCAAACGGTAATATCGTCATCACCGACCCGACCGCCGGCAGTTCACCCTCCCGCTTTTACCGCGCCATGTTGTATTCCAACCCGCAGGTGTTGTCTTCGGTGACGCTGGCCTCCGTGGTTTCCGGAACGGTTACGCTCCAGTTTCACGCCACGCCAGGCGCCGTCTGCCGGGTACAATACACGCCGTCGCTCAATCCGCCGCGGTGGCAAACCCTGGGCAGCGCGACGGCGGATGGCAGCGGAAACGTTACCATGACCGACCAGCCACCGGCTGGCGTCCGGAGCCGGTTTTATCGCGCTGCTACGCCTTGACGCGCTTCACGCCCGCGGATGCGCTGCGTCGTAGGCTTTCTTCAGGCGCTCGGTCGTCACGTGCGTATAAACCTGCGTCGTGATGAGATGCGCGTGGCCGAGCAGTTCCTGCACGCTCCGCAAATCCGCGCCCGCATCCAGCAGGTGTGTGGCGTAACTATGCCGCAGCTTGTGCGGCGTCAGCCCCGGATCCAACCCGGCGATGGCCAGATATTGCTTGAGCCGCCGCGAAAGTTGGACCGGCTGGAGCGGCGCACGATTTTTTGTTTCCGCAAAAAAGACGGATGATGTGCCGGATGGCGGCTGCTTGAGCTTGCGCCAGTAGTTTTGAATCGCGCGCAACGCCGGCCCGCCAATCGGCACCAGGCGCTCCTTTTTGCCTTTGCCGCGCACGCGCACAAGCTGCTCACTCCAGTCAACGTCCTCGGCGCGCAGGCCGCACAATTCGCTCACGCGGAGGCCGCAGGAATAAATTGTTTCCAGCACCGCCAGGTCGCGCAGACAAACCGAACTGGAAATCGGGCGGCCCGGCCCTTTCCGTTCCTTTTGCGCCTCCAGCAATTTCGCCGGGGCGGCGAGCAAATCCAGCATCTGTTCGCGGGTCAGGTATTTGGGCAAACGCCGGGCCGGTTTCGGCAAGGCGAGATTTTTGACCGGGGAGGCCTCCACCACGCCGTGCCGGACCAGGAATTTGTAAAAAGTCCGCAGCGCGGAAAACCTGAGCTGCGTCGCCGCCCGGCCCAGATGGTTCCGCCCCAGAAACCGCAGATAACTGCGAAAGTCATCCCGCTGCAATTTTTCCCACGGCGGCAATTGCTGCCGCTCTTCGCGGTGCCAACGGATAAATTCCCGGAGTGCGTCGCGGTAATTCCGCTGCGTGTACGCCGACGCGCCGCGGTCCGTCGCCAGATGCGCGAGGAATTTCCGGATCCACCGGTCGCCGATTTCCGGGATGCTTTGGGCGGGGTCGTGCCGCATTTCAAGCGCAGGTTACGCCGGTTCAGTGGCGCGTCAATGCCATCCCCAGCCGCAGCAATTTCCGCACGTCCGCGTCCGATTTCGCCTCCGCGTAAATCCGCAGGATGGGTTCCGTCCCCGAACCGCGCAGCATGAGCCAGGACGTGTCCCGCGCGATGTATTTGACGCCGTCAAAGGTCTTCAAGCCGGCGAGCGGCGAACGCAACAATTTAGCCGGCGGATTTTTTTGGAGAAATTCCATCAACGCCGCGCGTTGCTCCAGCGGATAATACGTGTCAATCCGTCCGTAGCGGTGTGGACCGAATTGCTTCTCCAGTCTCGCCAGAAGTTTGTTCACCGACACACGTTCGGTCGCGAGCAATTCCAGCAGCATCAAGCCGGCGGCGATGCCGTCGCGTTCGGGGATGTGGCCGGGGAAACCGATGCCGCCGCTTTCCTCCGCGCCCAGCAGCACGCCGCCTTTGAGCATCTCGGCGCAAATGTATTTGAAGCCCACGCCGGTCTCGACCAATGGCAAACCATAAGCCGCGCACATTTTGTCCACCATCGAAGTCGTCGTGAGCGCCTTGACCACCCGCCCCTTGCCCTGCCGATTGACCACGAGATGATGCAGCAGCAGGCAGATAATCTGGTGCGTCGTGAGGGCGTTGCCGCGACCGTCCATGCCCCCGACGCGGTCGGCATCGCCGTCCGTCACGAGGCAGAGGTCGTGCGGATGCGCACGCAGAAATTTTTGACTCGGTCCGTAATTTTTGTCAATCGGCTCCGGATTGATGCCGCCGAACAAGACGTCGTGCCGCGCGTTGAGGGTGGTGACTTTGCACGTTGTGCCTGCGAGCAACTGCTCGAAGCAGCCCGCGCCGACGCCGAACAATGCGTCGTGGGCGAAACGCAATTTTGATTTCGCGATTAATTTGAAATCCACGAGCCGCTTCAGGGCGGCGTAATGGGCCGGCCGGACGTCCTGCGCCAAAATCTGTTTGGCGGCCACGGCGGTGCTCACGGCACGGACCGGGTTGCGGCCGAGAAAACTCTCGACGGCCTGGCATTCGTCGGGGCTGCTGGAGCCGCCGTAATACGATTTGAGTTTGAAGCCGTTGAAAATCGGCGGATTATGGCTGGCGGTAATCATCACGCCGCCGGCCGCGCGCAGATGTTTGACCGCAAAGGAAACCGACGGCGTGGGCGTCGGCTCCGGCGTGAGGACGACTTGGAAACCGTTGCCGGCCAGGACTTCGGCGGCAGTTCGGGCGAAACGGTCGGAGAAAAACCGGCGGTCAAAGCCAACGACAACCTTCAATTCATATCCGAAGACTGTGGACTGTGGACTGTGGACTGTGGACTTCCAATAATCTGCGGTGGCTTGGGCGACGCGCGCGACGTTCGCGAAATTGAAATTCTCCGCGATGACTGCGCGCCAGCCGTCCGTGCCGAATTTGATTTGAGCCACGCGGGGAGCTTGGCACAGGCGCCTTCAACTGCCAAGCGCGGGGGATTGACTTGTTCCAAGGATTTACCCCGGTTTGACCCGATTCAAAATCCGTCAACTAGGTCCCGCACCCGAACGCCCAAAGCCCTGGCGATTTTCAGCAGATTGTCCACTGACGGGGATTCGACTCCCCGCTCGATTCGGCTAATAAATACCGTGGAGAGGTCGGCTTTTTCTGCTAACTTCTCCTGACTGAATCCAGCCTCTTTGCGCGCGGCACGAACTGCCTCACCCAAAAGGCGGCGGTGCTTCTGAATGGCCGACATGACCGATTTAGAAAGCACGAGTCGCGAAATGTCGCCATGTCGTTATCGCCTAGTTTTTGATGGATTTTGCTTGCATTTTTGTGAGAAATGTTTAAAAAGGCTAAAACTTGTAGAAGGTCAGGCTCTAACGTCGGGACAAAACGGCACCAGATAAACTGCCACACATGTATGCTTGTATCATATTACAAACACGGAGGATACTTTTCACGCGGGTCAACATTTATTCAAAGAAATGCCTTGGTTTTATCACGAATAAATAGAACGGTCGTCTGGAATACTGGTGCGTGGAATAAATCAGCGAACCATCCGTTTGACACTATCGAAATAATCCAAGGTTCACATTTTCATTCCCAAAGAAATTATTACGCCGATGAACGGGGTTATCCGTTTATTGTTCGAGGTGTGGCTTCGGGATTGTTGGATCAAAATCTCTTGAATATTTTTGGCGTCGAGTATTTACAAAAACACCGCACATTGAAAATACGGAATCTGCTGGTGGATGGTGGCGACACCTTGTTGATTCCAGAAATACGCACGGCCAATCCTGGTAAAACGTTTCAACCATTCTTCGAGGGGTTGCGCGAACTCTTGGCCAGAAACCCAAAAATCAAGAAGCTTGTCTTTCGCGGCGGCGGCAACGTGGTTATTCCAGAAGATTTAAGATGGTGGTGCTTGGGCAACCGAATCGAAATCCAAGTGCTGTCTGCAGACAGGTTTGACGCAGCATACCCAAACAATCCAATCGAAGATGGCAATCTGTGAAATTCATCAAAGAAATTCTGCCCACAACACTTGCACTTGCTAAACTTGCCTTCACCGCAGGCGCGCAGTCATACCTGTGGAGTCGCATCATCCACCTCTCGGCTTCTCATGCAGAAGAATAAACCAACAGGACAATCAAATCGAAGGAGCACCTCATGAAAATTGCCAAATTACTGAACATCACGATTCTGGCTCTCCTTGGCCTCACACTCCCGATGACGGGAAAGAGCCAAGTTTACACCATCTCCTTTGATACAGGGACAGCCTCGGACTGGAAGGTGACTGCCGGCGGGATTAGCGGAGCAACTCCCTATATTTGCAATTTTGCAATAGATAATAATCCAGCTAACGGTTTTTTAAACTGTCTGTGCGTAACCAGCACCGGTGACGCCAACGGTTCTTTTTTGCCGGGAGGAAATGTCGCAAACTTCGATGGGTTTTGGGTGGCGGATTTCACCTTTTTTCTGCCGGCGAATGCCACGAGCATAAGCCTCAACTACGGAAACTTTTATGTTGATGACCGTGCGGTCCTAACACTTAATGGAAACATCTTTGACGCGACCGGTCTTTTAGTTGATTGGGTGCAAAACGGTACGCCTTCTATGGTTCTTACTGATGGCGGTCCTCTGGTGCCATATTCTTCGTTCAGCAGCAGCCTTGACGGCTTCGTTTCGGGCAATGTGACAAGCGGCTTCAACATGGGCGGCCTGAACACCATTGAGGCAATTATCAACAACACTGGCAATGGGGTTTATGGTCCAAACCAAGACATTAACCCAAACGACGGCACGGACTTTGCCTTGACAGGAACAGTTTCCTACTCCGTCGTCCCCGAACCCAGTTCCCTTGCAATAATCGGGTTGGGGTTGGTCAGTGTAACATTCTTGCGTCGGCGTCAGTGCTAGCAGATCTACCCAAGGCCCATTTTGAATTTGCGTTCATCTTTGGCTCAAAACAAATTCACTTTCCTTCGTCGTCAAAATTCGCCACTGTCCCGCCGGCAAATCGCCGAGCCGGAAATTTCCAATCCGCACCCGAATTAACCGCAAGGTCGGATGCCCGATGGCCGCCGTCATCCGCCGCACCTGGCGGTTTTTACCCTCGATCAATTCCAGACCAATCCAGCAATCCGGAACGCTCTTGCGAAATCGAATCGGCGGGACGCGCTGGGGAATTTTTGACGCGCCCCTCGCCCCGCCGGGCGGGGAGAGGGTGGCCGCGAGGCCGGGTGAGGGGAATTGAACCACTTCCGGTTGCGGTTTCAAAATCCACGCGCGGCAGGGCAGGATTTGATAACTTGTTGAGACTGGTGGTGGCGCTGCTGCCGCACCGCCGCGCGCCGCGGCAGCAGCGCGCCCACCAACGTTAATTGAAATACCGCACTCCAATTTTTTCAGCGCCGCCGGCGTCGGAATGCGTTCCACCTGCGCCCAATACTCGCGTTTGTGGGCATGGCGCGGGTGCAGCAGGCGCTCATTCCACTCCGGTTCGTCGCTCAAGAGC
>DATNHI010000237.1:0-1427 GCA_035605035.1 Verrucomicrobiia bacterium
GGCCCGCCGGCGTCGGGCTGGCCGATGGTGCCGCTGACGGCAAAGGTGCCGCCGCTGCTGGTGCCGCCGCCGCCGGCGACTTTATGCCAGTCAATCGAGTATTGCTGGGCATTGGCGGTTGAGAATTGAGAGTTGAGGGTCGAGAGGCACAGCAGCATCAACACGGCGAGTATCCGGGTAGCGAATGGCGCCAGGCTTCCAGCCAGTTCGGATTTCGAGTTTCGGATTTCTTTCGGATTTCGGATTTCGGATTTCGGATTTTTCACAGGCACCTCAATTCTTGTCGGTAATTGATTTTATCACTTGTTCCAGATTATCCAACCGTTTTTCCAGTGTTTCGTTTTGTTGCTTCAATTTTTGAAGCTCGGCGTCCTTTTCATCGAGTTTTTGGTTCAATCCCTGGATGGCCGCCAGTTCCACGCCGTCGAATTCCAGCGTGCTGATGCTTTTGTCATCGCGGCCCGGGAAAAAGGCGGCTTTGAAATCCTGCGCCATCGGTCCGAGGTTTGGTGTGTCGCCGTCCTTTTCCCATTTGTAATTCCATTGTTCAACCGGCACGCGTGCAAGTTTGTCCAGCACGGCTTCATAATTTACGGGCGCAATGTTTTTCTTGGCGTTGCGATCAGAGAGAACGCTCCAGGCTGTGGCGTTGGCGGCCAGTTGCGCGCCGGCCGTGCTGTTGCCAGTGAAGAAGCGATATCCGCCGCTGGCGCGGAAGGTGACGGAATTCGTAACGATGGAAGCCGTGGGAGCACTGCCATCGTTCCAAACAAACGAGCTGGCATTGGCCGCAACCGCGTTTTGCCCCGCGGCCACCGAATCGCTGGCACTGACCTGATTGTTCGCGCCGCCAAGAATAATCGAATTCGTGACATTGGCCTGGATGGTGTTGAACTGACCGCCGTCCACAACGGAAAATTCCGTATTGGTTTGCATCGTGTTGTTAAGGCCGCTGCCGATAAAACCGCCGATCGAGCCTTGCAGGATTGCGTTGCCGCCACCGCCGCCGATGACGTTTCCCTGGCCGGGAACGAGTACCACGGATGACAACCGATTGGTGCCACCCAGTTGATTGATGAAACCGCCGCCGATGAAATCAAGGAATTCCGGTGATAATATGATGTTGTACGCGCCGCCAACAATGCTCGATTCCTGACCGGCGTTGGTGTTGTTGACGCCGCCGCCGATGACCGCAGAATAGCCCAAATTGACTTGAATGGAATTATGAATACCCCCGCCGATGAAAGATTCATTGGCACCGCTCTGGATTGAATTCCCCACTCCGCCGCCAATGGTGGAAGCATTTCCGCCAGCCATGTTTCCTTGGAAAGTGCCGCCATCGTAACCACCGCCGCCAACGAAGGCCCCCACCCCGGATGCGGTACTGTCCTCCCCACCGGCAACGGTCGAGCCGTATCCGGATGCGA
>DATNHI010000238.1:0-11203 GCA_035605035.1 Verrucomicrobiia bacterium
TTGCCCATGTCGAACGGGCTTTGGCTGTCGCACATGGCAGCGGAGAGGTCGGGCCGGAGACTTTCGCGGTGACGCTCGTAAATGTCGCTGGCCTTGGTGCTCAGCGGGCTGTCCACAAAAATCGGCACGCGCGGCAACTTGCCGGCGCAGGTGAGTTCGTGCAGCACATAAACAATCTGCTGGGTGCGCCCGACGGAGAATGCGGGGATGATGACCTTGCCGCGTTGCGCGAGGGTTTCGCCCACGAAACGGCCGACCGTGGCGTCGGCGTCAGTGCGGTCGGCGTGTTCGCGGTTGCCGTAGGTGGATTCAATCTGCAGATAATCCACGTTTTCAACCGGGATGGGATCGCGCAGGAGTTCGTCGCCGCCGCGGCCGACGTCACCGCTGAAAAGCCAGCGGAATTTCCGGCCCTGGTCCCGCACATCCAGAATGACCTGCGCGGAGCCGAGGATGTGCCCGGCGTCGCGGAAGGTGACGGTGACGCCGTCCACCGGCGAAAAGGCGTTCTCGTAGGGATGGCCGACGAGTTGCATTACGGCCTTCTCGGCGTCGGCAATGTGGTAGAGCGGCTCGACGGGCGGTTGATGTTTTTTGGCACGCCATTTGGAAACAAACAGTGCGTCCTGTTCCTGAATATGCGCGGAATCAATGAGCATAATGCCGCACAAATCCCGGGTGGCGGTGGTGCAATGGATCGGGCCGATATATCCCTGCTTGACGAGGTTCGGCAAATTGCCCGCATGGTCAATGTGGGCATGGCTGAGCACAACGGCGTCAATCTGCTTCGGTTCGAAAGGGAAATTGCAGTTGCGCCGGGTGGTCTCTTCGCGATGGCCCTGATAAAGCCCGCATTCGAGCAACAGCCGTTTGCCGTTGATCTCGAAGAGATACATCGAGCCGGTGGTGGTGCGGGTGGCGCCGAGGAAGTGGACTTTCATTGATGATTTACGATCTATGATTGATGATTGGGGATTTCAGCGGGCGGCCCTGTTTGAAAATCATAAATCATCAATCTGACATCATAAATGCCTAGCTGTGGCGGTAGGTGATGCGCGCCTTGTTCAAATCGTAGGGCGACATTTCGACGTTGACCTTGTCGCCGACGCTGATGCGGATGAAATTTTTGCGCATTTTGCCGGAGATGTGCGCGAGCACCTCATGCCCGTTCGGCAAAGCGACACGAAACATTGTGCCCGGCAACACTTGTTTGACGTTGCCGGTCAATTCAATTGGTTCTTCTTTGGGCACGATTATGGGCCAGCAAGTAATGCCAGCCATCCTGCCCGAAATCAACCCATTTTCCGGCCCCAAAAAGGCATTGGACATTTGCCGCCGGTTTGTTTAAAGTCCGCCCCATCATTATGAAATGTGAAACATTCAACATTTTTTTGACCTTCCTGTTGGGCGTGTCGGTGGTGTTTGGAGTGGTTTTTGCCCTCCGGACGGTTTTCCATACGCGTGAGTTGCGCTCACTCCAGTCGCAGATGCTCGCCTGCCAGGTCAACGTCAATCGCCTGAACATGACGCTTAACGCAGCCGCCCAATACGCCAAAACGCACCCCGACATTGAGCACATTATCCAGCCGTTTGAACCCAAACCCGCCGCCCGCTGACGCCATGAACGAACCTGAAATTTCCTCTCCCGCGCCAGACGAATTGGCCGGTCAAATCTCGTGTTTGCAACGCCAGGTGACGCTGTTGCTGTTGGCGCTGGTCGTCGTCAGCGTTACGCTGACGGTTTTTTTGTTTTACCAGTCGCGCATTCTGGGCAAGGACCTCGAAAACACCCGGCCGCAAGCCATGCAAATCATCCAGAACTACAACAAAAGTGTGCCGCAGATGCAAAAGCTCGTTCAGGATCTGACGGCTTACGGCAAGGCCCACCCGGATTTTCAGCCGATTCTGATTAACTTCGGCATCATTCCCGCGTCCACGAACGCCGCGCCTAAGAAGTAGGCGTTGCCAGTTTCGCGCCGCAGTTCGGGCAAAAATTTGACTGCGGCGGACAACTCTTCCCGCAACCGGGACAGTTGGTGTGTGCGTTCTTGTGGCGATAATGAATGATCAGGTTCCGCGTGTAGGGAATCCACGTGAACAGGTAGGCGAAAATAAAGACCGAATCCTCCTGCCGCAGCGAATAGATCAGCAGCAGCAGCGAACCTGCCAGGCTCAACCACCAGAATGCCGTCGGCACGACCACCCGCTTCTTTTTTTCCGTCGCATACCACTGAACGAAAAAGCGCGAGAAGAAAACGGCATTGCCCATCCAGCCGATGACTTTCCAGACGCTCCAATCAATGCCCAACAATTTGCCATCATGCCACACCAGGTTGGTCAGCCAGTCCATAACCACCGCAGCTTAACGCAATGACATGGAGTTCAAAGTTCAAAGTTCAAGGTTCAAAGTCTGGCGCAGGCGACAATTTCACGGAACCTGGAACTCTGAACCCGGAACCGGGAACCCAATTCATCCACCGGCGACAATTTTCACAATTTCCAGCCGGTCACCGGCCTTGAGTTGACGCCGGGCGAATTCCGACGGTGCGACGGCCTCGCCGTTGTGCTCCACCACCACGCTGCGCGGCAAAAGTTTTTGCGCAACCAGAAATTCCTCCAGCGAGCACGGCAGCTTCGCCTCGATCGGCCTTCCGTTGGCGGTTACAAACGGATTCATGGCTTCACAAAATCGTTTGAAGAACTGTTGAAAATAATGTCGTCTGCGTCACCAAATTGTCGGTCTGGACCGGCGGAGCGAACGATGAAGTTTGTCTGCTGTATGGAGGTAATTTGAAAAGGCGTTTGCCAAATATCAATCAGTCCGCCCGAAGCGTTGGTGCGACCGGTAAAGGAGATTCCCCTGTATGTGTTGGTGATGAGAAATGGGTTCAAAACGAATTCGTTTGGGATATTTGTAAGGCCGCCGCTTTCTAAGGCTTTCGCCTCCAACAATTCGGCCATTGAACGCTCCTCCAAGCGCGTTTCTAAAACTTTGGCCTTCGTCTTCTCTTTTTCTGTCGGAACTCCTGTGCTAATCAACCAGCCAAGAAATGCGAAAACCGCTAACAGACCAAGCAAGAAACCTGGTCTCACTCGCATTTGAGATTTATCTATTGCCATTTCGAATTTCACGCCGTCAGTGCTGCGTCCCAATCCTTCCAGACCGGTTCATAGCCCAGCCGCCGGATCAATTCCGCCACTTCCTGCGAAGAACGTTCATCGGCAATTTGAAATTGTCCGGTCGCCGCCGTCGCGTTTTCCGGCGCGCTTGCCCATTCGCTGGCGCCCAATTCCACAATCCGACCGCGCACGGTTTGATGCAACTTTTCCCGGCCGGCACCGGTGTAACCGCCCGGTTCGGTGTGGCTGCCGGCGCTCATCATCGTCACGCCCAGCGGCAGCAAACCGTCGCGCAGCTTCGCCGATTCGCGTGTCGAAAGCACGAGACCGACATCGGGACACATGACACGCAGTGCGCAAATCAGTTGCGCCAGGTCGCGATTGCTCATGTGCGTGAGCGGCTGGAACTCGCCCGCACACGGACGCAGCCGCGGCAGCGAAATCGTCAACTGCGCCTTCCAGCAATTGCGCAGCAGATACTCCGCGTGGGCGGCCACACAAATCGCTTCAAACCGCCAGTCGGCCAGGCCGTAAAGCGGGCTGATGCCGAGCCGGCGGAACCCGGCGGCGTAGGCGCGCTCCGGGGTTTCCAGCCGCCAGTCGAAATTCCGTTTCGGCCCGGCAGTGTGCATGTCCGCATAAACTTTCCGATCGTAGGTTTCCTGATAAACCACCAGCCCGTCCGCGCCGGCGGCGACCAGCGGCACGTAATCAGCCGCTTCCATCGGCCCGACTTCGAGCGAGATGCCGGGCCATTCCGGATGCAGCGCGGCGACGCAATCCCGGAGGTAATTGACGGAAACGAACTTGGGATGTTCGCCCGCGACGAGCAAAATATTGCGGAAACCCTGTTCCTTGAGCGCCTGCGCTTCCCGCCTGACTTCGTCGAGCGACAGCGTCACGCGCAGAATCGGGTTGTCGCGGGAAAAGCCGCAGTATTGGCAATTGTTGATGCACTCGTTGGAAAGGTAAAGCGGCGCGAACAGGCGGATGACCTTGCCGAACCGCTGCTGCGTCAGCGTGTGCGACCGCCGGCCCAGGTGCTCCAGCAGTTCCGCCCCCGCCGGTGAAATCAGGTTCGCAAAATCGGCCAAGGACAATTTCGATTTCGCCAGACTTGCGCGAACCGCCGCCGCGCCGGCCGCCAGCGACTTTTGCGCCAGCGCCGGCGCCGGCAATGAATTGAATTCGGAGACAAAGCTCACACTATCAATTTATCAAAAGTGACAGGCGGAGTCGAGCGGGCTGTGAAAATCGTTTTTTGATTTACGATTTATCATTTAAGATTTTTACTCAGGTGCGGATGCTCGAACAAATCGTAAATCATGAATCATAAATCAAAAATGAATTTACCGTCTTTCATGGTGCTCGGTGTCGGCGCGTTCGCGCACAGCGTTGGCCAGGCGCTGAAGGACGCGGGAGCGAGCGTCTCGACCTATCTCACGCGCAATTACGGCCATTTCCCGCCGTCGCTCGTCGGACCGGTTTTTTCGCACGATGCTTTTCCGAGTCCGGTTCCGCTCATCAAGCAGCAGGGCGTGGCTGCCGTCATTCCGCAATCCATTGACTGGGCGCAGGGTGCGTGGGCGGAAGAACTCGTGAAATCCGGCGTGGGAATTTTTTCTCCCACCGGCGAGGCCATGCGCATCGAACGCGAGCGCGATTTCGCACGGCAATTGTGCGCCGATTTCAAGATTCCTTTTCCGCAGGCTTACGTGGCGTCGAACCGGATCGAAGCGGAAAAAATCCTGGCGCAACATCCGCAGCCGTTCGTCATTAAAAACCCGCTCTGCTCGCCGACCAGCCCGGTCCATACGATTTTGTGCGAGACGGTTGAGGACACGCGCGCCTGGCTGCGGCAGGTGAATTATGCCGAGGGCGTTTTTTTGCAGGAATACCTCGGGCGCGCCGAGGCCGGCCATATTGCGCTGGTCAGTGGCGGCGAAATCTATTCGCTCGTCACGAACCAGGAATACAAATACGCCTTCACCGGCAATCAGGGCATCGTCGCCGGCGCGCCGCTCGGCGGCCTGGTCGAGCGCGATGAAAATGACAAATACGGCCTCGCGCGGGAATTGATTCGTCCGCTGCGGCCGTGGTTGCGGAAAGTGAATTATCACGGGCCGCTGCAGGTGACGGCGATTAAAGTGGCGGCGACGCCTCGTCGCCGGACTTCTGCGACGGGGGCGTCGCAGCCACCCGGCCAATGGCACGTCATCGAATACAACATCCGCATCGGAGTCACCTCCGGTCCGATGATTTTGCGGATGCTGAAAAATCCGGCGGAAATTGTTTTGCGGACCACACGGAACCAAAAACTGGATTTGCGGTTCAACGACAAATTGAATTTCGGCTGTTCGCTCACTCTGGCGGGCTATGGCTATCCCTTCACAGTGGTGCGCGGGCCGCACCTGCCGCTGGAAGTAAACGACCGGTTCGATTGTGATGTCTGGTGGAATGAGGTGGCGCGCGGCGCGTCCGGCCAACTGATGGCGACCGGCCATCGCATCGCGGACGTGATCGCGTTGGCGCCGAAGCTCCATGCGGCGATTGCGAAGGCTTATGCCAACATCCGCAAAATCCGCGTGGCGGGCAGTTATTTCCGGACGGACGTTGGCCAGAGTTTATGGCCGCCGGGAACCGTCTGAATTTATTTGCTGTTGCAGCGCCTCGGCCCGGTGTTCATGAAACGCGGCGCGGTTGAGGTCGTTCACCGACTTGAAATACGTCGCCAGTTCGCGTTGCATTTCGAATTCCACCGATTCGCGCTGGAGGGAACGTTTCGACCAGACGAAGCCAAGCGCGGCCAAACCGGCCAGCAGGACGACGATTCCCATCGGATTCGCCCGCGCCAGACCAAAGGCTCCGCGCGCCAGCCCGTATCCGCACAGACCGGCAAACAGCAGCAATCCGGCTGTCAAGATCGCCACGGCATGGCGCAGCAACCACTGTGAAACGGCGGTAAACCGGCCGGTGATTGGCGGAGACGCCGGCGGCAGGCACGCGGCTGGCAGGATGGGCCGCAGTTTCGGGTCCTGCAACAGCCGCAGCGCCAGTTCCGGATTTGGCCGCACGGTGGGCGGCTCAAGAAATTCGCGGCCGTTGCCGGTCGCCCAGAATGTTTCAATGCGTTCTTCGGCCACCAGATTCATCACGCGGGTGGGAACCAGAAGATTGTCCACGACGATTTGTGAAATCCGGCAAAGGCCGAAAAAAATGACGCCGGCAAAGACCAGCGGCAACAGCATTCCCGCCCACGCGGGAAGCCTGCCGCCCGACCACAACCGCGGGAGCAACACCGTTGCGAAAAGGCTGGCAATAACAAAGATATTCAACACGTCCATGTACCGGCTGGCGGGAATGATATCCCCGTAATTCGCGCGGCCATAGGCGAGTGCGGCGGATTGCAGGCCGCTCCACAGTCCCATCGCCAGCAGAAATTCAGCCGCGCGCGGTTCTGGAAAATTTGGCCGGAAATACAGGGCCACCAGAAATGCCAGGGGCAAAGGAATCAAGAACACCATTGCCGGCGCGCGGAAGAATGGCCAGATCAGGTTATGCGTCAGGGCGGCCGTGAATTCCATCAACGTATGCGCCCGCAAGGAACGATCAAAATCCGACGTCACCCGCAGCGCCAGACCCAATCCAATGACCGCCAGGCAGCAAAGGAGTGTGATTAAATTCCCCTTTTCCACCCGACGCAGTCTGAGGGCGCGCAAAATCATCAACCCGCCAACGCTCACGGGTGCGAGCAATCCTGAGGCCATGGTAAACAAACCCATGACGGCGCTGGCCAATCCAAGCCACCACCGCGGGCTGCCCGTTTGGCCAAACCCGAGTCCGACCAGGGTCGCCAGCCAGCAGAGGCTCATGAAGTATTGCTGGGAATTCATCGGCCAGAGGGCGTTTTCCGCGGCGTAAGGCAACGCGAAAAAAGGCGCCAGCAGGAAGCAGACGAGCCAGCCTTTTTTTCGCCCGGTAAAATCCCACAGGCAACCGGCCAGCCCGCAAACAAAGGCCGCGTGAATGATGGCGTTGACCGTCATTTGCAGCATTGGCTCCCACCGCCCGTTCAGCCGGATGACACCCAGATCGAGCAGGCGTGTGAAGAGGATCCGATGCTCATTAAAGGGCGCAAAAAAATATTGCCAGGTCAGATGACCTTCCACCCAGGGCCGGTAGAACCATTCGGCCTCAAACCATTGGTCCCACATCGGCAACGGTGACCCATAAAGCTGCACCACCCACAGTTGGGCGCCCACCACGACCAAAAACAACGCCGCCAGCCACGGAGCAAAATGCTTGAATGCGTTGTCAGGCGGATTGGCTGGTTCGATCATTGCACGCGGCCTCAATCGGGCGCGAGGCTAAATCAATTTCATCGCGGCGCAAGTCCGCAAACCGGCGGCCGGTTTCCGGTCCGGCCGGCGCGCCGGATTTTTCGTGTCTTTCGGGTTGATTCGTGGTTAAACAGTTCCCGACATTTTATGGATTTTGATTCGGCCATTTTCCCGTTGCGGCCGGCGTGGGTGGAGATTGATCTCGCACGGCTCCGAAACAACCTGCGGCTCATCCGCCGCGACCTGCCGCGGCACGTGCACTTGATGGCCGTGGTCAAGGACGAGGCCTACGGCCACGGCGCGCTCGACGCGGCGCGCATCGCGCTCGAAGAAGGCGCCTGGGGCCTCGGCTTGAGCACGCTGGAAGAGGCAATGGCCCTGCGGGAAGCGGGCATCACCGCGCCGCTGCTGCTGCTGGGCGAACGGCAGGAAGCTGAATTGCCGTGGTGCGTGGAGCATGACCTGACCGTCTGCGTCAACGGAGTCCATACCGTCCGCCAGCTCGCGCGCCTCGCGGCGGCGCATGACAAACGTGTGCCGGTGCACCTGAAAATCCA
Source organism: Verrucomicrobiia bacterium (assembly GCA_035605035.1). Classification (GTDB taxonomy): domain Bacteria; phylum Verrucomicrobiota; class Verrucomicrobiia; order Limisphaerales; family UBA11358; genus UBA11358. The sequence continues at coordinate 8,018 of DATNHI010000238.1, forward strand.
CACGGGCATGAGCCGTTTCGGCGTGCGCTGGGACGAAGCGCTGCCGCTCATCGAAAAAATCGCCGCCGAAAAATCGCTGTTGCTCGAAGGCGTGATGACGCACTTCGCGCAATCGGATGAAACGGAAAAGACCTTCGCCAACCTGCAATTCTCCCGGTTCAGCGAAGTCCTGCGCGCGATGGAGCAACGCAAAATTTCCGTGAAATTGCGCCACACCTGCAACAGCGGCGGCTTTCTGGACCTGCCCCACGCGCATCTTGACCTGGTACGCACCGGCATTTTGATTTACGGCGTTTTCCCGTCGTCGGTCTGCCGGCGGATTCCGGGCATCGAACCGGTGATGTCCGTGAAGGCGCGCATCGCGGCGATCCAAAAACTGAAGCCGGGCGAGGTGGTCGGTTACGGCATGCGCTACACCGCGCCGTCGGAACGGCGGATTGCGGTGTTGCCGATCGGTTACGGCGACGGTTTTCCGCGCGTGCGCAACACCGGCGGCGCGCTCATCCGCGGCCAACGCGCCCCGCTCATCGGCGGCATTGCGATGGACGCGTTGATGGTGGACATCACGGACATTCCCGAAGCGCAAATGTGGGACGAAGCCGTGCTGATGGGCCGGCAAGGCGAGGAGGAAATCACCGTGCATGACATCGCAAAATTGAAAAACTCGGTGAGCTACGACGTGCTGACCAACTGGCGGTTGCGGTTGCGGAGAAAAGCGGTGAACGGCGGGAAACAGGATCAGACACAGATTGCACAAATTCACACGGATTTAATCGGCGCCAATCCGTGAAATCCGTGTCAACTGAATGAAACTGCTTTTCTCCGAACAGAATTCCGACTACGAGCATTACCAGTTTCCCTACGCCATCTGGGCGGTGCCGGAGGAAGGCGAAACACCGTCGGACATCTTCAATGCGGGCTTCCTGCCGTCATCGCGCGACCTGGACCGCTTTTACCTGTGCCGGCAGGTGCGCGTGAACCTGGTAAAATTCAAACCGTCGTCGGAGAACCGGCGCATTCTGCGCAAGGGCGCGGGCATCGAGGTGAAGCTCGTGCCGCGCGACAAATACGATTACACGCCCGAACGCCGCCAGTTTTTCAAGACCTACGCCGACATCAAATTCGGCAAAGACGTGATGACGTTCGAGCGGCTCGACGCGCTGTTTGCCGCGCCCATCATTTCGCACCTGCTCGTGTTCACGGACGCGAAAACCGGCAATGAAGTCGGCGCGGCCACGCTTTATCTCGAAGGCAAGGCGCTGGCGTTTTATTACTACGCGTTTTACGACCTGAATTATTACGCGCGCAACCTCGGCATGTTCATGATGACCTCGGCGGCGGCGCTGTTCGCCGAACGGGGCGTGCGGCATCTTTATCTCGGCACGTGTTATTCGCAGACGGCACTGTACAAAACGCAGTTTGCCGGCGCGGAATTTTTCAACGGGTTCCGCTGGTCGGACGATCTGGACGAATTGAAATTCATCATCCGGCGCGACAAACAGGAACTGGACCAGCACCTGCTCGAAACCGAGGAATACCGCGATGAGTTTTACCGCGGCGGCCTCGGCAAAATCGCCGACGCCAGCGCGTTCCGGGTAAAGGCGAAGTGAACCCTTGCGGTGACCAATTGCCGCCGGCACCGCGCCTCTCCCCTCCAACATTCAGCGGGCGCACGTCGAATCCGCACATCGTCTCGATTGCGCCAGTCGCAGCGTGTCCGGTTTCGCACAACAACGTTGCCGCACCTCCGCTGCTCTGTGGGTATTTGCAGTCTTGAAGAAAAACTTCACGAGAATCCCGGAAATCGTCGCGTCACATTTGGGTTACGTGCCCGGTTAAGCTGTCACCTGTCTGAAACATTGCGCTCAAAAGCCTTTGGTGATGCGGCGGCCAGAACTTTCATGATGGCGTAATCGGTCGTCATGAAACTGAGTGCGGCTGGCTGGTTACTGGAGGCGGGCGGGCCGGGGAACCGATAGGCTGGTGTCACGGTAGAATGGAAGGCTTTAAGAAAATCACGGTAATTAAATAAAAAAAGGTAGAATTCTATGCTAAACAAAAAGACAGGACTGATTGCTTTGCTTGCAGGTTTTGCTGCCAGTGAAATCATGGCAGGCACAATCACCAATTACACCGTTGGGGATGTGTTGGTCTGCTTTCGGCAAGCCAATGACATGGTCGTTGACGCGGGCCAGATTTCGGCGTTCACCAGTGCAGCCGCCAATCAAAGAATACCCATCACCCAATATACCGGCACCCAGCTTGCTCAAGTGGGCACCAATAGCGTCAGTTGGTCGGCGTTCGCCTGGTTGAGTGATAACACATTGTTTGTAACCAGGCCTCGAACTTCCGCGAACGTTCAGACCGCTCCGTGGGCCGCCGCGAGTTCCAGTGTCCAGGCAGGCGCCGACGGACGCATGGCGACCATTCCGCCCGGCGCGCTCGATCAATTGAACTTCGATATCAATCCCGCCAGCACGCCGGCCGCCGTGGTCGAAGAGGATAGCAGCGCGGGAAACCAAAATTATCCGGATGGAGTCAGTTATCACGATGCCTTGACGGGTTCCTATGGCAGCGATTTCGACGGGAAGTTTCAAGGCAACCCGGAAAACACAACGCTGGCCAATTTCACGACCTCGGGAACACCGGTGCGCTCTGATTTTTATCAGTTGACGCCCACCAGCGGCTATGCGTTGGGAACGTGGCTGGGATATTTTGAACTGGCGACCAATGGCGCGATGACCTATGTGGCGTATCCGAGCACAACCCCGGCCATTACCTCCATCAGCTATTCCGGCACCACAACCACCGTCACATACACAACCGGTTTGTACGGAACCTATACCCTTCGGGGAACCAACAGCCTGACCTCTGGAACGCCGATGATCGGTTGGCCGGCCATCAGCACTTTGACCAGCGGTGATAAAGCAACTCATTCCATGCAATTTACCGACACGAATAATTCCGAGTTTTACATCATTACCGCCCAATAACCAGCCAACCCAAACGAACAGTAAATTTTACCAAACAATATCAACCAAATCGAAAAACCAATAATATGAAAAAAACACTCCTATTAACCCTGGCGCTCGGCCTGGCTGGCGCCTCGTCACTCATGGCAGCTACCGTTGACGTTTATATTACCGGCTCCACCGCCTTCCGCGCAAACGTCTATACGGCCTGCCA
>DATNHI010000239.1:0-34487 GCA_035605035.1 Verrucomicrobiia bacterium
AGGGCCGAGTCGTCTTCGGTCCAGTGCGACCACCACAACATTTTCCAGGGCTGCAATTCCGGCAGTCGGCGCAATGAAACAAGCGCTTCACCCGCTTTCGATTGACCGGCGAAATATTTTCGCGCCCAAAAAAATTTCCGCTGGACGGCAGCCGTAGCCCGGTTGGTCAGTCCACCGGCCAGCTCCAGCAGTCCGGGCGAAACGATTGACGGATGCTCAAACACCTGCCACCCGACCGACTGCAACAGCGAGTCGGTCAGTCGCGCATTCGTCGCCGAAAGCAACCGGTAACAGGCAATTTCTTCAAACGAGATCCCGGTTTCCGACGGCAAGGCCGTGGAGTGAGCAGCCAGTTGCTCCACCGGGTAATTCAAATAAATAGCCGCTTGTTTTGCATCTGCGGACGGATTGCTCTGCAAAAAAGCGTTCCGGCGCGCTTCAACGTCCTTCGGGCTGCCGGCGGCGCGCATGGCTTCCCACAATTCTCTTTGCTCCGGTGAAAATTCGCGGAACCATTTTGGCGGTGTTGGCGCGGCGGGAAAATCCAGCGGCTCAATCTGCCGGCCATCGGCAAGGATTTCGCCTTGCGGCATCGCCAGCGCCGCGAACTCTAATCCGGGATAATCGCGTTCCCATTTTGCGATGTCCGTTTGCAACCTGGCGTCGGGAAAAACTCCATTGACGGAAGGTTGCCCGGCGAGGCGCAGTCCGATCATCCAGACATTTTGGAGTGTCAGGAAGCGCTGAAGCTCTTCGTCCACCGACGAGCGCATGGCTCGCGCGAGGCTTTGCACATTTGCGGCCGCCCGGTTGCGCGCGTCATTTTCGGCGGCCTGTTCGTCCTGGCGTAGCGAAATCAGGCTGACCACCGCCAGCACCGCCACCGGCAGCATGATGAACACGCCTTGCCAGAAAAAGGCGGGTTTGCGTCGAATGGGTGTGGCGGTCATCTGTACTCTTTATGCCGCCAAGTCTGGCCCTCCGGCAAGATTCAGTTGTCACGATTTTGCAAAATCCGCCGGCTGAACATCCCGCCCGCCCGCGTGAACGTTTATCAGAAATAACAACCACGCCGGCTTGCCGGGCAAGCTTCACTTCCTGTCTTGGAATTTTTTCAACTGCTCAACCAGCGTGCGCAGTTGGTCTCCGCCTCCGCCCTTTATAGCAGGCATTTGCGCTGCCGTTTCGGCGACCAACAACGCATCGGCGCCCCGCTTTTGTTCCAGCAGAAAATTCACGTACCGGAACACGGCCTCCGGTGAATACGGGCACAAAGCCCATGCCTGGCGGAAGGCAAAATCCGTCGCGCGCGCCAGGCGCTCCTTTTCCGCAGCGCCAGCGGCCTGTTTCAGGCGCCAGGCGTAAAGTCCGGCGATGGAACTGCGCTCCTTGGAAAACGTCCTGTGCGAGTAGGCGTTTTGAATGAACCGCGGATCGCCCGTGAAACCGCTGAAATCCTGTTTCCCGAAAGTTTTTTGGGCGAACGCGGCAATTTCCTCGACCGATGTGTCGTCATGCAACCAATCGCCAATCATTGGCATCACATATTTGGTCCAGTAATCATGGTCCTGCTCGACGATTTCGTCGGACAATCCCGTCAGCGGCTGGCGGTTGATTTTGAAAATCAGCCCGTGCGGTTCGAGATACGGATACATCCAGTCGAGGGGAAAACTTTCCTCAACGTAAAATTCGCGGTTGCTGTTCTGGTCAAAGATGACTTTGGCCAGCAAACCGTTGATTCCCATGACGGCGACCTGGCCGCTGACCTGGACGTGCCCGTCGGAATCAACCTGGACATTTTCGCCGGGTTTGAGTTGGTGAGTCTGTTGCCGTTGTCGGGCATCCTCCTGGTACTCCTGAAAACATTTCTGCGAATCTTCAGCGGTGGGAATGTAGATTTTATCGCCATACATGCCGCGCACGTAGTCCAGATAGGTGCCATCCGCCAGCGCATTTTGTGTAAGCCCGTAAAACGGGTCACCGTTCACCTGCGATTTTTGCATCGCCGTGATCACGAACCGTCCCGCATCCGTGCCGCCAAAGTAGATGCTGCCGGGCGGGATGGATGTGACGATGTCATTTCCGTAGGCGGCGATGTACTGGGCGTCGCCTTCGTTGAAAGCGTCGAGAGCGCCCCAGATTTCGATGATGGTCTGCCATTTGGTTCCCCGCAACCGTTCATCGGTCTTGCCGGAATGTTCGTATTGCCCGGCATGGTTTCGGAAGTCCGCAAAAGCGCGGTTGACCGCCGGCCAGTCACCTCTTTTCGCCGCCGCAAGAAAGGTTGAAAAGCCGGGCGGCGCTTCATTGGTTGCGGCGTTTGCCTGCGCCTCCTTTTCCGCAACAAATGATTTTAATTGGGCGGTTACTTCTGGATTTTTAATAGACTGCCACGTGGAAGACTGCTTTTGGGTGCAGCCGACGATGAACAATCCCGCGCCAAGCATCATCAGTCCCAGGAATTTGCTGGTTGTTTTCATAACTGGACCTTTGCCAGGAGGTTAGCCGGGGCTTTCGGCGCACCAGGTTCATGGCTTTCATTGGATAGACACCGGGGCATGCCCGATTTGTATAAGAAATCCCCCGGTTCCGCCATACCGAACCACCGGGACCGCCAATTTAGAATTATTCTAAATCTTGACTTGGCGGGTGGCAGCGGTACTATTCCTTTGCCATGACAACTGAGCATAACCGATTGGGCCGGCGGCTGAGCGAGCGCCTGACGACGGGCGGGTTCCGGTTCACACCGCAGCGCGAACATGTTTACAGCGTGTTGCTGGAAAGGCGCGACCACCCCACCGCCGAGGAGGTGTTTATCCGGTCCAAAAAAACCATGCCCGATATTTCCATGGCCACGGTTTACAACTGCCTCGATGCGCTGGTAAAGTGCGGGCTGGTCCGCCTCGTCGTGCTGGACCGTGGCGCGACGCGCTTTTGTCCGAACATGCGTGAGCACTGCCATTTTTATTGCGATTCCTGCGACCAGGTTTTTGATGTGGATTTGCCGGCCAAACCAGCCTCCCCCGTCGCCCTGCCGAAGGGGTTCAAGGCCGACCATTACGAAATCGCCATTCACGGTGTTTGTCCGGAATGCGCGAAGAAAAAGTGATTTTATTGAACGATGAGCACCGCCACCGAAACCATTGAAGGCCTGGTTAAACAGGAATACAAATACGGTTTTTACACCGACGTGGAAACCGAGTCCGCGCCGCCGGGCCTGAGCGAGGACACCATCCGGCTGATTTCGCGCAAGAAAAACGAGCCGGAATGGCTGACCGACTGGCGGCTCAAGGCGTTCCGGCACTGGCAAACGATGACTGAGCCCACCTGGCCGAAGGTCCACCACGAAAAAATCAATTACCAGGACATCGTTTATTACTCCGCGCCAAAGAAAACGGGCGAAGGGCCGAAGAGCCTTGATGAAGTGGACCCAAAGCTCCTCGAAACCTACGAGAAGCTCGGCATTCCGTTGAAGGAGCGCGAACGGCTGGCGGGCGTGGCGGTGGACGCAGTGTTCGACAGCGTGTCCGTGGGCACCACGTTCAAAAAACAACTGGCCGAGAAGGGCATCATCTTTTGCTCGTTTGGCGAGGCGGTGCAGGAGCATCCCGAACTGGTAAAAAAATATCTCGGCATGGTGGTGCCTTACACGGACAATTTTTTCGCCGCGCTGAACTCCGCCGTCTTCACCGACGGTTCGTTCTGCTACATTCCCAAGGGCGTGCGTTGTCCGATGGAACTTTCGACCTATTTCCGCATCAACGCCGCCAACACCGGCCAGTTCGAGCGCACGCTCATCGTTGCCGACGAAGGCGCGCACGTGAGTTACCTCGAAGGCTGCACCGCGCCGATGCGGGATGAAAATCAGCTGCATGCGGCCGTCGTGGAACTCATCGCGCTCGAGAACGGGCAAATCAAATATTCGACCGTGCAGAACTGGTATCCGGGCGACGAGCACGGCAAGGGCGGCATTTACAATTTCGTGACCAAGCGCGGCCTGTGCAAAGGCCGGAACTCAAAGATTTCCTGGACGCAGGTGGAAACCGGCTCGGCCATTACCTGGAAATATCCGAGCTGCGTTTTGCTCGGCGAGAATTCCATCGGCGAATTTTATTCCGTCGCCGTCACTAACAATTACCAGCAGGCCGACACCGGCACCAAGATGGTGCACATCGGCAAAAACACGCGGAGCACGATTGTGTCGAAGGGCATTTCCGCCGGGCACGGCCAGAACAGCTACCGCGGCCAGGTCAAGATCCTGAAGAGTGCCGCGAATGCGCGCAATTTCTCGCAGTGCGACTCGATGCTGATCGGCGCGAAGTGTGGCGCGCACACGTTCCCTTACATCGAGGTGAAAAACACGTCGTCGTCCGTCGAGCACGAGGCCTCGACGTCCAAGATTGGCGAGGACCAGATTTTTTACTGCAACCAGCGCGGGCTTTCGACGCAGGACGCCGTGAACATGATTGTCAACGGCTTCTGCAAGGAAGTGTTCAAAGAGCTGCCAATGGAATTTGCCGTTGAGGCGCAGAAACTTTTAGGCGTAAGCTTGGAAGGCAGTGTGGGTTAAGACCCGAATTCCGCGAATTCAATTTCAATTGGTGAAAATTCGTGTAATTCGTGTCAACAAAACTGGAAAATGAGCAAACCGATTCTCGAAATTAAAAACCTCAACGCGGGCGTTGAGGGCAAACAAATCCTCAAAGGCGTCAACCTGACCGTTTCCGCTGGCGAAGTCCATGCCGTCATGGGCCCAAACGGTTCCGGCAAGAGCACGCTGGCCGCCGTGCTGGCCGGGCGCGACGGTTACGACGTGACCGGCGGTGAAGTCATTTACAACGGCCACGACCTGCTTGACCTGGATCCGGAGGAACGCGCCCGCGAAGGGTTGTTCCTCGCTTTCCAGTACCCGGTCGAAATTCCCGGCGTGAACAGCACTTATTTCCTCAAGGCCGCGCTTAATGAAATCCGCAAGGCCAAAGGTGAACCGGAACTTGACGCCATGGAATTTCTCACGGTGGTGAAGGACAAAATGAAATTGCTGGAACTGAACGAGGACCTGCTCAAGCGCTCGGTGAACGAAGGTTTTTCTGGCGGCGAAAAGAAGCGCAACGAGATCTTCCAGATGGCCGTGCTCGAACCCAAACTGGCCATTCTCGACGAAACCGATTCCGGCCTCGATATTGACGCCCTCAAGATTGTTTCGCATGGTGTCAACAAACTGAAGCGCCCCGACAACGCCCAACTGGTCATTACGCATTATCAGCGGCTGCTGAATTATATCGTGCCGGATTTTGTGCACGTTCTCGTGGACGGCCGCATCGTCCGCACCGGTGGCAAGGAACTCGCGCTGGAACTCGAAAACAAAGGGTACGATTGGATTCTCAAGGGCGAAGCAGATCGTACCCGCGACCTTCAGGTTGCGCACTGACAATTGAGCATGGACGCAAGCTTAAGTTTGCGGTTACATTTTTCCTTGAAATGAATTTAGACGAAGCCCAACGGCAACGCGTCACCGCTTGGATTCTTCAGGGCGCGAAGCTCTCGGAAATCCAAACCAAACTGGCGGACGAATTTGGCCTGCGGCTCACTTACATGGAAGTGCGGCTGCTCGTGGACGATTTGAAACTCACGCCGAAAGACCCGGAACCTCCCAAAGGCGTGGCGCAAATCGGCGCCGCACCGGAGAAGGGCGCACCTCCGCCCCATGCCGGCAAAAACGCCACCGCGCCAGCCCCCACACCACCGCCCGCGAGCGGCGGTGTCTCCGTGACGGTGGACCAACTCGCGCGGCCCGGCGCGATTGTCAGCGGCAAAGTCACGTTCAGTGATGGCCAGCAGGCGGAGTGGTATTTGGATCAGACCGGGCGGCTCGGTGTGGTCACCCGGCAACAGGGTTACAAACCGTCCGCGGCCGACGTGCAGCAGTTTCAGGTCGCGCTGCAAAGCGAACTGGCGCGGATGGGATTCTGATTTCCTTGACTGGCACCCGGGCGAGCATCCACAAACCGGGCGCCAGTGGGTTTTAATCCGGGTCATTGCATGAATGACTAATTCCTAAACCATAATGACGAAACAAGCACGAAGCTCGAATGGCGGAATAATTTCCGGTGTCCTACGCGTCATTCAGGATTGGTCATTGGGAATTCTTTTGTCATTCGGATTTAGGAATTAGTCATTTTTGTCCTGCCGGACTGCCGGCAAACGGCTCGTGCCAATTCAAGCGGCCAATTCTTGCGGCACGCGCTGTCCCTTGGCACATTAACGCTTGATGCGCGAACAATTCCGGGTCTGGATCGAAAGCCTCTACACCTTTGGGCTTGAAGTCATTTCCGGCGAACGCCGCGACACGAAAGCGGCGTTCACGCGTGCGATTTTGTTCGGCAGCTCGAAGTGCTATCACGCCCTCGTCAACGTTCACCGCTGGCTCATCAACGTCCGCATCCTCCGCGACAAAACCCTCGGCGTACAGGTCATCGCCATCGGCAATCTCACCGTCGGCGGCACGGGCAAAACGCCGGTCGTGGAGAAATTCGCGCGCGAGCTCCGTGACGCCGGCCGCAACGTCGCCATCCTCTCGCGCGGCTACCGTTCCAAACCGGCGCCCCTCCACGAGTTGCTGCTGAACAAAATCCTGTTGCGCGAGGACCAGACGCCACCGCGCGTCGTCTCCGACGGCAAATCGCTGTTGCTCGATTCCGAGATGGCCGGCGATGAACCGTACATGCTCGCGTCGAACCTCAAGGACGTCGTGGTGCTGGTGGACAAGGACCGCGTCAAGAGCGGACTTTACGCGATTGAAAAGTTCGGTTGCGACACGTTGTTGCTCGACGACGGCTTCCAGTACTGGAATTTGCGCGGGCGGCGGCATGACGTCGTGCTCGTTGACCGCCAGCAGCCTTTCGGCAACGAGCATCTGCTCCCGCGCGGCACCCTGCGCGAGCCGCCGTCGCACCTCGCGCGCGCCCACACGATTTTCATCACCAAGAGTGACGGCCAGACCGCTGAACTTCGCCGGCGGATCGCCCGGTTGAACCCCGAGGCCGCCATCATCGAATGCGTTCACCACCCGCTGTATCTCGAAGATGTTTTTACCGGCGAACGAATCGGGCTGGATTTTTTGAAGGGACGCAAGGTTGCGTCGCTCAGCGGCATCGCGCAGCCGGAAAGCTTCGAGCACAGCCTGGTGACGCTTGGCTCGGAACTCGTTTATTCCAAACGCTTTGCTGACCATCACCGGTTCACGCAGCAGGAAATTCTCAACGCCATCAATCGCGGCAAAAAACGCCAGGCCGGCACCATCATCACCACGCAAAAGGACGCCGTGCGCTTTCCCAAAATTGACCGGCGCGACCTGCCGATTTATTTCATGCGCGTCGAAATCCAGATTGTCAGTGGCGCGAACGACTTTCAGGACTGCGTCCGCAAAATCTGTTTCAAATGAACGCAACGGGTTTGAGCGTTGAAGCAAAATCCGTCAAATCGGGACGAAATCACTCCAACGCTGCCACGAAAAACAAATGGACTCGCTGATTTACTGGTTTGCCCGCGCCCTGATTACCGGCATCCAGCTGCTGCCGCTCAAACTGGTGTCCCGGCTCGGTCGCTGCGGCGGCGGGCTGGCTTTCCGGCTCGACGCGCGGCACCGGCGCGTGGCGTTGCAAAACCTGACGATGTGCTTCAGCCGGGAAAAATCGCCGGAGGAAATCCGCGCGCTGGCCCGGGAAAATTTCCGGCGCATCGGGGAAAATTTCGCGTCCGCCGTCAAAACCGCCGCGATGAGTTTCGAAGCCCTGCGACCGCACGTTGAATTTGCCGGCGCAGAGCGTCTGCCCGTAACAAACGCCGGCGAGCCGCCCCCGAACGTCGTCGTCGCCATCGGCCATTTTGGAAATTTCGAGTTGTACGCCCGGTTCGGACAATTTCGCCCGGACTACCAATGCGCCACCACCTACCGGGCGTTGAAACACCCCGCGTTCGATCGCCTGCTGCAGCAATTGCGCGGGCGTTCCGGCTGTCTTTTATTCGAACGCCGCACCGACGGCCCGCTGTTGCGCGCCGCGATGCACCGGCAGGGAGTCATTCTCGGATTCTTCACCGACCAGAGCACCGCCGGCCTGCGCGGGCCGTTTCTGGGCCATGATTGTTCGACCACGCTGGCGCCCGCGGTGTTCGCATTGCGTTATCATTGCGAACTTTACACCGGCATTTGCTACCGCGTCGCGCCCGCGAAATGGCGGCTGGAACTCGGCGAAAAAATCCCGACGCACGAAAACGACAAACCGCGTCCCTCGGAAGACATCATGCGCGAGGTGAACCGCGCGCTGGAAGACGCCGTCCGCTGCGACCCGGCGAACTGGTTCTGGGTCCATCGCCGGTGGAAAGCCGCGGAAACGAAAGCGAAGATGGAAAATTGAAGATAGAAGATGAGAATTTGCCATGAACAACTATCCTCCATCCTCCATCCTCCATCCTCGCAAAATCCTGGTGCGCGGGACCAACTGGCTGGGGGATGCCGTCATGACCACGCCCGCGCTGCTCCGCCTGCGCGAGAAATTTCCCGAGGCGCACCTCGCGCTGCTCACGCCGGAGAAATTGCGCGATTTATGGGTCGGGCATCCAGCGATCAATGAAACGATTCCGTTCGCCCCGGGCGAAAGTGTTTTCGCGGTTGGCAAAAAACTGCGCGCCGGAAAATTTGAGCTCGCTCTGGTGCTGCCGAACTCGCCGCGTTCGGCAATTGAGGTCTGGCTGGCCGGAATTCCTCAACGCATCGGTTACGCGCGGCCGTGGCGGAATTCTTTCCTGACGCAAACTCTCGAACCTCGGGCCGACGCCGTGACAATGCGGAAACGCTCCGTGGCAGAAATTAAGCGCAGGACAGGCGTCGCGCCTGCCTCAAAAATTATTCCTGATAAATCAGAGACAGGCGAGACGCCTGTCCTACATCCAGCCGCACATCAAATCCACGAGTATTTGCACCTTGCCGCCGCACCGGGCGCGAAACCGGAACCCATCGCACCGCAATTGTTCGTCACGCCGGAGGAGATTGAAGCCGCGAAGGAGAAATTTGGTTTGGATAAAATCATCGAGCCAATTCTGGGCATGAATCCCGGGGCGGAATACGGCCCGGCCAAGCGCTGGCCGGTCGAACGATTCATCACTGCTGCGCGCGAAATTCAAAATCGGACAAAGTGCGTCTGGCTGATATTCGGTGGCGCAAGCGACATGCAAATCGCGGGCCAAATTGAATCGGCCATTCGGCATTCGGCATTCGTCATTCGGAATTTGTGCGGCAAAACCTCCCTCCGCGAGTTGATGGCACTGCTGAAATCCTGCCGCGTCCTGTTGACGAACGACTCCGGCCCGATGCACCTGGCCGCCGCGCTGGGCACGCCGGTCGTGGTGCCGTTCGGCAGCACGTCGCCGGAATTGACCGGGCCAGGATTGCCGGGCGATAGCCGGCATCGTTTGCTGAAGTCCGATGCGCCGTGTACGCCGTGTTTTCTGCGCGAATGCCCGATTGATTTTCGTTGCATGAACACCATCACGGTCGAGCAGGTGGTGGAGACGGTGATAGAAGCGGTCGCTCTCCCTGATGCCTGAACGTTTGCCGACCCGGGATGGGCAATGCTACAAATCCTTGGCTTTAAAGCCCTAAACCCGAAATCCGAAAGAAATCCGAATGAGCCAATCAATGATCATCCACCGCGCTTTTGGGTTTCGGGCTTCGGGCTTCCTTTGGCATTCGGCATTCGGGTTTCGGATTTGACCACCCCGAGTCTGTACTAAAGTCCCGAAACCGCCCCACTGACAGCCGACAAAAAAACAGGTTGACAAAACACATCAACTGTCATATTGTCCTATGACAGTAATGGTCGCTATGATGTTTCAGATTGATTTCAAGTCCGGCAAGCCGGTTTATCTGCAACTGGCCGACCAAATCCGCTACGCGGCGGCGGCCGGATCGTTGCGGCCCGGCGACCCGCTGCCGTCCATCCGCCCCTTGGCGGAGGAATTGCGCGTCAACCGCAATACCATTGCCAAGGCTTACACGGAACTGGAAAGCCAGGGCGTCATCGAAACGATTCCTGGCAAGGGCTGTTTTTTGAAGGAAAACAATTCGCCTTTCACGAAACAGGTCAAAAACAAACTGCTGCTCACGGAAATTGACGAGGCGGTGGTGATGGCGCATCACCTGCAGGTGGACCGCGAAAAATTTCTGGCACTGGTCAAGGAACGGCTCGACTACTTCGAACGCAAATCGAAGGAGGAAAAATGAACGCGAACCAACGTGAAACCCTCACCTCACCCCGGCCCTCTCCCCTCCCTCCGAGGGAGCGGAGAGGGAGAATTATTTTCCGTCACGCGGCAAACCAGCGGCTGTCTCCTGCTCAACGGTCGTTGAATTTTGAGAGCACATACGGCGGCTGTTCCCTCTCCCCGAGGGAGAGGGTCAGGGTGAGGGGAAACGGATCAAGCCTTCACGCCCAACCATTGATGCAGACCGCCGGATTTTTTCAAGGAATCGCATGAAAACTGAAACATCCGTCATCGAAATCAACAATCTTCACCGCCGTTACGGCAAACTGGACGCCGTGAGCGGCTTGACATTGAGCGTCCGCGCCGGAAAGTGTTATGGCTTTTTCGGCCGCAACGGCGCGGGCAAGACCACGACCATCAAGTGCCTGCTGAATTTGCTTCGTCCCAACTCCGGCACGGCGCGTGTGTTCGGCCTCGACCCGCAAAAGCACGAAGTGGCGGTCAAATCGGGTCTGACCTACGTGCCGGACATGGTTGCGTTTTATCCGTGGATGACCGTGCGCGACACGCTGGAATACCTCGCGTCCTTCCGCAAACACTGGAATTTTGACATTGAAAATGACCTGCTGAAACGGTTTCAACTCGATCCCAACCAGAAGGCCAGCAACCTTTCCCGCGGTCAGAAAACGCAACTGGCGCTCATCGGCGCGATTTGTCCGGAGCCGGAGTTGCTCGTGCTCGACGAACCGACCTCCGGCCTCGATCCCATCGTGCGCCGTGAATTCATTGAGACCGTCATTGGCGCCTACCAATCCGGCGATCCCACGCGCCGCACGGTATTTGTCTCTACGCACCTTATCTCGGAATTCGAGGGCTTGATTGATGAGTTCACCATCATCGAGCAGGGCCGCGAACTGCTGACGATGGAAGCCGACGCTGCGCGCGACCGTTTCCGAAAAATCCGCGCCCGTTTTGCGCAGGAATTGAAACTCAACCTGTCCGGCGCGCTGAAAGTGAAACAGGCCGGTCGCGAGATGGAAATTCTTGCCAACGGCAACAGCGAAGAACTGCTGGCCGAGCTGAAGGCGCATCAGCCGGAGGAATTGCGGACCGAATCGCTGTCGCTGGAGGAAATTTTCGTGGTGTCGGGCCTTTTGAAAAAAGCCAGCGCATGAAACACAAAAAAACATCCCGGAGCGCGGCTGTGTGCGAAGCACCAACCGCAGCGCGGCCAGCACTTTCAATGAACATTGGCATGCTCACCCGCTGCGGCTGGGTCTGCGACCACAGCCGCGCCCCGTTCCGACCCGGTTCATGAACCCGCTCGTCAAAAAGGAAATCCGTCTGCTGCTGCCGGCCTGGAGTGTGGCAATGCTGCTGGCGCTGGTCCAGGCGATCACGCGCCCGTATGATTTCTATGTCGCGGCGCTCCTTTTCCTCGGCATGACGATGATGGCGCTGACGGCGATTGGCCGCGAGACGAGCCTCAACACATTTTCATTCATGCTCGCCCAACCGGTGGAGCGGATCCGGTATTGGCAGGCTAAGCTTTCGGTTTTGGCCGTCGCGTTTCTAACCGTATTCGGGGTTTGGCTTTTGGCTTTCGGCTTTGCTTTCTGGAATTCGACGGTGGCCACCAGCGAGGCTGAAAATTCCCGCAATCTTCTTATTTTTATTACCGTCTGCTTGATTGCCACCGCGACATTTACCGGCGGGTTGTGGACGACGTTGCTGCTGCGCCAGCAGGCGGCCGCGTTCTGGCTGACGTTGCTGGTGCCGGCGACCTTGTGCTGCTTCACCGCCGCGTTTGTTTCGCCGAACGAGTCGGACAACGGCGTCATTGCCGTTCTGTGCGTCATCCTGGGAATCTATTCCATCGGCGGATTTCTGGTCGCGCGCTGGCTGTTTTTCCGCGCCCAGGACGTGGGCTGGTCGGGCGGAATCATTGCGCTGCCGGAATGGAGATCTTTATCCGCGCGTTCCATCACCACTGGCGAAATCCGCAAACGAAAACCCATCGTTGCGCTGGTAAAAAAAGAATTCCAACTGCAACAAGCCGTTCTGGCGGGCGCAGCCGGATTGCTCGTGCTGCACCTCGGCATCATTGCGCTACGGAAATATCACCAGTTTCCACGAAACTCGGCGGGTGAAATTCTGACCTCGATTTTCTGGATGCTATGGCTGGTCATGCCGGTGATTCTCGGCAGCATCGCCGTAGCCGAAGAGCGCAAACAGGGCGTGATGGAATGCCAGTTGTGCCTGCCCGCCTCGCGCCAGGTTCAGTTTGCCATCAAAGCGTTTATTACTTTGTTTCTTGGCATACTTCTCGGCGGCGTGATGCCAGTGCTGTTGGAGACGGCGGCAGTAAAAATGGGCTGGGCGAATAATGCGTTTGCCGAGAACGGGGCATTTGGCCCGGTCGAAATGCGGCTGGCCATCGTGGGAATTGCCGCGTGGCTGGTGCTGGGCGGATTCTTTGCTTCGAGCCTTGCCAGGAATTTTTTGCAAGCTATCGGCTTTGCCATGGCGACATTCATCGGCTCGGCCTTGATGGTTCCGGCGCTTGCAAAAGGATGGAATTTCTTCTTTGAGTCCCTGCCGCTGGGTTCAATCCTGTCGCTGATCATCGCTGTACCGACGCTGGCGGTCACCTTGCTGTTGCTAGCGTATCTGAACTTCAAAAATTTCCGCGACGGCTGGCATTTGTGGCGGCGCAACCTGCTGGTCGTGGCGGGCGCGATGTTTTTTGTCGTGGCCAGCAGCATGGCAATTTACAACCGCGCGTGGGAAATTTTTAAACCGGCGGAACCGGTGCACGGGGCGGCGAAATTATCCCTGGCCAATTCGCCAGCTTTGCAAATCGCGCATTACTGGAATTTGCTCGTGCGACTGCCCGATGGCCGCGTCTGGTTTAATGGTTTGGGCGACTCCCCCTATGAATATTATGGCGGTTCAGTCCGGTGGAAGTTGTTATGGCGAATGCTGACGCATCCATTGCCGGAAAGCGTCGGGCCGCAACAGTTCCTTGCCGGTTCAAACTGGGTAGCGGCGACGACCGAACATTTGTATTTTCGCTGGAATGATGCAGGCAAAACTTTTTATGCGTCTGATTTCATGGAGACGGTTGGCATCCAGCCGGACGGGACGCTGTGGATTTCAGAAAAGTCAGAAACAAACAAATGGACACCGGGCACGTTGCAGCAATTTGGCAGCGAGACCAACTGGCGGCAGTTGGCACAGGGCAATACCAGCGTCGTGCTTTTGAAAACCGACGGCACGCTCTGGCGTTGGGGTTCCGTCACCAACGAATTGCACCATTGGCCGGGGCTGCGCGCTTTCACGCCGTATCAAATCGGCACCAATTCCGACTGGCAGGAGCTTTTCACTTTGGGCGGGATTTTTGCCCGGCGAATGGATGGCCGTGTCTGGCAATTGAGCGTGGATTGGAAAACTGGTCGAGATGAATTGAACCGGGCGACAAATTATGACGAGATTGTTTCGCGAACTGCATCGCGTGCCGGCGCCCAGACAACCGCCTTTGTGCGCGCCGACGGAACTTTGTGGGTACTCAACCGGTATTGGGACAAGAAAAGCAACCAGACGATGGGAACCGGCATTTTGCAGGTCGGGAAAGAAAACGACTGGCGGGCGGTTGCGGTCAGCTATCAAATGATGGTGGCGCTAAAATCCGATGGTTCGCTGTGGCAATGGAATTTTAAAAATGAATCTGCGGTTGAGTCCGTAAATATGTCGCCGACACGATTGGGCATCCACAATGACTGGGTCGCGATTACGGGAACTTGGCGGAATGTGATTACCCTAGCTGCGGACGGCAGCATGTGGCTCTGGCCGGACAAAAAATCTTACGACTATTATCAAGTTTTAATAAAACTTCCCAAGCAGCCGGAATTTCTCGGCAACGTTTTCGGCAAAGCGAATTGAAGGGGTTGGACCAATCCCGAAGTCCGAACCCCGAGGTCAGAATGAAACCCGAAGACCGAAGTTCAAAACGATCAAACCGGCGGTTGGTCTTCCGGTTTCGGGTTTCGAGATTCGGGCTTCTTTCGGCATTCGGCTTTCATGTTTCGGATTCAAAATCGTGAGCCTCGTCACCTCGGCTGCTACAGATTATTGACTTTGTGCCATTGTGGCTTCGTGCTAATTTTGTCCCGTGGAAACGGTCACCAAATTGACGAATGAACTCGTTGCGTCGTATGCGCGCGTCGGGGGCATTAACCATCTGGACGGCAAAAATCTGCCGTCCAATCATGCCATCACCGCCATCACGCAAAATCTGCTGCGGTTGCTGTTTCCCGGTTTCTTCGACGAAAAACCGATTCATTCCTCGGAAATCAAAGTGGTGACGGCGGAATTGCTCGATGCGGTGCTCGGCGCGCTCGAAGATGAAATTTACAAAAGCCTCGAATACAATCCGCCACCCGAACTGCCGAAGAAAAACCTGCGGTCGGCGGCGCACAATTTGACGATGGAATTTCTCGAGAGCCTGCCGCGCATCCGCGAAATCCTGCAAACGGACATGGAAGCGGCCTACGATGGCGACCCGGCAGCCAAGAGCAAGGAGGAGGTGCTGGTGTCGTATCCGTTTGTCGAGGCGATTGCGGTGCAGCGGCTGGCGCACGAGCTGTATTTGAAAAACATCACGCTGATTCCGCGCATCATGACGGAATGGGCGCATTCGCGCACGGGTATGGACCTGCACCCGGGCGCGCAAATCGGGTCGCATTTTTTCGTGGACCATTGCACCGGCACGGTCGTCGGCGAGACCGCCATCATTGGCGACCACGTGAAGCTGTATCACGGCGTCACGCTGGGCGCAAAATCCACGGCCGACGTGGAGCAATTGCGCGGCAAGAAACGGCATCCGACGATTGAAGATCGCGTGACGATTTATCCCGGCGCGACCATTCTCGGCGGCGACACCGTCATCGGCGCCGGCAGCACCATTGGCGGCAACGTGTTCCTGATGGAAAGCGTCGCGCCGAATTCCGTCGTCATTTACGAAGCCCCGGAGGCGCGCGTGCTGAACAAGTCGGAGCGGAAAAAGAAGGCGGCGGATTTTCAGATTTGAGCGGTAAGTTGCGCGGCCAGTTCTGACGGCAGGCGTTTCGGCTTTTCGTTCATGCCCGTGCAAACGTGGAACGTTTCGGCTTCCAGGATCAATTTACCGGTCTGGTTCACAACGCGATGGCCGAAGTTCACGCGCACGTGCGAAACCAGCGTGGGCCGGACTTCGATGGCCAGCAAGTCGTCGTAACGCGCCGGCGACTTGAAATTCAACCGGGCCTCCACGATGGGAAAAATCACGTCGCGTTCCTGCAATTCCCGAACGGTCGAACCAAGCGAGCGGATGAATTCGCCGCGCGCGGCCTCGAGCATATCGAGATAGTGCGAATGATAAACATGATTGCCGATGGTGCACTCGGCATAAATGACCCGGTGCTGGTAACGGAATGGTGCAGCCATCCGCGCAGCGTACGGACGCGGGCTGAAAGTTCAATGTTGAAAATGCACCAGCCTGATCTTGATCGTCAACGCGATCTTAGCCGACTCCATGCAGTCAAAGGCTGGGCTGCGCGTGCGATCAGGCGCGCAGGACAGGCGTCGCGCCTGTCCCACGGCATGGATACGATTTGGAGCAGGATAACGATCGGGATTTCGATGAAAATCCGGTTGCACAGACGGCATTTGCGGTTATGTTACAGGAATGAACTGGCAGCAAGTTGTTTCACTGGCGATCGTGGCTTTGGCAGCAGGTTTCCTGGCGTGGGGACGGTTCCGCCCGCGCAAATTCAGTTTCCAGCGCGACACCCATTGCGGCTGCCTGGCGCCGGGCGAGTCGTCTGCGCAGCAAAGTTCAATCGTTTTTCACGCGCGCAAGGGCGAACGGCGCGCCGTGGTCGTCCGGATGAAGTGATTTCTTTCACTTGCTAATTGGCAAATCAGACAACATAATTCTCCATCATGGCCGTAACCAAAGCCAGTTCTGCGGTACATTTTATTTCCCGGGCCGTGGGTGTGCGCGGACGTGAAGGCGCGGTCAGCGGTCATTGGGTGCCGAACACGGACGTGTACGTGACGGACACGGGGCTGGTCGTCAAGGTGGAGCTGGCCGGCATGAAGAGCGACAGCCTGGAAATCACCGTCGAGGGCAACTGCCTGCGCATCAGCGGCAACCGGCCGGACGGCTGCCGTTCGCCCAAATGCAGCTTCCTGGTCATGGAAATCAGTTACGGGCCGTTTGAAAGCGTGCTGGAACTGCCTGCGGGTTACGACCTCAGCCAGGCGAAAGCGGCTTATGTGAACGGTTTTTTGCGGATTGACGTGCCTTTGGCACGCCAGCCGCTTTCCAAGACAACCAAGGTGCCAATCGCCGAAGGGAACTAGTCTTGCCTGAACTTTTCAGGTTCGGCGGCATCTAAACTGAAAGCAGGAGCGACGATGACCTCGCCAGAAACGGAGTTTGTCAGCATTCTGGACGCGCCTGAAAATCCGGCGACGTCGCCCTCCCGCATTTCCTCCCGGTCGCTTCCCGAGACGCTGCCAATTCTCGGCCTGTCCGACATTGTGATTTTTCCCGCGGCCATCGTTCCGTTGCTCGTGGAGACCGGGCCGAGCCTGCGGCTGGTGGACGATGCGGTGGCCGGTGACCGTTTGATTGGCGCCGTGCTGCAACGCAAATCGGACGTGGCCGAGCCGCTGCCGGAGGATTTGCACCATGTCGGCTGCGTGGTGCGCCTGGTCAAAATGGTGAAGTTTCCCGACGGCACCGCGCGCATGCTGGTGGAGGGCCTGTGGCGCATTCGCATCAAGGACTACGCGCCGGCCGAGCCGTATCTGCGCGCCACCTATGAATTGTTGCGCGACGTGACGGACGATTCGATTGAAGCGCAGGCACTGTTCCGCAACGTTCAAAAACAGTTTCAGGAAATCGCCAAGCTTTCCGCCGCCCTGTCCGACCACGTGAAGGTTGCCGCCCTGAACATGGACGCGCCCGGTCATTTCACCGACCTAGTCGCCGCCAACCTGAACCTCGAACTCGCCGACCGCCAGGAACTGCTCGAAACCGTTGCCGTCCGCGAACGTCTGCAAAAGCTGTTGCCCATGCTCAACCGCGAGCACGAAGTGCTGACGCTGAGTTCCAAAATTCAGAGTGACGTCGCCACGTCCATCGCCAAGACCCAGCGCGACTTTTTTTTGCGCGAACAGATGCGCGCCATCCAGCGCGAACTCGGCGAAACCGACCCGAGCGCCAACGAAATCAAAACCTTGCGCGGCAAAATCGAGCAGACGCCGATGCCCGACGAGGCGCGCAAGGCGGCGTTGCAGGAATTGGAACGGCTTCAGCAAACGCCGCCCGCCGCCGCCGAATACGCCGTTTCGCGCAATTATCTCGATTGGATCCTGAGTTTGCCGTGGGAAAAAGAGACCGAGGACAAACTGGATTTGAAGACGGCCGAGCGGATTTTGAACCAGCAACATTTCGGACTGGAAAAAGTCAAGGACCGCCTGCTGGAGTTCATTGCCGTCATCAAACGGCGGAAACAGATCAAAGGCCCGATTCTTTGTCTGATCGGCCCGCCGGGCGTCGGCAAAACCTCGCTCGGCAAGAGCGTGGCGGACGCGCTGGGCCGCAAGTTTGCGCGCATCTCGCTCGGCGGCATGCGCGACGAAGCCGAGATTCGCGGCCATCGGCGCACCTACGTCGGGGCATTGCCTGGACGCATCATCCAGACCCTTCGCCGCATCGAAAGCCGAAACCCGGTCATTCTGCTGGACGAACTGGACAAAGTCGGCGCGGATTTCCGGGGCGACCCGGCGTCGGCTTTGCTGGAAGTGCTCGACCCGGCGCAAAACAACACGTTCACAGACCATTTTCTCGATCTGCCGTTCGACCTGTCGCGCGTGCTGTTCATCACCACGGCGAACTGGCTCGATCCCGTTCATCCCGCCTTGCGCGACCGGCTCGAAGTCATCGAACTGCCCGGTTACACCGAATCCGAGAAGCTGCAAATTGCCAAGCGTTATCTCGTGCCGCGCCAGATTGAAGAGCACGGTCTCACGCGACAGGAAATGAAGTTCACCGAGGCCGCGTTGCGCAAGTTGATTCAGGAATACACCCGCGAAGCCGGCGTGCGCCAGTTGGAACGCGAAATCGCCGCCCTGGCCCGCAAGGCCACGCGCAAAATCTTTGGCAACGGCCCAACCCGGAGCCCGGTGGTGATTGCGGGCTCCACGCTGCGGGATTACCTGGGCGCGCCGAAATTTGTTTCCGAAACGGCGGAAAAAATCACCGAATTCGGCATTGCCACCGGCCTGGCCTGGACGCCCGTCGGCGGCGAGATTCTGTTCATTGAAGCCACGCGGATGCGTGGCCGGGGCAACCTGCTGCTGACCGGCTCGCTCGGCGACGTGATGAAGGAGAGCGCGCAAGCGGCGTTGAGCTACCTGCGCAGCCAGGCGAAAAAGCTGGGCATTGATTTGAGCGATTACAACAAATTGGACCTGCACATTCACGTGCCTGCCGGCGCGACGCCGAAGGACGGCCCGAGCGCGGGCGTGGCCATCGTGGCGGCGCTGGCGTCGTTGTTGCTGAAACGGCGCGTACGCCAGGGCGTTGCGATGACCGGTGAAATCAGCCTGCG
The DNA here is from genome assembly GCA_035605035.1 of Verrucomicrobiia bacterium. Taxonomy (GTDB): domain Bacteria; phylum Verrucomicrobiota; class Verrucomicrobiia; order Limisphaerales; family UBA11358; genus UBA11358. Next base: position 18,927 of record DATNHI010000239.1, read on the forward strand.
CGGCCGCGTGCTGCACGTGGGCGGCATCAAGGAAAAGGTCCTGGCAGCGGCGCGTTTCAAAATCCGGGAGGTGATTCTGCCGGAACAAAACAAAAACAGTTGGCTGGAAGTGCCGACGGAGACGCGCGCCAAAATCAAGGTCCATTTCGTCCGGCACATTTCGGAAGTGCTGCAACTCGCGCTCGAGCCGAAATGAAGTTTTTCCTGTCGTCCCCCGCCACGGAGTGGCGAACGAAAGTAGCCCACGGTGAAACCGTGGGTTATGTTACCAAAGCCCGCCAAGCCCCGGAACGGGGCGAAAGAAACGTTTGGCGGTCAATTTTTTATCGCCCCATCCGGGGCTCGAAATTCTTTTTTGCCATCCGTCCCACGGTTTCACCGTGGGCTACTTTCCGCCGCGCCTCCGGCGCTTTGGCGACGATGACTTTGTTGTTTGCTGTCTGCGCAGCGGCAGAAACGACGAACACCTTGTCCGACGCGGAAATTCAAGGCCGCCAACTGGCGCAACAACTCTGCGACGCGCCACCAGCGGAAAGTTTAACCAACACCGGCGTATTGAAAATCCGGGACAAGGAAGGCAAACGCCGTGAAATTCCGGTAAAATGCGAAGTAATCGTCACGGCGATAAATTGGCGGAGCGTTTACGAAACCACAGGCATGACCAGTAATCAGGCCGTCTTGGCAGTCATTCATACCCCAAACACGCCCAATAAATACTATAAATACGACTTCCTTCCGGGAGACAAAGCGGATCTATGGCCTTCAATTAAAGCAAGACCACTGAGCGCTAACGAATTGATGGCGCCCTTCGCCGCTTCGGATTTCTGGCTTTGCGACCTCGGCCTGGAATTCTTCCACTGGCCGGGGCAAAAGGTTTTGAAAAAGGAATTCCGGCGCAATTGCAGTTGTATGGTTTTGGAGAGCACGAATCCGATTGCGGCTGCAAACGGCTACGCGCGGGTGGACTCGTGGATTGACGAGGAAAGCGGCGGCATCGTCATGGCCAACGCTTACGATGCGAACGGCAAATTGCTCAAGGAATTTTACCCCAAGGACGTCAAAAAGGTAAAAGGCCAATGGCAGGTGCAGAGCATGGAAATTGACAATGTCCAAACCGGTTCGCGCACGCGGCTGGAGTTTGACCTCAAGGCGCCGTGAGTCGTGCCATTTCCTGAACCCGACCGCATTTCAATCCCGGTGAATAAGATTGGGGGCAAACTGAGAATAAGTCGGCCGGCCATGCGCTTGACAACTTTGCGGCGACGACACACGCTGCACGCAGTGAGTATGAAAATGATGTCTCGTCAGAATTTTACCCTGGTGTGCGTCGGCGTTTTTTTGCCGCACGGGCCTTTGCCGCCGAAACCGACACGATTTCCGCGCCGCCGCCGACCGATACCACGACGCAGGCGGTGGTGAACAGCAACCTGCAGATCCAGGAACAGCTTCATGCCACGCTGCTGGCGATCGAAAACAGCCGGCGGCAGGCGGAGGCGGAAGCCGCCACCAACGCCGCGCTGCTGACGGCGCGCATCCAGGTCCTCGAACAGACCATCGCCGATCAGCGGGCCAGCGAAGTCGAGGCGGCGCGCAAAACGCAGCAGTTTGCGCTCTTCATGGCCGGCACCTTCGGGCTGATCGGGTTGGGCATCATGCTGCTGATGGTTTATTTCCAGTGGCGGGTGTTCACGCAACTCATAAAGATTTCCACGTGGCAACCTTCCGGACTCGCGCTCGGCAACCACCGGGCGTTGCCGCTGGTGGAGGCGGCCAACGAACTCGCCGCCCCCGGCCGCGCCGTGGTGGAATCGTCGAACGCGGGTTTGCTCGGCGCGGTCGAGCGGCTGGAAAAGCGCATTTTGGAACTGGAGCAATCTGCGCGCGCGCCCCTGGCCGAACCAGCCGCGCCATCCTCCGCCAACAAAAACGGGGCGCCCTCCGATGCGAACGACCGCGAAGAGTGCGTTGCCAACCTGATCACCGAAGGCCAGTCGCTGCTGACCGCGAACGAGCCGCAAAAGGCGCTGGAATGTCTTGACGTGGCGCTGCAGTTGGAGCCCAAACACGCCGAGGCACTGGTCAAAAAGGCCGGCGCGCTGGAAAAGCTGGGGCGGCTGGACGACGCCATCGCCTGTTATGACAACGCCATCGCGGCGGACGGTTCAATGACCATCGCCTATCTCCACAAAGGCGGCTTGTTCAATCGCATGGCGCGATACGACGAGGCATTGCGATGCTACGAACAGGCGTTGCACACGCAGGAAAAGAAATTTGCGTAACGGCCGGACGGTCCCGCCGTTGCGTCAGTTAAACTCCATCCGGTTGTGGACCCGCTCGGTTTCAAGCTGGCACCGGAGCATTTCAATCTTGAGTTTGAGCAACTCGTGGTTTTCTTCGGCGCGCGCGGCCAGTTCCTTTTCGAGTTCCTGGATGCGCGCTTCGTAGGCACGCATCCGATCCTGGAGCGGGGCCTGCAGCGAGTCCAGCCGGCGGACCAGCGCGACCAGTTCCATCGCGGCGATTTCCTGTACCCGGAGCAATTCGCGCCGTTGCGCGGCCAGTTCCTGAACCACGGCTTCCTTGACCGCCTGCGCCAGCATCGGCGCGAGGGCGTCGCGGGTGGCGACGAGGTGCTCGGCTTTTTGCTGGGCCGGAAGATTCGACGCCGACCGACCGCCCAGCGCCAGCGAGATGATGGCGTTGGCAACGGCGGTGCCGTCGGCGCCGCAGCGCGGACATTGAATCGGCGCCGGCATCCGGCCATCCACCGGAGACACGTCAAACGCGTATTTCTGGCCGCAGGGACAAATGATTTTAATGGGAATCAACATGCCGGTGCCGGCGGTGCCAAAGGGCATTCACCATAAAAATGATTTCTGTTCGCTCAACAACTGGTCGCCGCGCCAGAGTGTGGCGCGCCACGCGACCAACTGGCCGAAATTCCGGTAATCCGCGCCGCCCAGGACCAGGTAATCCCAGCGGCGCAGGAGCGGCGGCGACACTTCCACTTCCAGGAAGGACCGGGTGGGCTTTCCGGCCGCGCCGATGCCACGAAGTTCGATGCGCAGTTTGTATTTCGCGGCGGCCGGATTTTCGACCTGCCACAAAACGTCGAAACGGATGGCTGAAATATCGTTGGTGTGCCGCCGCAGGTAAGCCTGGTAGGCGTCTCGGTCATAAAGACTCGGCGAAACGGCGTCGTGCCCCTTCAAGTCCAGGAACAGCGGCAACATTTTGACGATGCGGCCCTTTTCCACCCCGTCTGCGAAGGCCGGGAGCACCGCGAGCAGCAGCAGCAAAAGCATCAGGAACCGGCGCATGGCGGAACAATAACGAACAGTGCGGCGAACTCAACTGCAATTTGGCCCATCTGAATCCGGCGCCGGATCGCCGAACCAGGCGTTCCCGGGTATCGGCGCGGTCATTTCCAGTAGAAACTCAGGACCGCAATGTCCGCGGGCGAATTGCGGAAAAGGATGGCGACATATTCGCGTTCTTGAACGCCGATTTGCGCCGTGACATGGACTTCGAACGTGGAACTGCGCGTTGTGAGAATGTTTGCCGCCTGCCCGACCAGAGCCGGATTAACGCCCGCGGTTTGAAGCGCTGCCGCGGGGTTTGCGAACGGCGTGTCGTCCTCCGTGCCGTCCACCCCGTCGGGACCGGCGCGCAATTTGATGATATTTTCCGCCGCGGTCGCATCCCCGCCGAGAACCATTTGCAAAACGTCCGCGTCGGCGGTGTTGATGTTGACATGTCCGTTGGAAATGGGCGTGAAAACGTCCTTCAACCCGAACGGATAATCGGGGACTTGGCCGGGCGTGTTGCCAAAACCGAGTTTGTGGTGGAATACCGGGCCCGCTGCATCATCGGCGTTTCCGCCGTAGGTTTTCGGGTCATAAATTTCCGGGTGATCCAGGATTCCCCGCACGTGCAGCAGTTCGGAGATGTCATCCATCGGCGCATTCTTGGCGTAGTAGGGCGGATCCAGTCCCTGATAATAATCACTTTCGGCGCCGGCGACCCGTGGCGGGCCGGCCGGAGCAATCCAGTCCTGAATTGAATCCGCCACGACGGAGATTTGACTGGCGTCCACGCCCATGTCCGTAAGCGCCTGCTGGATTTCAAGGCCGCTGGCGGTATTGATATTGGCCTTGCGTTCGAGGTCAACGATTTTGATGGAAATGGTTCCGCCGCCGACGGCGTAATTGTCCAGCGAAAAACCGGCCAGCGGGCCGTTGGTTTCGCAATCGGACCCCGGCCCGCCTGCCCAGATTTGATTCAGGGAATCGTAAGGGCACCTTTCCTGCGCCAGAACCCAGCGCGCCAGTTCCACGCCCGAACGGCCGAGCCAGTACAATTGCGTCTCCGAATTCGCGTTGTACGCGAGCCGGGTCTCCACTTTCAAGGACACGGCCAAGCCCGCCGCCAGGGCGGACAACACCAGAATCGCAATCAACGCGACGATGAGTGCGATGCCGTGAGAGTGATGGCCAGGGCGGATTCTCATTCAGCGACCGATTTGCAGGACGGAGGGCAAAGTGATGGAAGGGATGGCGATGACCCGCGTCACGGCGCGTTCCGGCGCGGCGTAGCCGGCTCCGGGGTTGCCGCCCAGCACGAGGTTGATGCGCACGATCGCCGGTATCAAATTCGTCGTCTCCCACCCGTTGACCCAATCCATCTTTTGGGGGTCCCAGCACTCCACGGTGAATTTGTTGACATCGTGCGCCAGCACGAGCGGTGTTTGCTGTTCGTCCGCGTCCATATCCATGAGCACCGGATTCTGGCGCAGCACCAAATCCTTTTCCGCGTCCGGCCCCGTTTCCACCGTGAAGGTGAGCCGCCGCAGGTTGAAGTCCCGGCCCAAATCCGGATTGACGAATTTTCGGTTGCGCGGAAAAATTCCCGGCAACCGGGCCGTGAAGCTCAATACCGACGAGTCACCATTCTGGACAACGAAGCCATAATATTTCATGGACGCCTGAAACGACTGAATGCAGGTGAGTGAATCTTCAAGGGTGCGCAGGGCGATGCGCTGGCGTTGCGCCTCGGCTGCGGTGTGCTGAGTGGTTTGCGACGCGCGTAATATCAGCGTCCAGGTGGAATATATCGCCGCAACGACAATCATGAAAATGGCGATGGCGACCATGATTTCAATCAGCGTGAAGGCGGGACCGGGTCGCGAGTCGAGGGTCGAAGGTCGAGGGCCAGAATGAGTGCGCGCGCCTTGTGCTGGCTCTCGGCTCCCGGCTCTCGACTCTCGACAAAAGAATTTCATGGTCTGGCCACGGTTGCTCCATCCAAGCTGCCGGCGGGCGATTGGGGGCTGTAAAATAAATTGGTCATGCTGTAGATGATCTCGTTGCCCGCCGTACTTCGCACGGTATAACCCACCTGAAAGAGCTTGTTGGTGCCCACCTCTTGGACATCGTAGGTGCATTCGTACCCGTTGTAGGCGTCACCGAGCACGTCGCCGAGGTTGACGGTTTTAATGCCTTCGACAAACCTGTTGGTCACTGCCAGCCAGGACGCCACCGCGCCCGCATCCACCAGGGGCCGTTGCAATCGCCGCGCGTTGGCGAGGGAACTGGACACCAGCCCCAGAATCGCGAACACGCCGATGAAAAAGATGCCAACGGCAATCATCACTTCCAGCAGCGTAAATCCGCGCCGACGCCCGCCGTTTTTGCTTTCCATTTTCATCTGAGCGTATCCGACACGGTGGGCAGGCCGGTGGAAAATTCCAGCGTGATTTTTCTCCGGTCCCCCTGGCTGAGCAATACCACCGTCATCTCGTCACTTGTCCCATCGGGATTAAAACAGACCCGCGCCCATTGCGATCCGCCGAAGTCCTGCAAATTGATGTCGAGCATCGCAATCTCGACCCCCGCCGGCAAAGTGTAGGACGTAACCTGGCCGGCGGGCGCATTCGTGCCTCCCGCGGCGCCCTGCAGTTCGAATCGGCGATCCTGTGGCAGCGGATAAAAAACGACCGCGGTGGTTTTGTTATGCAAAATCGCGTCCTCCCGTGCGTCGGCACAAGCTTGCTCCACATCGCTCACCGCCCGGCGCATGCCCTCCTTGCGGAAGCTTTGGAGGATGGAGGGCACGCCCATGGCCGCGATGAGGCCCATGATGGCAACGACAATCATGACTTCGATGAGCGTGAAGGCTAAAGCGTGACGCAAAGGTGAAGTGCGCAACGCGGACAATTTCTCGTCACTCGTCACACGCCACTGGTCACACGGGTTCATGCGTGGATTTGTGAAACCAGCCGGAACAGCGGCAACAAAATGCTGATCAGCAGGAAGACCACAATGACGGCCATGACAATGATTAACACCGGTTCGATGAGATTGGTCACTACCCGCAGGGCGATTTGCAGTTCGCCTTCGTAGGTGTCGGCGAGATTGTTCAACGAGCCCGGCACATCGCCGGTTTCCTCGCCGATGCGCACGAGGTCCACCATCAACTGCGGGAACAATCGGCTGTGCGCCAGCGGTTGAGCGAGCGTTTTGCCATCCGTGACGGCATCGCGGGTTTGGGCAATGGCCTCCTTGATGAGGCGGTTGGTCATGACCTGTTCGGTGATTTTCAAGGCCGTCAACACCGGCACGCCGTTCTGCAGCAACGTCCCGAGCGTCCGCGCGAACTGGCCGAACAAATTCAATTTCACCACCTTGCCGAACACCGGCACCTTCATCTTCCATTCGTCCAGCTTGCGCGCGCCTTCTTCGCTGGTCTGAAAGCGTTTGAACAAAATGACGGCGATCAGTGCCAGCACCCCCAGCACCCACCAATAGTGCGTCAGAAAATGGCTGGACCCGATCAGGATGCGCGTCGGCAACGGCAGCGGCACATTGAAACCACCGAAGATGATGACGAATTGTGGCAGGACGACGGTCATGAAAAACGCGATGATGACCACGCCCACACAGCACACCATGGCCGGATAAATCAGCGCCGAAGTGAACTTGCTCTGCACTTCGGCGAACTGCTGGAAATGGTTCGCCATGCGCCGCAGGACTTCCACGAGCGAACCGCTTTGCTCGCCGGCGCGCACCATGTTGACATACAAATCCGAAAAAATGCGCGGCTGCCGCGCCATCGCGTCCGACAAGCCACGGCCTTCGGAGACTTCCTGCTTCAAGTCACGGCTCACCTCGGCGGGGATGCCCTTGGATTCCAGATGTGTCATGCTGTTCAACGCCACCGTCAGCGGCATGCCGGCGTTGAGCAGGTTCGCCAGTTGCTGGGTGAATGTCGCCAGTTCCTGCAATTTGGGTTTGCGCTTCTGTTGAAGCTGCGCGCGCACCGTCGGCGGCAGGAATGCCAGCAAATCCACCTTTTTCCCGTCGTGCGCCTGGCCGTTGGTGGCCGCGCCGCCTCTAGCGGTGTCCACTGCGATCGGAAAAAGCCCGAGCCGCTGGATTTGCAGCAGCGCGGCCGGACGGTCGGCCACCTCCAGAACGCCTTCCACCAGTTCGCCGGAACGGCGCCGGGCCTTGTACGAAAATTGCGGCATAAACTGAAGATTAAAAACCGGGGACCCCCGAAAGTTTCACATTTTACCCGTCCTCCGCAGCAGGATTGCAGAGGGTGGACGCTTCATGCTTCTCGTCCGGGTGCAACGCGTGAAACGCGAACGATGAATTGGCGGCTTCGTTCAAACTTCCTCTGCGGTAGCCCTGTAAATCCAGCGTCACCTGCGCGTACCCGATTCGGGTGAGCGCGGCGGCGACTTTGGCCGAAATGCCATCCGCCAAAAATCGCGGGATCTCCGCCGGCCCAAGCTCGATGCGGGCTAGACAAGTTCCCAGCCTCCAGTCCTCAGTCTTCAGTCGTTCGCCACTCGCCGGTTTTGGACTGTGGATCATAGACCGTGGACTTAATTCATGGTGCCTCACCCGCACATCGTGGAACCCCAGATCGCGCAAAACATTCTCGGCCTGCTCGATCATCGCCAGTTTTTCCGGCGTCACCCGCTCGCCGTGCGGCACGCGCGAACTCAGGCACGCCATCTGCGGCTTGTCGGCCGTCGGCAAACCGAGTTGGGCCGACAGCTCGCGGATTTCCGCCTTCGTCAGGCCGGCTTCCTTGAGCGGCGCGCGCACCTGGAATTCCGTCGCCGCCTGTGCCCCGGGACGGAAATCCCCCGCGTCACTCGCGTTTTCACCGTAGGCAATCACCGCGAAATGGCCGGCGCGCGCCAGTGGGGTCAATTGTTCGAACAACTCGTGTTTGCAGAAATAACAACGGTTGGCCGGGTTGGCCGTGTAATTTCCGCTTTCAAATTCCTTCGTCTGAATGACCCGGATCGGGAACGAGAATTTTTCCGCCACCGCCAGCGCGTCGGCGAGTTCGCGCCGCGGCAAACTGGGCGAGTCGGCGATGACGGCGAGGAATTTCCCGCCGAGCACCTCGTGCGCCACGCGCGCGAGCAGGGCTGAGTCCACGCCGCCCGAATACGCCACCAGGCACGAGCCGTAACCGCGCAACACCCGGCGCAATTGTTCCAGTTTGTCCGCTGACACAACTGCAAAACTCGCACTTTCGGCATCGCTTGTCGAGTCGGCTGAAACACCGGTAGTGGTACAGTTTGGAATTTGCTGGTAAAAATCGGGACTTAAGAAACCGATTGTTCCGCTTTAGCTATTTTCTCTATCAATTCCCAATTACTGGTCTTGGCATAGAATGGCCATGTATCGCGTTGGTATCGCATGTATGCCATGTCGCGGGCAAACATGCCACAAGCCAAACCGATTAAATAACCACAGAATCCCCATGATTGTGCGAATATCGCAAAGCACATAAAAATAATTAAAACGAGAATCAACAACGGCCAGCGCCATCCGTTAAGCTTGAAATATCGCCGCAAGTATCGAGGGCCACGTTGCCGTGTCTCAAGCATGAAAGTTGCGAGTTCCTTATCAGTGAATTTTTTCATAACGGATTATTGATCTCTTAATTATTCAACCCCATCCTTCTCAATTCTGCAACCCGACAATTTCTTCCAAGTTCCAAACAGGGTCGGTATCCCAATTTGAAATTTGGGTGGATTCGCGTAAAGTCTGGAACATTATGGGCAGTTCACTGTTGACCGAGAATCCCTTTGCCGTGCTGACGTTCATCGTCGCGCCGGCGATTTTGACGAACGCCACCAGTGTGCTGGCCATGAGCACCATCAACCGCATGTTGCGCACACGGGACCGGATGCATGAGCTGTTCCGCGAGTCCGACGACGCGGCGAAGTTGCGGGGACCCAAATTCGTCGAGCAGGTCAACCGCGTCGAACGGCAGGCGTTGCTGCTGCTGAACGCGCTGCACTGGATTTATGTGGCGTTGGGTGCGTTTGCCGCCGCCAGCCTGGTAACGCTGCTCGGCGCGCTGTTCGGACAATTGGAGCACGAAACACTCATTCGCGTTGTTATTGGCGCCGGATTGCTGCTGGGTTTCGCCGGCGTCGGCGGGTTGATTGGCGGATGCGTCAATCTGTTCAAGGCCACGCAGCTCTCGCTCCTGAACATCCGCGAAGAGGCGGAATTGATCCGGGCGCGGCAGCAAGGTAAAAGCGGAGCGGTAGAATGAAACTCAGACGCCGACTCAAACGAAAGGAAATTTATGCTGGTGGTTCATGTTCACGTGCAGGTTAAACCGGAAGGTGTGGCCGCCTTCAAGGAGGCCACGCTGGCCAACGCGCGCCAGAGTTTGCGGGAGCCGGGCGTCCTGCGCTTTGACGTCCTGCAGCAGCCCGACGACGCGACGCGATTCGTGCTGGTGGAGGTTTATCGCGACGCCGCTGCCGCCGACGCGCACAAGGCAACGCAACACTATCCGGTCTGGCGCGACGCGGTGGCGCCGATGATGGCTGAACCACGCCACAGCGTGAAGTTCAACCAGGTTTTTCCGGATGAAAACCGGTAGGGACCGCGCGCTGCGCTGCCCGGACGTTGCAACCCGGCGTCGCCAATTTTATGCGCTTTGAATTCACATCGCCGGCGAAAATCGTTTTCGGTGCCGGCACACTGCGGGAGGCGGGCGCCATTGCCAAAGCATTTGGCGAGCGCGCGCTGGTTGTGACGGGTCGCGACACCAAACGCGCCGGGCCGTTGTTGAAAATTCTCCGGGAAGCCGCCGTGGGCGCAGCCACCTTTGCGGTGGCCGGCGAACCGGAGCTTTCCACGATTGAACGGGGCACGGCCCTGGCCAGACAGGAAAATTGTGAATTGATCATCGGCTTCGGTGGCGGCAGCGCGCTGGATGCTGCCAAGGCGATTGCCGCAATGCTCGCGAACAGCGGCGACTTGCTCGATTACGTCGAAATCATCGGGCGCGGCCAACCGCTGACCAAGCCGTCCGCACCGTTCGTCGCCATCCCGACGACGGCCGGCACCGGTTCGGAAGTCACCCGCAACGCAGTGCTGGCCTCGCCGGAACACCAGGTGAAAGTCAGCTTGCGCAGCCCGTTCATGCTGGCGAAAGTCGCGCTGGTGGACCCGGAACTGACCTGCGATTTGCCGCCCGCGCTCACCGCCAGCACCGGTCTCGACGCGCTGACGCAACTCATCGAGCCGTTCGTTTGCCCGCGGGCAAATCCGCTCACCGACGGTTTTTGCGTTGAAGGCATTCGCCGCGCCGCGGGCTCGCTGCGCGCGGCATTCGCCGATGGCAAGAACGAAGCGGCGCGCGAGGACATGGCGATGGCGAGTTTGCTCGGCGGATTCGCCCTGGCCAACGCGGGACTGGGCGCGGTCCATGGGTTTGCCGGACCGATCGGCGGCAGTTTCCCCGCGCCGCACGGCGCGATTTGCGCGGCGCTGCTGCCGCAGGTGATGAATGCAAACCTCCGTGCCCTTCGGCAACGCGCACCCGGCAGCGAGGCGTTGCGGCGCTATGACCGACTGGGGCGATGGTTGACCGGCGACGCAGAGGCCGCGGCGGACGAAGGCGTGGCCTGGGTCCGCAAACTGGTCAGCGACGTGCAAATTCCGCGGCTTGGCACTTACGGCATTCGCGGCGAACACGTTGCCGGTCTGGTCGAGAAAGCCATGCGCGCCAGCAGCATGAAGGCGAATCCCATCGCGCTCACGCCGGAGGAATTGGCGGAAACCCTGAGACAGGCATTGTGATTTTAAAAAACGGATTTGATCGGGAATAGGAACCTGGTGGTGCGCAGACGGTTTGCCGGGCGCGCGACTTGAAACAATTGACCGGACATGGACCGGCGTCGGCACTGTTGTGCGGGCGGGACTGACGCGATTATTGGACACTGTTGTGGGATGTGTGTTTATTGATGATTACGCCGGCTTCGGCACATCGTTACCGGCCCGCGTTTGTGCCGGAGTCGCGCGACGGTCTGGAATCTGCTATTGGAAGTCAGGGAATCCCTGCCGCCAGACGGCGGTGTTGGGTCGCCGGTAATGTCTTTGAGGTTTGACAACGGGGGATTAAGCTGATTGAAAAAAATTTGAGCAACGCTGATTCCAACCTGGCCACCGGAACCCCGGGGACGCACGAGCGCGCCATCGTCTGGTTGCTTTGTCTGCTGGCGGGGGTCCACGTCTTTGTCTTTTCCGCCGCCTTCCCGTTCTTCAGCAACGTGGACGAACAGGTTCATCTTGATCTGGCATTGAGATACTCACATGGCCAGGTCCCGCGCGCACTTGACACGCCATGTTCGGAAGCCTTGCCCTACTTCGCGATTTATAACACACCGGAATTCCTGTGGCCATCGGACACTTATCCGCAAGGACAGTTCCCCTCGCCGCCGTGGAAGCAGCCCTTGGACAAGATCAAGCCCATGTTACAGTCGCGGGTGGCCGCCTGGGAGACCGTGAAAAATTATGAGGTTTCGCAACCGCCCCTTTATTACTCCCTGGCGGGTTGCTGGTGGCGCATCGGGAAGGCCATTGGCGTGCAGAACGGCTTTTTGCTCTATTGGGTGCGCTTTCTGAATGTATTTTTTGTCGCGCTGCTAGTGTGGCTGGGCTTTGTGGCGGCACGGATGATTTTCCCGGACAACCTGTTTTTGCGGCTCGGCGTGCCGGCATTGATTGCGTTCATGCCGCAAACCGCGTTTTACTCGATCCAGAATGACGTGCTCTCGCCGCTGTGTTTTGGCGGGGCGTTCATTTTACTGGTGCGCTGGCTGCAAGCCGAACAGCCGGGAGTGCGCCTGGGTATCTTCACCGGCTTGGCGATGGCGGCGACGTTCCTCACCAAAATCAGCAATGCTCCCCTGCTCGCTGTCTCCGCTCTGGCCGTGCTGCTCAAGACGTGGCGCTTGTTCCGGACCGAAAGATTGCGCCCGGCGATGCCGGCTTTGTTCGCGTTCGCGATTTGTGCCGGACTGCCGGTGATGCTCTGGCTCGTGTGGTGCAAAATCATCTTCGGCGATTTCACCGGCTCGGAGGCAAAAATCAAGTTCCTGGGCTGGACGCACCAACCGTTCGCCGAATGGTGGCAACATCCGATTTTCACGCCGCACGGATTCTGGACTTTTCTGTCCGGCAACCTGGCAACGCTGTGGCAGGGCGAAATCTTGTGGCACCGCAAACCGCTCGCAATCCATGGCGTGGATTCGTTTTATGCAGTTTTGTCCGCCGGGCTGCTCGCCCTGGCGCTCGTTGCGCTGTTCCAGCGTCCCGCCGTCACCACCACGTCGCAATGGCGGACGCTCTGCTTCGCCTTCGGCTGTTTCGCCGCCATCGTCGCATTTTTTGGTTGGCTTTCCATCATATACGATTTTCACGATTGCTTTTACCCGTCGCGCGCCCACCCGTATTTCACCTCCGGCCGACTGCTGCTGGGCGCGCTGATTCCATTCCTGTTGCTCTTCGTTTTCGGCCTCGACCGCGCGCTGACCCGTTTCAGCAATTTCGCCAAATTCTTCATGCTGACCGGAATCATCCTGTTCATGCTGATTTCCGAAATCACGATTGATTGGCCGATTTTCCAGAATCCCTACAACTGGTTCCACATGTGACCCCGCGCGGGGCCGGCCTTGTGCTTTGCCGCGCATGTTTTAACCTGATTGCGCAATGCAAAACGACGCGAACGGCGCAGAGGTTCATCCACCCGTCGGATTTTTTGAATCACAGGAGCGCGCCATCGTCGGTTTGTTGTGCCTGCTGGCAATGGTTCACGTTTTTGTCTATTCCGCCGCCTTCCCCTTTTTCAACAACGTGGATGAGGCCAATCATTTTGACCTGACGGTAAAGTATTCGCATGGTCATCTCCCCGGCGGGCCGGAGCTGGTATCGGCGGAATCCATGGAATACATCGCGATTTTTGGTTCGCAGGAGTTTTTGTGGAAGACAAATTTGCTGACGAATGGACAGCTTCCCCCGCCGCCCTGGACCCAATCCCCTGAAGTCATTCGCCGGTACCTCAGCGCCAATGAACTGGCGCGGCAACACATCGTCAATTATGAAAATTGCCAGCCGCCGCTTTATTACGCGTTGTCGGGCCTCTGGTGGGACCTCGGCAAAGGGTGCGGCTTTGAAAATGGCCGGTTGCTCTATTGGGGCCGTTTCCTGAACCTGCTTCTGGTGGCGGCACTGGTCTGGGTGGGCCATGCCGCTGCGCGAACGGTTTTCCCGGAACAGGTTTTTTTGCGTCTGGGGGTTCCGGCACTCCTTGCCTTCATTCCGCAAACACAATTTTATTCCATCGAAAACGACGTGCTGTCGCCGCTCTGCTTCGGCGCGGCGTTTGTCTGCCTGGTACAATGGTGGCGGGCGGATGCGCCGACGGTTCGTTTGGGAGCGGTCACCGGTTTGACGCTGGCGGCCGCTTATCTGACCAAAGTCAGCAATCTGCCGTTGGTGGCATTGTCCGGCGCGGTGGTCCTCTTCCGGGCCTTGTGCCTGGCCAAAGCGGGGAAACTGCGCGCATGGTTGCCGCCGCTCGGCTGTCTGGCGTTCTGTGCGCTCCTGCCAATCCTGGGCTGGATGGCTTGGACGAAACATGCCTTCGGGGATTTCACCGGTTCCACCACAAAGATTGCCATCCTGGGCTGGACCCAAAAACCGTTCGCGGATTGGTGGCACCATCCGATCTTCACGCCGCACGGTTTATGGACGTTTCTGGCGGGAACGTTGGCAACCTTGTGGCAGGGTGAATTTATGTGGCATCAGGAGCCGCTGTCCTTCCCGGGAGTGAACCTGGTCTATGCTGTTTCAAGCATGGTCCTGACGGGTTTCGCCCTGGTGAATCTTCTGCCACGGTTCAAAGCCGCGACCTCGGCGCAACGCCAGGCGTTATGGCTTGGTTTCTTGTGTGTCTGCGCAGCGGTGGCCTTCCTCGGATTTGTTTCCATCATCTACGACTTCCACGATTGCTTTTATCCGTCCCGCGACTACCCCTATTTCACGTCAGGCCGTTTGATGCTCGGCGCATTGGTTCCGTTTCTGCTGTTGGTTGTTTACGGACTCGACCGCGTTTTCGGTTTCACAAAAAAACTCTGGCCACGCTGGCTGGCGTTGGGGGGCATGGCGCTGTTCATGCTGGTTTCGGAAATCGCCACCGACTGGCCGGTCTTTTCCAGCCAATACAACTGGTTCCATCTGTAAATCCGGCGGGGCGAGCGTCCCCGCGAGCCGTTGGAGTTCTAGCTTCAGCTTGCTCTCCCCAAACAGGCTGAAGCCTGAACTCCAACCTCGCACCACCGTTTTGTTTGCGCGTGCAAAACCGCGCCCTTTCTGATTTACTGTGCCAACTCTGATGGACGACACGAATTCATTGATCAAGCAACGCCGCGAAAAGCTTGACGCCTTGCGCGCCAAGGGCATTGACCCGTTCAAAAACAAATTCACACCGGCCGAATCGTGCGCCGACGCGCGGAAGAATTACGCCGAGGGCCGCGAAGTCGCGCTCGCCGGACGCATCACCGCGCACCGCGACATGGGCAAATCCATGTTCATGGACATCCGCGACCAGAGCGGGCGCATCCAGATTTACGCGCAGAAAAATGTCCTCGGCGACGAACTTTGGGAAATTTTCAAGCATCTTGATTTGGGAGATTTCGTGGGGGTGCGCGGAACGATGTTCACGACAAAAAGCAATGAGATTTCCATCAAGCTGGGTAGTGGCACAGGCGTCCCGCCTGTGAGTTCCGAAAGTAAAAATGCGACACACAGGCAAGATGCCTGTGCCACTACCGAAACGGCGCAGCCGCCATTCGTGATTCTGGCCAAGGCGCTGCGCCCGCCGCCGGCCAAGTGGCACGGACTCGAAGACACCGAAATCCGCTACCGCCAACGCTACCTCGATTTGATGGCGAATCCCGAGGTGAAGGACGTTTTTCTCAAACGCAGTCAAATCATTGCTGAAATCCGGAATTTTCTGCATGCGCGCGGTTTTGTGGAGGTGGAGACGCCGATGATGCAGGCGATTCCCGGCGGCGCGGCGGCGCAACCATTCAAGACGCATCACAACGCGCTTGGCTGCGATTTTTACATGCGCATCGCGCTGGAACTGCCGTTGAAGCGTATGCTGGTCGGCGGCGTGGACAAGGTGTTCGAGATTGGCCGCGTTTTCCGCAACGAAGGCCTCTCG
>DATNHI010000240.1:0-2897 GCA_035605035.1 Verrucomicrobiia bacterium
TTTCCGCGAAGCCGACCAGCCCCGAATCCGAATTGATCCCCGCGCCCAGCGTGAACTTGCCGGTGTCCTTCTCCTGCACGTCCACGTTCAGGTTTTTGCGCCCGGCAATCGGCGGGTCGGTCGGCTCCGGCTGTAGTTCCACCTTGTCGAAATAGTCCAGCCCCTCGAGGCGCTGTTTGCTGATTTTGACGCGCACCATGTCGAAGACCTCGCCCGGCGCGATGGCCAGTTCGCGGCGGATGACCTTGTCCTTGGTCTTCAGGTTGCCGCGGATCTCGATTTTTTCCACGTACGATTTCTGGCCCTCGTCCACTTGAAATTCCAGATCCATCGTCCCGGCGTCCACGTTGGGAATGCGCCCGATGCGCAACGCCTGGCCCTGGGCGACTTCGATATAGCCCTGGCTGCCGTAAAAATCCTCAACCGCCTTGGTGTCCTTGGACAGGCCGTCGGGCGTGAAGGTATCGCCCGGTTTCATCGCGAAGTCCTTGTTCAGTTTTCGGTTTCGCTGCCAGGCGGCATACGCGGGACTGGTCTTGGGTTTGGGTTCCGGCCCCGGATTGAAGCCGGGATTCACCGCGTTGGTGGGAAACATCGTCGTGCCGCCGAAGGTGATGCCGCCGGTCTTGTATTGCCGTCCTTCAAAGACGTAAAACTGGATGTCCAGTCTGTTCGTCGTCGGATGATTCAGCTTCACGTCCTTGATTTCAAAATCGAGGTAGCCGTGGTTGCGGTAAAAATCCACCAGCTCGTCGCGGTCGGCGTCGAAATCGTCCTGTTTGAACGTCCCCCGGCCGGTCAGCCACGACCACATCCAGCGCTGTTTGGTCTTGAGCTGTTTGCGCAGTTCCTTCTGCGGAAACGCCGCCGCGCCGATGAACTCGACGCGCGCGATTTTGACTTTCGGAGTCTCGGTGATTTCAAATGTGACGGAGCCGCGCCCGGCGTTTTCGTCAATGTTGAGGACGTATTTCACCTGCGTATCCGGGTGGCCGTATTTCTCGTAGAGCTTTTCCATCTCCTGCGCGTCGCTGAATAATTTCTGCTCGTCCAGCGGATCGCCGGCCTTCACGGTGATTTTTTTCCGGAGTTTTGCGTCGCTCAACCTTTTGTTGCCCTCCAGCTTGATTTCCGAAATGCGCGGGCGCACCTGCACAACGTAAGCCAAAATCACGCCGCCGTCCTCCGCCGGATCCACCGTGACGTGAATGTTGTAAAACTGTCCCGTGGCGTAAAGCGCATGAACGTCGTCCTCCGTGTTGTTCGGACGGTAGATGTCGCCGGCCTTGAGGCGGATATTGGCGTGGACGAATTGCTCGCTGACGGAGGCGGGACCGACGAATTTCACGTCCACCCGGTCAATTTTCGGCCCGGCCGTTTGCGACCACGCGGCGGACGCGCAGCCGAGCAACAGCCAGATTCCGAAAAGGCGGAAAAATAATTTCATCGGCTACCGGTCCATCGGCACGTCTTCGTCGCTGACTTTGGTGGCTGCGCTTTCAAATCGCGTGTAATACTTTAAGAATGTCAGATTGATATCGCCTGTGGGACCGTTTCGTTGCTTGGCAATCAGTAAATTGATCGGCATTGCTTCCCGCTCGTTACTCGGACTGCTGCTTTCATCATCATTTTCAGCTTTGCCCGGCTTGTAAAGCAGACCCACCAAATCGGCATCCTGTTCAATCGCACCAGATTCGCGCAAATCTGATAATTTTGGCTCTGCCCCGCGTTCGCGTTTTTCAGGTTCGCGGTTCAACTGGCTGAGCACCAGCACCGGCACTTTTAATTCCTTCGCCAGCGCCTTGATGCCGCTGGAAATGTCCGAAATTTCCTGCTGCCGGTTTTCCTGTGCTCGGCGCGCAGTAGAATGCAACAACTGCAAATAATCAACCACAAAAAGTTTGATGCCGTGCTGCTGCCACATTCGTCGTGCTCGTGCACGCAATTGCAAAATCGAGAGCCCCGCTGAATCGTCAATAAACAATGGCGCGTTCGCCAATTTGCCTGCCGCGCTGGTCAGCTTCGGAAAATCTGTTTCATTTCCAAAACCTGCGCGAACGTTTTGCAGGTTGACGCGCGCCAGCGAGCACATCATGCGTACCACGAGCGATTCCGCACTCATTTCAAGACTAAACACTCCAACAGGCAATTTGCTTTCGATAGCCACGTGTTCAGCAATGTTCATCGCCAGCGACGTCTTGCCCATTGAAGGCCGTCCCGCGATGACGATCATTTCACTGCCATGCAGACCGTCCGTTATCCGGTCCAAATCTGCGAAGCCCGTGGCTAGCCCAGTCAGCGTGCCACTCCGGCTAAAATAATTTTCAATCGTCCCAATCGCCTGATGCACGAGCTGTTTGATTCCCATCGAAGTACCTTGCACCCGCGATTCAGAAATTCTTAAAACGTCACGCTCAACTTCATCCAGGAGCGCGTCCACTTCGCCTTCGTAATCATAAACGCGCCCGACCACGTCCGTGCACGTCGCAATCATTTTCCGCAACAGGAATTTTTCCCGCACGATGTCGAGATAGTAAGAAAGGTTGGCCGCGCTCGGCACCGCGTCCTGCAGTTGCGAGAGATAGGCAATGCCACCGACCTGCTCCAACAGTTGTTTGTCCTTGAGCCGCTGTTGGAGCGTGATGACATCAATGGGAATTCTGGTGTCATACATCTCAAACAATTCGGCCTGAATGGTCTGATGCCGCAGGTCGTAATGCGCTTCGATCCCGATGCCCTTCAGTTTTTCGATGACTTCACCGACGCATTCGTTTGGCGAAAGCAATTGGCAGCCGAGAACTCCCTGCTCCATGTCCAAAGCATGTGGCGGCAAACGATCAATGGTGGACCGAGCGTCCACACTGGCCGCCTTTTGCCGGCGCGCCTTTTTCAAATCA
>DATNHI010000241.1:0-5305 GCA_035605035.1 Verrucomicrobiia bacterium
ACCTTGACAGGCGCAGTCGAGCCATACAATGGACGAAACGAGGCGCGCCGGAATCAGCCATTGCGGTAGCACGGATGTCACCTGCTGTCTGATAAAGAAAGACGGCGGCTCACGACGGCATGGATGGAAGATAAGAAATGATATTTTCGACAAACCAGTCAAATCAAGGCGGGCGGCTCTAACAGGCCGCTCGTTTCTTATGCGTAAGGAGAACACGTTTGGGTTCTGCGGTTTTCGTTATTTAGTTTGAACCTCCGTTTTTTTACTTCCAGCGTAGAGCAAATAATGTAATAGAAATACCAAAATACGGAGAGCTGGTTTGGCTGATCTAAATTAATATACGACCAAGTTAGTCGCATATTTGATCAAAACAAAGTTATGTCAGCCAGATCGCATATCAAAGAAATTCGCTTCGGTGCGTTGGCCGATGCGTTGCGGCAGGAGGTTCAAACCGGGCCGACAGATGAAACCAAGAGCATCCGTGTGCGCCACGGCATTTACAGCCTGCGCGGAAAAGCGGGACAATACATCATCCGCATCCGCATTCCGGCGGGAGTTCTGACAACAGATCAACTGGAAGCCGTGGCTGCGCTGACGGAACAATCGGGTTGGGAGGCGGGCGCGCATTTGACCACGCGGCAGGGAATTGAAATTGCAGGATTGCCGGCGGTGGAAATCCTGGCGGCATTGGAGCAACTTGAAGCGACCGGCCTGACAACTTTGCGCACAGGCGGGCCGTTTGTGCGGGGCGTGGTAGCCTGTCCTCTTTCCGGTGTGGCGCGCGACGAAATTTTCGATGTCACGCCGTTCGCGTTGGCAGTGGACCGCTACTTCCGCGAACACGCCGACTTTCAAAAACTTCCCCGCAAGATCAAAATTTCGTTTGAGGGTTGCGCGCACGATCATGTGCGGACGCTGGTTTCGGACATTGGTGTTCGCACGGTGCGACAGGATGGGGCGAAGGGGTTTCGCATCACGATCGGTGGCGGGCTTGGTGCCTCGCCGAAAACCGCACTGGTGCTGGAAGAATTCGTGCCGGCTGAAAAATTGTTTGGCTCACTCGAAGCTGTTCTGCGCGTATTCAACCAACATGGCTATCGCGAGAACCGCGCCCGCGCCCGGTTGAAATGGCTGTTGGCGGATTGGGGCATCGAAAAATTTCGCGACGACGTGCGCGCCGAATTGAAAGGTGCCGACGCAGAATGGCCAACTTTCAGTGGCCGCCTGCCGGAAATTGTTGAATTAAAACCGGCGGGTGGACGCGGAGCCAGATCAGCTTCAAACGATGCCGGTTTCCAGACCTGGCGCGAAAGTAATGTCCACCCCCAACGGCAAAATGGATTTGTCTCGGTGCTGATCCGTTGTCCACTGGGCGATTTGCAACCGGCGCAAATCCGTCAAATTGCCGGCGCGGCGCGGCAATTCGCCGGCGGTCTGCGCACGACCATTGAGCAAAACATTTTGTTGCGCTGGGTGCCGGAAGATTTGTTGCCAGAGTTGTATAAATCGCTTCAATGCGGCGAGTTGGCCGGAGCTTCGGCAGAACAGTTGCCGGACATCACGCGTTGCGTCGGTGCGACCGCCTGCCTGATGGCCATCACCAATCCGCGTCCGGCAGCAGAGGCGATCATCAGCGTGCTGGAAAAGGAACTGGCCGACGACGCTTCATTACGAAAATTACGCATCCGCATTTCCGGCTGCCCGAATTCCTGCGGTCATCACCACGCATCGGACATCGGCTTGTTTGGCGTATCAAAGAACTTTCACAATCGTCAGGTGCCGCATTATGCGCTGCTGCTCGGCGGCGTTTCTTCCGCCGAGGCGTTTGGCACGCGCGTGCTGGAGATTCCGGCGTTGAATGTGGCGCGGGCGGTTTGGGGGGTCATTGGATTTTTCCAAACGGAACGGCAGGAGGCAGAAAGTTTTTCCGCATTTATCAATCGTGTCGGGCTCTCCGCGTTGAAGCAACGACTCGAACCATTGACACAGGTGGCGTCGCCGGCAGAGCAGCCCGCATTTTACCGCGACCTTGGCTCAACGCAGCCCTTTGTCGTGGGCGCACGCGGCGGGGAATGCGGCGCTTGAATTGAAATTTACCACCAGACGAACTGGATCAAAAAAACAAATAACAACAATTGAACAACGCTGACCGGACTACTGGAGGATTGTTGATGAAAATAAATAACACAAATGAAAACCGGTCAGAAACTCCGATTACACGAAAAACGTCCTTCAAACTTCGGCTCCGCGCTGGCGGCGCTGCTGGTGGCGGCGGTGCCGGCCACGGGTTTGAGCGCTGACATCACCACCAATGAAACGGCCACGGCGGCATCCCCCGCCGCCCCGGCCGCAGCGGAAAAACCCGCGCCGCTGCCGCTGCACCAGATTGAAGGCAACGGCGGTATTTTCGCCACGCTGTCGGCCTACATTGTCAATCCGCCGCGTAATGGCGAACCTGTTGGCCGGCCAAGCGTTGGTTTTGCCTATGTTGATCTTGGCCACGGTCAGGATCTCGAAGCCTTAACCCTGACAGAATCGCCATTGAGCCGCCTCGAACTGGGCTACGGTTACAACAACTTCAATCTGGGCAACCTGCCGCTGGCGGTCAAACAGGCGACCGGCTTGAACTTGAATGAGTCTTCCGTTGAACTGCACAACTTCAACGCGCGGTTCCAAATCCTGAAGGAAGGCGAGTTTGACCAGAAGTGGATTCCGGCGCTGACCTTCGGCGCACACTACAAATACAACGACTCTTACAATGACATCAACAGCCAGCTCAACGGAACTTTGAAGGCTATCGGTGTCAGTCAAAACGACGGGGTGGACTTCACGCTTTACGCTTCCAAGCTGTTCACCCAGTTGCCGCGTCCCGTGCTGCTGGAAGCCGGTGGTCGCGCGACCGAGGGCGTCTGGAACGGGTTGCTCGGCTTTACGGACAGTTACAACTTCCTGTTTGAAGGAAACGCGGTGGTCTTCGTCACCAGCAATCTGGCGCTGGCGGCGGAATATAAGCAAATGGCCACTGATTACAAAACCGTTGCCGTTGGCAACACCAGCCTGATCGGCAAAGCGAGCGACTGGTGGACGATTGACGCCGCTTATGTGGTCAACAAACACCTGACGCTGGCGGTGGGTTACGGCCATTTCGGCACGGTATTGAACAACACCGCCGACGGTGTCTGGGGCGTCACGACCAAATGGGAGTTCTAAAACAATCCGGCTGGAGGAGGCAGGGCGTCCGGCTTTCCGGCAACGTGATTCCTCCTCACGCACCATCCGCCGTCGTGCCGACCTCCAGCCCAAGCCAAACAACATAGAATTATGAGCAAACAAAAACTATCCACGCTGGCGTTGCACGCCGGCCAAACTCCCGACGCCACCACGCTTTCGCGCGCGGTGCCGATCTACCAAACGACCTCCTACGTTTTCAAAAGCACGGATCACGCCGCCAATCTCTTCGCGCTGAAAGAATTCGGCAACATCTACACGCGCCTGATGAATCCGACGACCGACGTTTTCGAGCAACGCGTGGCGGCCATCGAAGGCGGCACCGGCGCGCTCGGCGTGGCGTCCGGGCAGTCGGCCATCACCTACTCGCTGCTGGCCATCACGCGGCTTGGCGATGAAATTGTCGCGGGCAACAATCTTTACGGCGGCACCTACCAGCTTTTTCATTACACGTTCCCGAAACTGGGCCGCACGGTGAAGTTTGTGAATTCGCGCGACCCGGAGGCGTTTCGCAAAGCCATCACGCCCAAGACTCGCGCGATTTACGTCGAAACTGTCGGCAACCCGAAACTTGACGTGCCGGACTTTGAAATCATTTCCAAGATTGCGCACGAAAACGGAATTCCGCTCGTTGTGGACAACACCGTTGGCATCGGCTTGGTAAAACCGATTGATTACGGCGCGGACATCCTCGCCACGTCCGCCACGAAATACATCGGCGGCCACGGCACCAGCATCGGCGGCGTGATTGTGGACGCCGGAAAATTCCAGTGGAACAACGGCAAGTTCCCCGAATTTACAGAGCCTGATCCGAGCTATCACGGCTTGAAATACTGGGACGCATTGAGCAACGTGCCCGGCCTCGGCAATGTCGCGTTCATCCTGAAAATCCGAGTCACGCTCCTGCGCGACATCGGCGCGGCGCTCAGTCCGTTCAACGCCCACCAGTTCCTGCTCGGCTTGGAAACCCTGCCGCTGCGGCAGAAACAACATTCCATCAATGCGCTGGAGATCGCGAGATACCTCAAGAGTCATCCGCTCGTGACGTGGGTGACTTATCCGGGTTTGCCGGACGATCCGAATCACAAAATCGCCGCGAAGTATTTGAAGAGCGGCTTCGGCGGCATCGTGGGCTTCGGCATCAAGGGCGGTTTAGAGGCGGGCAAAAAATTCATCAACTCGGCCAAACTGCTCTCGCATCTGGCGAACATCGGCGACGCCAAATCGCTGGTCATTCATCCGGCCTCGACGACGCATCAGCAGTTGACGCCCGCCGAACAGGAAGAAACCGGCGTGACGGCGGATTACGTCCGGCTGTCCATCGGCCTCGAAGATGTGACTGACATTCAGGCCGACATCGAGCAGGCGTTGCAAGCCTCGCAGAAATAAGTTCCGAACTCCGCGCACCGGCGAGGTTAAAAAATCGCCGGTGCGACGAAGGTAAATTTCGGAAACCAAGTTCAATGGCCAAGGACATTTTTGAAAACAGCGACACGGTTCGCACCGCGCAGCCGTTGCGTTACCTGCAAAGTGTCACGTTTGACGAACCGCTCGGTTTGGAATCTGGCGGCGCGCTGCCTAGCGTCACGGTGGCATTTGAAACTTACGGCCAGCTTAATGAAACCGGCGGCAATGCCATTCTGATTTGCCACGCCATCAGCGGCGATTCCCATGTCGCCCGCCACAATGCCGGGGATGAGCCGGGTTGGTGGGACATTCTCGTCGGGCCGGGCAAACCGGTGGACACAAGCCGTTTTTTTGTCATCTGTCCAAATCTCCTCGGCGGCTGTCGCGGCACCACCGGGCCGGGCAGTCTCAATCCGGCGACGGGCAAACCTTACGGCGCGGATTTCCCGACCATTACCATTGGAGACATGGTGGAAATCCAGCGCCGGCTTTTGGATCACCTTGGCATTGGTCAACTCGTCGCCGTCATCGGCGGTTCGGTAGGTGGACATCAAGCATTGACCTGGGCCACGCGGCATCCCGACCGGTTGCGCGGCGCGGTGGTGCTGGCCAGTTCGCCGCGAATGACTAGCCAGGCGCTGGCGTTTGATGTCGTGGGCCGAAACGCCAT